>NZ_CP172573.1:2469472-2773945 GCF_045999815.1 Butyrivibrio sp. NATIVEDY162
TCTCAGCTTTATTTACATCACCATTGAGGATAGCATCGATGATTCCACGTGTATCTTTGATGGAGATACGCTTTCCAGTACCGTTCCAACCTGTGTTAACAAGGTAAGCCTTAGCACCAGATTTCTGCATCTTTTTAACAAGCTCTTCACCGTACTTTGTAGGATGAAGCTCAAGGAATGCCTGACCAAAGCAAGCTGAGAAAGTAGGTGTGGGTTCTGTGATACCACGCTCTGTTCCAGCAAGTTTAGCTGTGAATCCTGAAAGGAAGTAGTACTGTGTCTGCTCAGGTGTAAGAATAGATACAGGAGGAAGAACACCAAACGCATCTGCTGAAAGGAAGATAACGTTCTTAGCATCAGGACCTGCAGAAATCTTGTTAACCTTAGAAGCAATGTTTTCGATATGACTGATAGGATAAGAAACACGAGTATTCTCTGTAACGCTCTTATCATCGAAATCAATCTTACCATCAGCTGCTACAGTTACGTTCTCAAGAAGAGCATCTCTCTTGATTGCGTTGTAGATATCAGGCTCAGCATCTTTATCAAGGCCGATAACCTTTGCATAGCAACCACCTTCGAAGTTGAATACACCGTTGTCATCCCAACCGTGCTCATCGTCACCAATAAGAAGTCTCTTAGGATCTGTAGAAAGTGTTGTTTTACCTGTTCCTGAAAGACCAAAGAAGATTGCTGTATTTTTACCTTCCATATCTGTGTTTGCAGAGCAGTGCATGGAAGCCATGCCCTTAAGAGGAAGATAATAGTTCATCATTGAGAACATACCCTTCTTCATCTCTCCGCCGTACCATGTATTAATGATAACCTGCTCACGGCTTGTGATATTGAAAGCTACGCAAGTCTCAGAATTAAGACCAAGTTCCTTATAATTTTCTACCTTTGCCTTTGAAGCATTGTAAACTACAAAATCAGGCTTGAAATTAGCAAGCTCATCGTCGGAAGGCTGGATAAACATATTCTTAATAAAATGTGCCTGCCAAGCTACTTCTACGATGAAACGAACTGCCATACGTGAATCTTTGTTAGCGCCACAGAATGCATCAACAACGAAAAGTCTCTTATCGCAGAGCTCTTTCTTAGCGATTTCTTTAACTGTAGCCCATACATCCTCACTCATAGGATGATTGTCGTTCTTGTACTCGTCAGTTGTCCACCAAACTGTGTCCTTTGAATTTGAATCCATAACGATGTACTTATCCTTAGGAGAACGTCCTGTGTAAATACCTGTCATAACATTAACGGCACCAAGTTCAGTATCCTGACCTACTTCGTATCCTTCAAGACCAGCCTTTTTTTCTTCTTCATAGAGAAGCTCATAAGAAGGGTTGTGCACGATTTCAGTTGTGCCTGTAATGCCATACTGTGTTAAATTGATTTCTGCCATTGCTTTACTCCTTTTCTTTTTTCTATTGTGATAGCCTCGGCGTTTATACCTCGGCTAAACGCTCATACACTACATTATACAATATTTTGTTAGAAAAATAACACTTATAATAGAAAATTTACAAATACTTTAAAAATAAGAGAAAATCGGGGAATATATTAGAAAACTGTCCGGATATATGTAAAGAGTAAGGAAAATAGCATGTTATAATAAATAAAGAAAAAGTAGTGTGTAAAATATGCAGAAACGAAACATAAACGCAAGCAATATTGATATTAAAAGTCTTATTTGAAAATATTGAGTTTATAAAATTTTTATATTTACTCCATTGATTTGGTAGACAATATCAGACTAATTAGTTTGAGTTGGTATTGAATATAATATTATATTTTGAGGTCGTATGGGATCAATATTTGAAGAGCTAAAAAAATTAAAAGAAAATGATTTGTATCCGTTTCATATGCCTGGGCATAAAAGAAATAAAAATGCAACTGAAATGACAGGTTATATGGATATTGATATTACAGAAATTGATGGATATGACAACCTACATGATGCAGAAGGAATCATATTCGATGCTCAGGAACGGGCAAAAAGGTTATATGGAGCACAAGAAACTTTTTTCCTGGTAAACGGGAGTACGTCAGGAGTGCTTTCGGCAGTTTCTGCTGCTGTATCTGAAGGAGGAAAACTGCTTGCAGGGCGTAATTCTCACAAATCCTTGTATCATATTGCATATTTAAGGAGATTAGAGGTTCAATATCTTTTACCTGAAATAGTTAAAATTCCGGATGGTGGAATACTGCTTGGAAAAATTAATCCAAATGAAGTAGGAAAAGCACTTTCTGAAGATAAGAAAATTGAGGCAGTTTTTATTACTTCGCCCACATACGAAGGAATAGCATCCGATATTAGGACGATTGCAGATATATGTCATAGACACGGGAAAATTCTGATAGTAGATGCTGCTCATGGAGCACATTTTGGATTATATAAAGATATACCGGAAAATGCTGTGTCTCAGGGAGCTGATATAGTTATTCACAGTGTTCATAAAACACTTGCTTCAATGACGCAGACAGCACTTATCCATGTACAGGGAAATCTTGTGGATAAAAAAAGGCTTCGCAGATTTTTAAAAATATTTCAGTCAAGCAGTCCTTCATATGTACTGATGGCTTCAATTGATTCCTGTATAGCTGATATTGAGAAGAATAGTAAAAGAATTTTTTCAAAATTAATAAGATATAAAAATGATATTCTGGAAAAAACCGAATCCTGCAAAAATATTACTGTAGTTAATATGGATGTTATTCAGGACCCCTGCAAGGTAGTAGTCTATGCCAGGAACGGCGCTATCACAGGGCAGCAGTTATATGATATACTTCGATTAGAGTATGGGCTTCAGCCTGAGATGGCGGGAGATTTTTACTCGCTTATGATAATTACAGGCTATGATACAGAGGAAGGTATAAACAGGCTGATAACAGCGATTAAAGATATTGACCTGCAAATAGAAGGCAGAGAAAAAGTTCAGGTCATGAACAAATATAGCAAAAATGATATAAAAATTCCTGAATCAGCTTTCTTATTGTGTGAAGCCTGGGATGCCATGCAGGAAGAAATAGATATAAGTGCAGCATCAGGCAGAATAGCCGGAGAGTTCATAAATTTGTATCCTCCGGGAATACCGATCATAGCCCCCGGGGAAGTTTTTACAAAAGAAATAATCATGAATATTGGTAGATATATCAATGAAAAGATGAATATTCAGGGTGTAGATATATCTGAAAATGGAGCAAGAAAGGTAAAGGTTTTAAAAAGTACCGCAGAAGATGGGAAAAATATTTGAAATTATGGGCAGAAGCTCATGTGGAAAAGATACAGTTTATAACCGACTTTTGGAGAGAGCAAAGATTCCTCTGAATAAGGTTATTATATATACAACAAGGCCAATGCGTGAGAAGGAGCAAGACGGAGTTCAATATTATTTTTGCAGCATTGAGCGCTATGAGAAATTCAAAGCTGACCGTAGAATTATAGAAGAACGGACTTATAACACTATGTATGGTCCATGGCATTATTTTACCGTTGATGATGGCCAGATTGATTTGGATAAGGGCAATTACCTGATAATCGGGACAGTCGAAATGTTCGTGTCCATGCGTCAGTATTTTGGCGAGGAAAATGTTATCCCACTTATGATAAGCGCTACAGACGGTGCAATTATGCAAAGGGCCATGAAGCGTGAGCTAAAGCAGGAAGAGCCTAAGTATGATGAAATGTGCAGGCGTTTTTTAGCTGATAAGGCAGATTATTCTGATGAAAAGCTTGCAGAAGCAGGAATAACCAGAACTTTTGACAACGATGGGGCGCTTGAGGATTGTATCAGCGAGATTGAGAGCTATATCCAGAATATGATCAAATAAGAAATTTGAAAAAGGCTTGAATATGCAGTGGGCCGGCACGGTGATATATCGCTTTAGAGAGGTTTTTTATGGATATCAGAATTGACAATATTCAGCAAACCACACAGGTTCATGAGACGCAGCCTCAGCAGGATGTAAATGGTGATTTTAAGTTTACTCTGACCAGTAAGATAGAGGACTCATCACTTGCAGAGCGCTTAAACCTTATGATGCAGGATATTGTTCAGCAGGGAAAACAGATTTCGAAGAAGAACGATATCAGGGATATGCAGAGATACAGAATCCTAATAAAGGATTTTCTAAATGAGATAGTTACCAGGTCTCATGCATTTTCCAGAGAAAACTTTCTGGACAGAAGAGGACGACATAGAGTTTACGGTATTATACGACTTATAGATGAGAATCTTGATGAACTTGCAAGAGAGTTGGTAAAGGATGAAAAAGACAATATAAATATTCTGGCGAAGATAGGTCAGATAGAAGGACTTTTGCTGGATATTTTTACATAAAAGAATTGGGAGGAGCTGCCGTTTATGGCACGGTTTTCAGACATAATAGAGCAGGAGCAGATTAAGGATCACATGCAGAATGCTCTTAAAACGGGGAAAATATCACATGCGTATATCATATCGGGAGATACCGGTAGTGGAAAAAAGATGATCGCAAAGATCTTTGCGCAGGCGATTCTCTGTGAGGATAAAAAGGATATAGCAGGATATTTGGAACCCTGTGAGGAATGCCATTCCTGCAAACAGGCGCTATCAGGTTCTCATCCTGATATTCGGATCGTAATCCATGAAAAACCAACCTCTATAGGTGTAGATGAGATAAGAACGCAGGTATGTGACGACGTATACATAAAACCATATTCGGATCACAAGATTTACATAATTCCTGACGGTGAACTGATGACTCAGCAGGCGCAGAACGCTCTTTTAAAAACGCTTGAGGAGCCGCCTGCTTATACTACTATCATCATACTGACTTCAAATGTTGACGCATTTCTTCCGACTATACTCAGTAGATGTATAGTTTTTCCCATAAAACCGGTAAGGGATGATCTCATACAAAAATACCTTATGGAAAAAAGGAAAGTCGTTGATTACAAGGCGAGGCTTGCAGTTTCGTTTGCGCAGGGAAATGTGGGAAAGGCTATTCTTTTAACGGAAAATGAAAACTTTGAGAAATTGAAAAACGGAGCAATTGATCTGTTGGACAGACTTCCAAGGACACAGGCAGGGGATATCGCGGAAAGGCTTCTTGTACTTTTGACCCCGGAAGATTCTACAGATAAAAAGCCTGACGTAATAATGACAGGGGACTTTTTGGATGTCTTACTTTTTTATGTAAGGGACTTGCTTGTCTATAAGGCACAGGAGAGCGCGGATCACTTGATTTTCGCGGATAAACTGTCGTATATTAGTAGTGTTACGAAAAAATGTACGTATAAACAAATTGATAATATTTTAGAGGCAATTGAGAGAGCAAAAAACAGAATTCGTGCAAATGTTAACAGCATGATGACTCTCCAGATGCTGATGCTTGATATAAAGGAGAATTTATAATATATGACCAGAGTTATCGGCGTAAGATTCAGAACAGCCGGAAAGATCTATTATTTTGATCCGGGTAACTTTGATATAAAAAAGGGTGACCATGTAATAGTTGAAACAGCCAGAGGGGTGGAATATGGCACAGTACTGTCAGACCCTAGAGATATCGAAGACGAAGAGGTGACAAAGCCTCTTAAAGCTGTGCTTCGTATGGCTAATGATAAGGATAATGAGCAGGAAAAGAGCAATAGAGCAAAGGAAAAGGAAGCGTTCAGAATTTGTAAGGAAAAGATCATCAAGCACGGGCTTGAGATGAAACTTATAGATGCTGAGTACACTTTCGATAATAATAAGGTGCTTTTTTACTTCACTGCGGATGGAAGAATTGACTTCAGAGATCTTGTAAAAGACCTTGCTTCTGAGTTTAAGACAAGAATAGAACTCAGACAGATTGGTGTCAGAGATGAGACAAAAATAATAGGTGGCTACGGTATTTGCGGAAGACCGCTTTGCTGCCATTCGTATTTATCAGATTTTATTCCTGTGTCTATCAAGATGGCAAAGGAACAGAATCTGTCCCTTAATCCGACAAAGATTTCAGGTGTTTGCGGAAGACTTATGTGTTGCCTTAAAAACGAGGAGGATGTATACGAGGAACTTAACCGCAAGATGCCGGGAGTTGGTGACATTGTCAAAACAAATGATGACCTTGAAGGTGAGGTTGCAAGTGTAAACATCCTAAGGCAGACAGTTCGTATACTCGTTGATGTTGATGATGAGAAGGAAGTTCACGAAGTTAACGTGGATGATCTTACTCTTGTAAGAAAAAAGCAGAAGCATAAGCAGAATGGCCCTAAGGAAAAGGATGCTGATGAAGAGGCTGCAAAGGCTTTGGAACAGCAGGATAAGGATTTGAATGCTTCTTCGGAAAAACCTGCAAAAAACAGAAACCAGAATAATCAGAACAGAAATAATTCCGGCAAGGAATATCAGGCTAAGGATAAACAAAACAAATACAATCAGGGAAAAGACAACCAAAATAAAGATAATCCAAATAAGGACAATCAGAATAGTAAAGAAAATCAAAATACTGATAGTCTGAATAAAGATAATCAGGGAAAAGAGAGTCAGAGTAAGGATAATCCGGGCAGAGAGAGCCAGAGTAAGGATAATCAAGGCAGAGAGAGCCAGAATAAGGATAATCAGGGAAAAGACAGACAGAACTCAGAAAATCAAAATGTGCAGGCTCAGACTTCTTCTCAGGGAGATGACAGAAATTCGCAGCAGCAAAACAGGGAAGGCTCCGGTCAGGGAAAAGGGCAGAAAAACTTCGATAAGAAGAATAACAGACGAAGAAATTTTAACAAAAAGAACCATAATAACAGAGGTCAGAATTCCGGAAACCATGATAATAAAGGACAGGATAACAGAAACCGGAATCGTGGTGAGGAATCGGATGGAAAGAACTAAGGACATGGAATATATCCTTAAAGACGGTGAACGACTGGATGATCTTCAGAGAAACGGGCTGATGATTATCCAGGATCCGGACAGATTCTGTTTTGGAATGGATGCGGTATTACTATCGGGGTTTGCAACTGCGGCAGCAGGTAACAAGGTACTTGATCTTGGAACAGGAACCGGTATTATACCGCTTCTTATGTCTGCAAAGACTAAAGCAGAGCATTTAGTTGGACTTGAAATTCAAAAAGACAGTGCCGATATGGCCATGAGAAGTGTTATATATAACAATCTTACTGACCGTGTCAGCATAGTTAATGGCGATATAAAAGAGGCGGAGCGATTATTTGAACCTGCCTCTTTTGACGTTGTAACGACAAATCCGCCATACATGATAAAGGGACATGGACTGACAAACCCCGATAGCCCTAAAGCAATTGCCAGGCACGAAGTCCTATGCGATTTGAACGATGTGCTTAGGGCAGCGAAAATCATGCTACATCCGGGGGGCAAATTCTATATGGTTCACAGGCCTTTCAGGCTGGCAGAGATTTTTGAATGTATGCGGAAAAACAGATTGGAACCAAAGAGAATTAGAATGGTTCACCCTTATGTAGATAAAGAACCAAGCATGGTTCTGGTAGAGGGACTAAGGGACGGAAAGCCAAGGATAACTGTTGAACCGCCACTTATAATATACGATAAGCCCGGAGAGTACACCCGGGAAATAAAGGAGAATTATGGCTTCTGATATGCAGGGGATGTTATACCTTTGTGCAACACCTATAGGTAATCTGAATGATATAACAGCCAGAGTATTAGAGACTCTTGGAAATGTGGATATTATTGCAGCAGAGGATACCAGGAACAGTATAAAGCTTTTAAACCATTTTGATATACACACGGAGATGACAAGCTATCACGAATACAATAAGGTTGAAAAGGCAGAATACCTGATAAGGCTGATGCAGGAAGGCAAAAATATAGCACTTATTACTGATGCAGGAACGCCTGCTATCTCTGATCCGGGAGAGGTATTGGTGAGAATGTGCCATGAGGCAGGGATAACAGTTACTTCTCTTCCGGGACCTGCCGCATGTATTACTGCACTTACGCTATCAGGCTTAAATACCAGAAGATTCGTATTTGAAGGCTTTCTGCCGGGGCAGGATGACAAAAAGGAAAGAAGAAGAATTCTCGAGAGCCTTAAAGATGAGCACAGAACCATCATCATGTATGAAGCACCTCACCATTTGAGGGTTACATTAGCGGACTTGAGAGAGGCACTTGGCGAGCGCAAGATTACAATTTGCCGTGAGCTTACAAAGCGATTTGAAGAGGTTATGCCGACAACACTAGACGGTGCAGTCTCCTATTATGAGGAGAATGAACCAAGGGGCGAATATGTTCTGGTAATAGAGGGCGTAAGCCTTGATGAGCTGGATAAGCAAAAACAGCAGGAGTGGTCAAAGATGAGTCTTGAAGATCACATGGCCTACTATGAAAATAACGGAATGAGCCATAAAGATGCCATGAAACAGGTCGCCTCTGACAGAGGCGTCGGAAAACGTGAGATTTATCAGGCACTTCTAAATGGTTCTAAGAAGGGATAATGCGCTCATGCTTGATAAAAACATTATTGTAGTGACAGCAGTTGCAGGTATGATCCTGATACTGCTGCTGATTACTTTGATCATATTGCGGATTAGAAGAAACAGACCTTTACCGATGGATGAGCTTGAAGGTCATGACTTCGAGTATTATTGCGCTGACCTACTTAAAGAACACGGATTTTCAGAAGTAGAAGTAACGAGGGGCAGTGGAGACTTCGGAGCAGATATTCTTGCTGAAAAGGATGGCATTAGTTATGCGATTCAATGTAAATGCTACGATAAGCCTATAGGAGTAAAAGCGGTACAGGAAATTTATGCCGGTAAGGATTACTATGACTGTATGGTAGGAGCGGTTATGACAAATCAGTACTTTACGGCTCCTGCAGTTGAACTTGCAAAGAAATTAAAAATAATGCTTTGGGACAGGGGATATATCGACAACATGTAAGAAGGGGGGCGTGTTACAGCATGATAAAAACAGTCAGAATTCATGATATGGATACACTTTTCAAAATGATTTCCGAACAGGAGTACAGAGAGGATCTTGGAAGAAACAGAAACCTGTATGTTTACAGAGGCGTACCCAATGCTGAGTTTGCACTGACCACCAGTCTTATGCGTAATTGTAAGGAAAAGAGAAGGCAACTTGAACCCTGCATTCTAAGGAATTTTACAAAATATGCGGCTCTCGAGGAGCCTACGATAGAGAGATCTGTTTGGAGACAGATGATATTCGGGCAACACCATGGCCTTCCGACAAGGCTTTTGGACTGGTCTTTTTCACCTCTTATAGCACTTCATTTTTCAGTTACAGAAAATGACCTTGAAGAGATGTCGACACATGACAGTATTGTCTGGAGAATAGATATTCATGAACTTCATGATCTTTTGCCAGAGAAATATCAGAATGTTGCCAAAAGAGACAGTACAACAGTATTCTCTGTTGATATGCTTCAGGAGGTTTGCGACTCTCTTGAAGAGTATGATGAGGATATGCAGGATAAAGCCATGCTAATAATAGAACCTCCGTCCGTTGACCTCAGAATTGTTAACCAGTACTCGTTTTTCTCGGTAATACCGAGCCAGATGGAGGACATACAAGGATTTCTTAATAAGAATACAAGTCTTACAACTCAGTACATAATAGATAAAGAACTGAGATGGCAGATCAGAGACATGCTGGACCATCAAAATATCTCGGAAAGAATCGTTTATCCCGGACTGGATGGGCTTTCAAGGTGGCTTGGAAGACATTATTTTGTAAAATAGAAACGTCAACTTGTACATATACAACTTATAAAACTTGTATAAAATCACAAGACCAAAACTGTTGACCGATGTATACAACCTCGCTATGATTGTTATGTAAATTCATAGCGAGGTTTTTGTATGCTCAAAATGGCAATAGATCGGATACCTGCATAAATGCATATCGAAGACTGGTTTGACCGGAGGGGAAAAGTGCCAAAATATCAGGAGGTCATAGATTGGATTGGCAAGCAGGTTAGCAGCGGCAAGCTGGGACCCGGCGATAAGATTCCATCTGAAAATGACTTGTGTGTTCAATTTAATATAAGCAGGCAGACAGCCAGACATGCTATAGGAATACTTGTACAGGAGGGAATACTTACTGCTGAACGGGGAAGTGGGACCTATGTTACAGATGAGAGGGTTGGCAGCGGAGAGCGCAGCAGGATAGCTGTAATAACAACTTATGTTGACAGCTATATTTTTCCCAAGACTATTCAGGGCATTGAGAGCAAGTTAAGGGAGCTTGGATATTCAGTACAACTTTTCTTTACAAATAATTCGTCTGTCAGAGAGAGGGAAATACTCACTGAGATTATCAGCAGGGATGAGGTTGCAGGAATAATACTGGAGCCTACAAGGAGTGCTTTACCAAATCCCAATACGGATTTATTGGCCAGGATTTCTGCGATGAATATTCCAATACTTTTCATGAATAGTTACTATCCGGAAATGTCAGGGGGATGGAACCCTGAAGCAGGCAATATAAACGGCATACCGCACGTGTCCATGAATGATAAAAAGAGTGCGTACAAAGCTGTAAGAAGCCTTCTTGATAAAGGACACAGGAAAATAGGATGTGTACTTAAGATGGATGACAGGCAGGGGCTTGACCGCTACAGCGGATACCTCGAAGCAATCTCAGAAGAGAATCTTGCGCCTGATGATTCCAAAATAATATGGCTTGATACCGAGGATTTAAAAAAACAGGAGCATATTAGAGAAAAAATAAGAGACAGGTTGTCAGATTGTACAGCGGTCTTTTGTTATAACGATGAAGTTGCAGCTATTGTAATACAGATTCTGGATGAGGATAAAAGGAGCATTCCGGAGGATATATCTCTTGTGAGCATGGATGATTCTGATCTTGCAAAGCTTACAAGACCACCTATCGATTCCATTCCGCATCCCAAGGAAAAGCTTGGGGAAAGAGCTGCGGAGAATCTGGTGAGGCTGATTCATCATCCCGGATTTTTGGCCACATATGAGTTTGAAGAAGAGATAACTGTAAGGGGTTCTGTCAGAGAAATATAGGATCTCTGCGAAATAATATTTTACAAATTTGGAGGAGAAAAATAATGGGTAATGCAAAACAGGCAATAGCAGATGGAAAGACACTGCTCGGAATTGAGTTTGGTTCTACAAGAATAAAGGCTGTACTTACTGATATGGATAACAATCCTATTGCTCAGGGGTCTCACAGCTGGGAAAACAGACTTGAGGATGGTATATGGACCTATACACTTGATGATATCTGGGGTGGACTTAAGGATTGCTATAAAAATCTTATGGAGGATGTTGAAAGGCAGTACGGAGAAAAGCTCACGAAGGTTGGCGCCATGGGATTTTCAGCAATGATGCATGGTTACATGGCTTTTGATAAGGATGATAATCTTCTTGTGCCTTTCCGCACATGGAGAAATACAATAACTGAAAAAGCATCAGATGAGCTTACTGAGATTTTCGGATACCATATTCCGCAGAGATGGAGCATAGCACATCTTTATCAGGCTATGTTAAACGGTGAAGAGCATGTGAAAAATGTTGCATTTTTCACAACTCTTGCAGGCTATATTCACTGGCAGCTTACCGGAGAGAAGGTTCTTGGCGTTGGTGATGCTTCAGGAATGTTCCCTATAGATTCAGCAACCTGTGACTACAATGAGAAGATGGTGGGTCAGTTTGATAAGCTTGCTGCAGAAAAAGGCTATAGTTTTAAGCTTCGCGATATAATCCCGAAGTCACTTCCTGCAGGAGCTGATGGTGGCAAACTGACTGCAGAAGGTGCGAAAAAGCTTGATCCTACAGGAACACTTGAAGCAGGAATCCCTGTATGTCCTCCTGAGGGAGATGCCGGAACCGGTATGGTTGCAACAAATTCTGTTGGCGTGAGAACAGGAAATATCTCGGCAGGTACTTCAGTATTTTCAATGGTTGTTCTTGAGCATGACCTTTCAAAGGCATATCCGGAACTTGACCTTGTTACAACACCTTCAGGTGAGCAGGTTGCAATGGTACACTGCAATAACTGCACATCAGATCTTAACGCATATGTTGGGCTTTTCAGAGAGTTTGCTAAAGCAACAGGCAATGATATAGATGATGATACTCTTTATGGAACACTTTATAAAAAGGCTATGGAAGGTGATGCAGACTGTGGCGGACTTCTTGCATACAACTATTTTTCAGGTGAGAGTATTACAGGATTTAATGAGGGAAGGCCGCTGTTTGTAAGAAGACCTGATGCCAAGATGAACCTTGCAAACTTCATGAGAACACATTTGTATACAGCACTTGGTGCTCTTAAGGTTGGTAACGATATCCTTATGAAGGAAGAGAATGTTAAGGCAGATTTCTTCTTTGGCCAGGGCGGATTCTTTAAAATCAGAGGAGTTGGTGACAGAGTGATGGCAGCAGCCCTTGATACACCGATAAAGCTCATGGAGACAGCAGGTGAAGGCGGCCCATGGGGACAGGCAATACTTGCAGGATTCATGCTTAATAAGGAGAATGGTGAGACTCTTGAGCAATATCTTAACAATAAGGTATTCAAGGGTGGAAAGGTTGAGACATTCGAACCTGTAGCAGAAGATGTTAAGGGCTTTGATGAATTCATGAAGGATTATAAAGCAGGACTTGAAATCGAAAGAGCTGCTGTTAATTCACTTAATTGATAAAAAGCTTTATCTGTTTTATAGAAAGCGAGCGGAAAGGTAGGAGATATCAGATGTTAGAAGAACTAAAAAAGAAGGTCTATGAAGCAAATATTCTGCTTCCCAAATATGGCCTTGTCACTTTTACATGGGGAAATGTCAGTGAAATAGACAGAGAGTCAGGATTGTTTGTAATAAAGCCAAGCGGCGTAGATTATGAGACTATGACCCCTGATGATATGGTTGTTATGGACCTTGAGGGTAATAAGGTTGAAGGTAAACTTAATCCTTCGTCGGACACACCAACTCATGTTGAAATCTACAAGGCATTTAAGGAGGTTGGCGGTGTAGTTCATACACACTCATCTTATGCTACAAGCTGGGCTCAGGCGGGAAGATCAATTCCTTGCTATGGTACAACACACGCTGACTATTTCTATGGTGAGATTCCTTGTGTAAGATGTCTTACAAAAGATGAAATAGAAGATGCATATGAAGAGAATACAGGACATTTGATAGTAAATGAGTTTAATGCTATGGATAAGGATCCTGTTGCAGTACCTGCTGTACTCTGTAAGAATCATGGGGTATTTTCATGGGGCAAGGATGCGCACGAAGCAGTTCATAACGCGGTAGTAACCGAGGAAGTGGCAAAGATGGCTTACAGATGCGAGGTTATAAACCCCAGAGTTATGCCTGCACCACAGGAACTTCAGGACAAGCACTACTACAGAAAACATGGTGCCAATGCTTATTACGGTCAAAAGTGAGCAAAAATATCTTGTGAAATATATTTTTTATTAACAATTTTTAGTAATAAAACAGCAAAAATCTAATAGTCACATATTGCTATTTGTGTTATTGTTGTTTTGCGTGGGCATAGGCCCCGTCGCATAAAGAGATAGCAAAGGAAGTGGAGGAATTATGACGAACAAAGAATTGCAGAAAATTGCAAATGAAGTCCGCAAGGGCATAGTCACAGCGGTTCACGCAGCAGGTGCAGGTCATCCGGGCGGATCACTGTCAGCAGCAGATATTTACACATATCTGTATTTTGAGGAGATGAATATTGATCCTAAGGATCCGGTTAAGGCAGATCGTGATCGCTTTGTACTTTCCAAGGGACATACAGCACCCGGTCTTTATTCTGTAATGGCACAGCGTGGATACTTCCCTGTAGAGGAGCTTAAGACTCTTCGTAAGCTTGGATCAAGACTTCAGGGACATCCCAGTATGCAGTATCTTCCGGGACTTGATATGTCTTCAGGATCACTCGGACAGGGTATCTCTGTAGCATGCGGTATGGCACTTTCTGCAAAACTTGATAATAAAGACTTCAGAACATATACTCTTCTTGGAGATGGTGAGATTGAAGAAGGACAGGTTTGGGAAGCAGCAATGTTTGCCGGCTTCAGAAAGCTTGACAACCTTGTAGTTATCGTTGATAATAACGGCCTTCAGATTGACGGACCTGTTGATCAGGTATGCTCACCTTATCCTATCGATAAGAAGTTTGAGGCATTTAACTTCCATGTAATCAATATAGATGCACATGACTTTGATGCTATTAGAGCAGCATTCAAGGAAGCTAGAGAAACAAAGGGACAGCCTACAGCTATCATCGCACACTCAACAAAGGGTAAGGGCGTTTCTTTCATGGAGAATCAGGTTTCCTGGCACGGCGTAGCACCTAATGATGAAGAGTATGCTAAGGCTATGGACGATCTCAACAAGATTGGCGAAGCATTAGAGGCATAAGGAGGTTAAAATGAGCGAAGTTAAGAAGATAGCTACAAGAGACAGCTATGGTAAAGAACTTATAGAGCTTGCTAAGGAAAACGACAAGATTGTTGTTCTTGACGCAGACCTTGCAGCAGCAACAAGAACAGGTTGGTTTAAAAAAGAGTTTCCTGATCGCCACATAGATTGTGGTATCGCTGAATGTAACATGATGGGCATTGCAGCAGGACTTGCAACAACAGGTAAGATTCCTTTTGTAAGCACATTTGCTATGTTTGCTACAGGACGTGCTTTTGAGCAGGTTCGTAATTCAGTAGGATATCCGCACCTCAATGTTAAAATTGGTGGAACACATGCGGGTATTACTGTAGGTGAAGATGGTGCCAGCCATCAGTGCAACGAGGATCTTGCGCTTATGCGTACCATTCCCGGAATGGTAGTTATGTGTCCTGCAGATGATATCGAGGCAAGAGCTTGCGTACGCGCAGCAGCTGAGCACGAAGGTCCTGTATACATCCGTTTTGGACGTGCAGCTTGCCCTATTGTTAATGACAGACCTGATTATAAGTTTGAGCTTGGCAAAGGAACTGTTCTTCGCGAGGGTACTGATGTCAGCATCATTGCAACAGGTATTGGTGTAGGTTCAGCACTTGAAGCCGCTGAGAAGCTCGCAGCTGATGGAATAAGCGCAGAGGTTATTAACATCTGCACAATCAAGCCTATAGACAGAGAGCTTGTTGTAGCTACAGCTAAGAAGACCGGTAAGGTTGTAACAGTTGAGGAGCATTCTGTTATCGGCGGACTTGGTTCTGCTGTTTGTGATGTTCTTGCTGAGGAGCACCCTACTGTTGTTAAGAAGATCGGTATGCAGGATCGTTATGGTGAATCCGGACCTGCCGGAGAATTGGTTAAGAAGTATGGACTTGATGGTGAAGGCGTATATAACACAGTCAAAGAGTTTCTGAAATAAAAAGCAGAAAATAATAAGTGTATTAAAAAGGTTTGGTACCTGTTTTTCGTGTAAAAACGGGTACCAAATTATTTTTTGATTTTTTCTTCAAAATAATGTAAAAAAGTAATGTATCAATTATTGTCAATAAATATTTTAAGGATTGTAGAACTATGAATATTCTTTCACCATCGATACTGTCAGCAGATTTTACTATTCTGGGCAGGCAGATAAAGGAAACAGAGGAGGCAGGTGCTCAGTATTTGCACTTTGATGTAATGGATGGCATTTTTGTACCTTCCATATCCTTTGGACTTCCTGTTCTTAAATCAATAAGAAAGGCTTCAAATCAGGTATATGATGTGCACCTTATGATAGAGGAACCCATCAGATATGTGGAGCAGTTTGCAGAGAGCGGAGCAGATATAATAACCTTCCATGTAGAAGCTGCTTCTGATCCGAGAGAGGTGATAGATAAGATACACAGTCTTGGCAAAAAGGTTGGACTGGCAATTAAACCAAAGACGCCTGTAGAGGCAGTGAAACCCTATATCAATCATATCGATATGCTGCTTGTTATGACTGTTGAGCCGGGCTTTGGCGGACAGAAGTATATAAATGAATGCACAGAGAAAATAAGAGAAGCCAGAAAAATGATAAATGACATGGGGCTTACAACTGATATTGAGATTGACGGAGGAGTTACCTCAGACAATATCGGAACACCTCTTGAAGCAGGTGCTAACGTAATTGTTGCCGGATCTGCAGTGTTTGGTGGGGACATTACAGATAATGTAAAGAATCTTCTTGCAAAAATGAAGTAATATCGCTCCTTAATTTTTTCTAAAATTTCTCTAAATATCGAGAATTACTGCGCTACACATCATATAATTAATGTGAGGGTATGCCCTGCAGTGGTGAAAGGCGTGGTGATATTATGGCGCATAATGTAAGGAACATTTGCATGAATTGTGGAAGGATGTTTACAGCTAGAGAAAGTAATCATGCTTTCTGCTCATTGGAGTGCAAGAAAATGTATTCAAATCATTCAGGTTATAGATGCAGAGACTGCAGAAATGCTTCCTGCAAGGTTAGAAATGATTCGCTTGTTAATTCACCACCTGATTGTGAAAATCTTCAGCTGCATAAATCCTACAAGGCAGCAGGATCAAAATGATGATCATATATTTTTGAGAGAAAAATCAGATGATATATAGGAGCACAGGTAGGGAGAAATCCTTGCCTGTGCTTTTTTTGATAAGTATAATTGTCATTGTATGCGGGGGAATTCAGATTTAATGTGAATTGGTGCATTTTTGGCTGGTTGGAGGAGTAACTTATCATTGAAAAAAGAAAAGAAATCTACGGGACAGGTTATACATGAATACGGAGAATCGCTGACAAGATGCTATCTGGTTATTTTAATGGCGCTGCTACCGCTCTACTATCAGGACGGATATGCTAATATCGCAAATGCCAAATACGTTTTTTACAGAGCGGTCACAATAGGATTTATTGTGTTGGCAGGCGGGATTTGCTTTGCTGCGGAAATGGTCTGCAATAAATGGAAATTTTCCAAAGAAAAGCTCCCGCTTCCAATTACTTTTTTGATTATTTTCCTTGCTCTTAATTTATTATCGTATATTTTTTCAACTGATATGGCAGTGTCATGGCTTGGAAAAGGAAGCTGGCATATGGGGCTGCTTACCCAGATAATGTTTATTGTATCGATGCTCCTTATCTGCTTTTACTACAAAGAAAGCCACATTATATGGATAGCTGCAGGTGTGGGAGCAGGAATTACCGGTATACTTACAGTTTTAAACAGGTTTGATATCTATCCGCTTGATATGGGAAACAAATATCCAGGTTTTATTTCCACGCTTGGACAGACAAATTGGGCAACAATGTATATGTCATGTCTTATGGGTGCAGGGATAGGACTTTATATATTTGAGCAGAACTTTCATACCGGGATAATTATTCTGATAGTGGATATATGCATATTTATGGGAGCCTGGGTGGTAGGAAGTGATACGATTCTTCCTGTAATTATGGTTGAGCTGTTTGTTCTGTTTGGAGTATGTGTGAAAGAGCGACGGCTATTGGAAAGATTTGTGATTATTCTTGCGACGATAGGCGTTGTGTCAGAAATAGTATATGTACTTGTATTCAGACTGTTTCATGAAAAGTTTGTATTTGTGGATGAGAACGATGCTGTAAATACCCTCCTTAAAAAACATATCGGGATTATGTTGATGATTGTTTCGGCACTGATATTTGCGGGAATTATATGCACAGGACAAAAGGAGTGGAACAGAAATAAACTTATCATATTGTATCGCGTTCTGGTGACTATCCTGTTGTTTGCTATCTTAATTACAATTACAGCAATGGTGGTGGTGACTAATTACCCGGAAAAAGCAGGGAGTCTTGCAAATATCAGATTTCTTAACTTTGATTACGATTGGGGAACTCACAGAGGACTCAACTGGAGATGTGCTGTGGGAGGTTTCTTAAGAATGTCGCCATTTAGAATGCTTGTAGGAGTAGGACAGGGCGGATTTGCAGGTTATATATATTCATTTGATGACTATGCTGTAGCTCTTGGGGAAATGTATGGAAAGTACAAGCTTATGGTGGCACATAATGAATACCTGAATTTTATTATTGAAAATGGAATACCGGGATTTGTTTCATATGCAGGATTTATTGTTTCTTCATTTGCATTTTTGTGGAAAAGAGCGGACAAGCATAGAATGTCATTAGTTGCGCTTTTGTCATTATCCGGATACTTTGCCTGCAGCCTATTCTTTTTTCAGCATGTATATGCGACATCCTTTATGTATGTATTTGTGGCCATGGCACTTTCGGAGAGTAGAATAGGGGAAGTTAGTAATAGCTAATAGATATTTTAGCTTGATAAGTGCAACTATATGCAATGATAATAGAGAAAATCGAGTAAGGCGCGTTGACAATAGAAGATAGTAAAGGCATACTAGATAATAGACTTTAAATGCGGTTTTAAAGAAAGGTCGATAGTTAGAACGATGTATAAGAAAATGGATAGAAATGCACCATGTTGGTGCGGAAGTGGTAAGAAGTATAAGGCTTGCCATGAAGCTTTTGATGAAAAGATTATTAATCTTCAAAGAGAAGGAAAGATAGTTCCTCATAGATCACTCCTTAAGACAAAGGAGGATATAGAGGGTATTAAGGCAAGCGCAAAAATAAACATGGCTTGTCTTGATGAGGTTGGAGACAAGATTAAGGCAGGCATGTCGACTCAGGACATTGATGATATTGTTGCTGATGTGACCAGAAAAATGGGTGGAATTCCTGCACCTCTTAACTATGAAGGATTTCCCAAAAGTGTTTGCACATCTATTAATGATATGGTTTGCCACGGAATACCTTCTACAGAAGATATTTTGCAGGACGGCGATATCATAAACGTTGACTGCTCTACTATATTAAATGGATATTTTTCAGATTCCTCCCGAATGTTTTGCATAGGTGATGTTGATCCTGCCTGGAAGAAGCTGGTTGATGTTACTAAGGAAGCGGTTGATATTGGTGTGAAAAATGTAATACCCTGGACACCGCTTGGAAACATGGGTGATGCGGTTCATCAGCATGCTCTTAAGAATGGATATACAGTAGTTCGCGAGATTGGCGGACATGGTTGCGGTAATGAGTTTCATGAAGAGCCATGGGTAAGCTTTGTAAGTAAGCCAGGCACAGAGATGATCATGGTGCCCGGAATGGTATTTACAATCGAGCCTATGATAAACATGGGCGGTGATAAGATTTTTGTTGATGCAGACAATGACTGGACAGTATACACAGAGGACGGTTCACCGTCAGCACAGTGGGAAGTTGAGGTCTTGGTTACTGAAACGGGATGCGACATACTCTGCTGGTAAAGTGAATTTTGGGCTATTCTATAAGCCGGGTCAAGATTATTATTTGTTTTAGAGGAGATTTCAAAATAATGCAGAATAAAGGGAAATATTATATTACAACAGCGATAGCTTATACATCCGGTAAGCCACATATAGGTAACAGCTATGAGATAGTGCTCGCCGATGCTATAGCAAGATATAAAAGAAAAGATGGCTACGATGTTCATTTTCAGACAGGCTCAGATGAGCACGGACAGAAGATAGAGACAAGAGCCATCGAGGCAGGCTGCAACAGCCCCAAGGAGTTTGTAGATGGCGTTGCAAGTACTATTAAGAGCCTCTGGGATATGATGGATACTTCTTATGACAGATTTATCCGCACCACAGATGAGGATCATGTTCAGCAGGTTCAGAAGATTTTCAAGAAGTTTTACGATCAGGGAGATATTTACAAGGGCTCCTATAAGGGAATGTATTGTACAGAATGTGAGGCTTTTTATACAGAGTCTCAGCTGGTGGATGGTAAATGTCCCGAATGTGGATCTGATGTACATCCCGCTGAGGAGGAGGCATATTTCTTTAAGATGAGTAAGTATGCTCCTCAGCTTATTGAGCATATCAATACCCATCCTGAATTTATTCAGCCTGTTTCCCGTAAAAACGAGATGATGAACAATTTCCTTCTTCCGGGACTTCAGGATCTGTGTGTTTCAAGAACATCCTTCAAATGGGGAATTCCTGTAACCTTTGATGAGAAGCACGTTGTATATGTATGGCTTGATGCTCTTACAAACTACATTACAGGAATTGGATATGATGTGGATAATAGCAGCGAAGACTATAAAAAATGGTGGCCTGCAGATCTTCACCTTATAGGTAAGGATATTATCAGATTCCATACAATATATTGGCCTATTTTCCTTCTGGCACTTGGCGAGCCTCTTCCCAAGCAGGTGTTTGGACACCCCTGGCTCCTTCAGGGCGGTGAAAAGATGAGTAAGAGTAAGGGAAATGTTATTTATGCCGATGATCTTGTAAGTCTTTTCGGTGTAGATCCTGTTAAGTATTTTGTACTTCACGAGATGCCCTATGACAACGATGGTGTTATCACATGGGAACTTATGGTTGAGAGATACAATTCAGATCTGGCAAATACACTTGGAAACCTTGTAAACCGCACAATCGCAATGTCAAATAAGTATTTTGACGGCGTGGTTGCTGATAAGGGTGTAGAAGGCGGTGTGGATGCTGATCTCAAGTCTGTATGCACAAGCGCTTATGAAAAGGTTGAAAAGAAGATGGATGATCTCAGAGTTGCTGATGCTCTTACAGAGATATTCACAGTATTTAAGCGCTGCAATAAATATATTGATGAAACAGAGCCGTGGAACCTTGCAAAAGACGAAGCTCAGAAGGACAGACTGTCAACAGTTCTTTATAATCTTGTAGAGGGTATTACCATTGGAACAAGTCTTCTTGAGCCCTTTATGCCAAGAACAGCTGAGAAGATTTTTGCAATGCTTAATACTGAGAGCCGTGATTTTGATACTCTTGATACATTTGGTATGTTTAAGAGCGGAACAAAGATTACGGATGCTCCGGAACAGTGCTTTGCAAGAAAGGATCTGAACGAAGTTCTTGCAGAAGCTGCCAAGATCACTGAAAAGCAGAAGGCAGATTTTATTGAGTCTCAGAAAAAGGCAAAGGAAAACCTTACTAAAGCCGGAATGATAAAGGAAGCCAATGCCATTGTAATTGGAGGCGTCGAGGATAATGCAGAAGATGGAGACGACGGAGAAGGAATCGATATTCCTGCTAAGGATGAGATAACCTTTGATGACTTCATGAAGATGCAGTTCCAGGTAGGTGAGATAATCGCTTGTGAAGCTGTACCGAAGTCCAAGAAGCTTTTGTGCTCACAGGTTAGAATAGGAAGCCAGACAAAGCAGATAGTATCCGGAATCCGTAAATATTATTCACCTGAAGAGATGGTTGGTAAGAAGGTAATGGTACTTGTTAACTTAAAGCCTGCAATGCTTGCCGGGGTTAAATCAGAGGGTATGCTTCTTTGTGCAGAGGACGCTGAAGGTAATCTGGCTCTTATGACACCTGAAAAGGCTATGCCCTCAGGTGCTGAAATATGCTAAATAGAGATTAAATAATACTGACTAATTCCGATAACTTATAAAAAAGTTATCGGAATTTTTTATAAGATTTTTAGAAAAATCCGTGCTGCTTTCCTTGTGTAATAAAATGTGAGGGGTTAAAATAAAAATACAAAATTATTTTTTCGTTATTTAATTCCGATTGGAAGGAGACGTAAAATGATTAGACAGATGAGGGAGAGATTGAAAAAAGGTAAGGGATTCACACTAGCTGAGCTCTTGATAGTAGTTGCTATTATAGCAGTTCTGGTTGCAATCGCAATTCCTACTTTCACCAATCAGCTTGAGAAGGCAAGGGAAGCAACAGACGCCGCCAACATCAGAGCTCTGTACGCAGAAGTCATGGCAGAGTATCTTGAGACAGGAAGCGCTGTTGGAGCAAAGACAATTCCCGTACAGCAGAAAAAAGAAGGATGGCAATCTGAGATTTCATGGCCCAGCGGTATAACACCACCTGCAGCAAAAACATCAGGCAGTTGGTCTGTATCATGTGGTCAGGATGGTACAATAACCATCAATTGATATATGGAAACTCTTGGGTATTAGCTCTCTGATGCTTGTTAGCAGAGGGATAATTTGGCGTACTTTTTTTTGTGAAGCGGATTATGGGAAAATTATCAAATTCCAGGGGCGTATCTCGCATATTAGTGCTGGCAATTGTGATAGCGATTGCTCTAATTGTTGTGGTTATAGTAAAAAGCTTTAACGGCAAGACTGATGACGCATTAGAGGATATGGACAGGCAGGTGCAGATAACTGCTGAACATGAGGCGCGTCTACTTTATACGCAAAATGACCTGCTCGAAAAAATGGTTTATGACGCTCAAAATAAGACCTTTGTCGAACCGGAAGAAGCAGTTATTAAGGTAGAACCCTACGGCTCTTCTGAGGATCATAAGGGCAAATATCTGCTGATCATCTTTGGGGACGACCAAAAAGTCACATCGAAATGGGTGAAACCGTAGCATATAGATTCGTTTTTCTTTTCAGGGGGAAATATGGCAAAAAAAAGAATCGGCGATATGCTTATAGAACGGGGTCTGATAAATGAGAAAGAGCTGGAATATGCTCTTGATATGCAAAAAAAGACCCACGAAAAGCTTGGTGAAGTTTTAATTAAAAATAAGATAGTCAGTCCGGAGGATATAGCAAAAACGCTTGCTATACAGCTGGAGGTTGACTATGTGGATCTTGCAAAAGCTAATATTCCGCAGGAGATGACAAGGTATGTCCAAAGGAATATTGCCAAGCAGAATCATCTGGTTCCGGTACAGAAAGAAGGGGATGCGTTATATGTTGCTATGGATGACCCCCTTAATATCTATGCGCTGGATGAAGTAAGAAAAGTAGCAAATTTAAGGATTATTCCGCTTATAGCCACGCATGTTTCTGTTGAGAGAGCAATAAATACTCTTTATGGGAATGAAAATGCAAAGCAGGCTATAGCAGATTATAAGAGGGAACATGGAACAGATAGTAAGAGCGAAGTGGAAGCATCTTCGCAATCTGCCTTTGATTTCATTATTTCGTCTAACTCCATAAGCGGAGAAAATGAAGGCGCACCCACTATTCGTCTGGTTAATTCGATTATTGAGCGTGCGGTATCGGAGCATGCATCCGACATACATCTTGAGCCCAGAGAAAATGAAATGGATGTAAGGATGCGTATTGATGGCGTCTTAAGAGACATCCTCAAGGTTCCGAAAGACATAACTGCGGCAGTAATTGCCCGTATTAAAACCATGTCCGGGATGGATGTGGCTGAAAAAAGAATTCCACAGGACGGCCGCTTTGCAGTAAGCGTTCTGAATAAAAGCCTTGATATGCGTGTGTCCACGCTGCCCATAGCATGGGGCGAGAAGGTAGTTTGCCGTCTGCTTGATAAATCCAATACTGAAATTGATAAAGAGATGCTGGGACTTAGCCCTGATGACATGGTTAAGTATGAGAAGCTCATTCACTACAAGAATGGAATAATGCTTCTGGTAGGTCCTACCGGTTCAGGTAAGACGACCACTATGTATGCGATGCTAAATGAGCTTAACACCAGAGATGTTAACCTTGTAACATTGGAAGATCCAATTGAGTATAATCTTGACGGGCTTAATCAGGTTCAGGTTAATACCAAGACAAATATGACATTTGCCAATGGCTTAAGAGCAATCCTTAGACAGGATCCGGATATTGTGTCTGTAGGTGAGATACGTGATGGTGAAACGGCAGAAATCTGTATGAGAGCAGCACTTACCGGAAGATTTGTTATGAGTACCATTCATACCAATGATGCAGTTGGTGCAATAGACAGACTTGAGGATATAGGTGTTGAGCCATATCTTATTTCTGCAACCTTGAGAGGTGTTATTTCACAGAGACTTGTAAGACGTATATGTCCTTATTGCTCTGAGGAATATGAGCCGCAGAAGGAGGAACTTGACAGGCTGGGCGTAAAAATTCAACCCGGAACAAAATTCAGATACGGCAAAGGGTGTCAACAATGCTTTAACACCGGATATTCAGGAAGAATCGCTATTTTTGAAATCATGATGGTGACACCTGCCATAAGAGATTTGATCAGTAAAAAGGCCGGAAGAGCAGAAATAGAAAATGAGCTTAAAAAAGATGAAAGCAACTTTGTTTCACTAAAGCAGGCGGGGATGAGACTAGTGCTGGAGGGTGTCACAACTGCCTATGAGGTACTTAGAGTAACCAATGAAAATGATTAAGAAGGTGAATTAATGACAAGTATTGAAACGCTTGTAGCTAGAGCGAAAGAGGAAGGTGCCTCTGACATTCATATTATATGCGGTCTTTGTCCTAAGTACAGAAAGGACGGAGCGCTGGAAAATATGGAGGATGAACCTGTAAGTAGCGAGGAATGCATAAATGTTGCCAGGCATCTGTCAGGAACAGAGGAAGTTTTTAATAAGCTTATGAAGGATGGAGAGGTTGACGCAGCAGATACCATATCTGGTGCAAGATGCAGAATTCATTTATATAAACAGCAGGGAGTTCCTTCGGTAGCCATAAGAATTTTGTCAGAGAATATACCAAATCTATCGACATTGGGACTACCGCTGGGAGTATTGGATCTTCCAAAGCTTCACAAAGGAATAGTACTGGTAACAGGAGAAACCGGTTCAGGAAAATCCACTACACTCGCGGCAATACTTGATGATATTAATCATAACTATAAGAGGCATATCGTAACACTTGAGGATCCGGTTGAGTATGTTTACAAAGCTGATCTGTGCGCTATAAATCAACGCGAAGTTGGGAAGGATACACCGAGTTTTGCAGCAGGATTAAGAGCATCCTTAAGAGAGGACCCGGATGTAATACTGATAGGCGAAATGCGAGACAGAGAAACTATAGAGACTGCAATAACAGCAGCTGAGACAGGACATCTTGTCTTTGGAACTCTTCATACAGGAAGTGCATCCGATTCAATAGACAGAATGGTGCAGGTTTTTCCAGAAGGATCAGCTCAACAGATCAGGATGCAGCTCTCAATGGTCTTGAAAGCAGTAATTACGCAGCAGCTTCTTCCTAAAAAGGATGGTGGAAGAGTTCTTGCATCGGAATACATGATTGTTACAGATGCTATCAAGAATCTTATAAGAACGGGAGATACCCCGCAGATAGCAAATATGGTGGCAACAAGTGCGGAGATTGGTGGTCAGACTATGGACCAGTCAATTGTAATGCTTGTAAGAAGAGGTCTGATATCCAGAGATACAGCACTTCATTATGCAGTAAACAAGGACTATGTATCTAGAAATATGAATTAGTAATTGTATGAAAATGCAGCGTTTTTGGTAGTAATTATTTACTTCAGAGGGGAAAAATGAACAGCTACAAGTATACAGCGCTTTCTGCTTCGGGAGAACAGGTCAGGGGAATGTTGGAAGCAATCGACCAGCTTGAAGCAACTGCAAAGATAAGAGAACAGTATGATGTGGTTCTATCCATTAAGGAAATTAAAAGGGATTCCTTTGAACTTCCCGGCTTTTTGAGTGCGGATATAACAGCGAAGAAACTTGATTCCAAGGCCTTTACACTGATGTGCAGCCAGTTTGCCACAATCCTTACTGCGGGAATTCCTATTGCGAGGGCTGTAAAGCTGATTGGTGATAAGACGACTAACAAGTTTTTAAGAAAACTGCTGGGGGAAGTGTTTGCTGATGTTGAAGCAGGAAGATCTCTCTCATCATCATTTGAGGATCATGGACAGGGCGTTCTTCCGCCTACCTTTTGCGAAACCATAAGAGCAGGAGAAGAGGCAGGAGATCTTTCCGGTGCGTTTGATTCAATGTTCAGGCATTTTGACAAACAAACCAAGATGGGCGCTAAGGTAAAAAGTGCTATGACATATCCTCTCTTTGTACTTTTTGTGGCTGTTATTGTAGTTATTATTTTGATGGTGAAGGTTGTACCGACATTTACAGCACTGTTTGATGAAATCGGTGAACAACTTCCGTTACCAACAAGAATACTTATAGGAGTGTCGGTTTTTTTCAGAGATAACATATTTATAATAATTACTCTTTTGGCTCTGATCATAATACTTTTCGTTGTATATAAGAAAACTCCGAAGGGAGCACTGGAAATAGCAAAACTACAGCTAAAGCTTCCGCTTTTTGGAAATATTGTGGAGCTTAATGCCGCGAGCTTGTTTGCAAATACAATGGCAACAATGATAAGTGCCGGATTGCCGATGACCAGATCTGTAAGCATAACATCCAGGGTTATGACTAATGAGATATATAAGCAGAAGATAGCGGAAATGGTTGGAAGTATAGAAGAGGGTCGGACCATTGCGGAATCCATGCGCAAGACAGAGGTCATGCCGGACATATTGACTGATATGGTAGCAGTCGGAGAAGAAACCGGTGAAATGAAACATACAATGGATGTAGTTGCCAAGTATTATGACAACGAACTTGAGCAGGCGGTGGCTAAGGTAATAGCCATGCTTGAACCCGCGCTACTTATTTTTATCGCATTGGTTGCAGGTTTTATAGTAATTGCGATTTATATGGCAATGTTCAGTATGTATCAGGGGATGTGAGTTGGCTGAGAATATATACTCCGTAATATGTATAGCACTCTTTGGGCTGGTCTTTGGATCTTTCCTAAACTGTATGGCTATGCGGATCGTAAGAAAGGAAGATTTTGTAAAAGCAAGAAGTCATTGCATGAGCTGCTCACATGAACTTGGAGCGATCGACCTTATACCTGTTATAAGCTATTTGCTTCAAAGAGGAAGATGCAGATACTGCAAAGCAAAGATTTCGGTCAGATATCCGATAACAGAGCTGAGCTTTATGGCGCTGTCGGTATTACTCTACGTAGTAAACGGGAGCGATCCGGTCGAATTTTTAAAAAAATGGATTTTGGTCGGGTTCCTTTTTGCAATAGCGCTTGTGGATCTTGAATCGTCAGAGATTCCGGATGGAGTGTTGATTGCAATGATGATAAGCTGGATGTTTTTTTCGGCCATAGAATTATACCTTGGAAGATATACACTGGTTTTTTATGGGAAGCGGTTATTATCCGGAGTTATGTGTGGGGCTGTAATGCTTGCGATAAGCATTTTGATGGATGAACTGCTAAAAAAAGAAAGTCTTGGTGGCGGCGATA
This sequence comes from Butyrivibrio sp. NATIVEDY162, assembly GCF_045999815.1. Taxonomy (GTDB): domain Bacteria; phylum Bacillota; class Clostridia; order Lachnospirales; family Lachnospiraceae; genus Butyrivibrio. The sequence continues at coordinate 2,496,514 of NZ_CP172573.1, forward strand.
TAAAACTGATGGCAATTATCGCTATATACCTGGGATTTGTAGGAACATATGAACTGATATTATTTTCTTGCGTTATAGGGATATTATTTGCAGTGGTGCGAAGGATAATAAAACCTAAGGCATCAAATGAATTTCCATTCGGACCTTCTATTGCTGCAGCTGCATATATAGTACTGCTTTTTGGAGATGAGATAACTGCCTGGTATTTCAAAATGCTATGAGAGGGGTAAACAAATGGCAAGAAATGACGGCGTATTAGGATTAAGCATAAATAATGACATACTTTCATTGACATTGATGAAAGGGAGTGTCGTACGCAAATCTGTGTGGGAAGAGTTTCCGGATAATATTGTTGATGGAAATAAAATTACTTCACAGACTCTTTTTGTGGAATTTCTTAAGGAACAGCTGAAAGCACACAAGATAAATTGCAAAAATGTTGCTTATGTTATCTCTGATAAAGACATCTTTGTGCGCAACATCTCTATGCCCAAAATAGATGACGAGCAGTTAAGGTTTAATATACCTTTTGAGTTTAAGGATCTGATTCAAGGGGAACTTAAACAATATGTTTTTGATTATGTAGAAAGAAAAGCAGAGCAGGAAGATTCAAACGAAGTAAATCTTCTTGCATATGCTGTTCCGCTAGATGTCATAACATTCATACGTGAAACACTTAAACTTGCCGGATTGAAGCTGGTTAAAGCACTGCCGGAAACTTCGGTATATGAGACTTTGCTTGAAGCTCTGGGCAATGAAGACGAGATCAGAAAAGAGCGCTGTTTCATGGATATCGGAAGAAAAACAATCAGAATGATGATATTCAGAAACGGTGAGTTTAAACTGTCACACATGATAGATATAGGCGAGGACAGAATAATCAATGCTATAGCAGATGAACTGAATGTGGACAGTCATCTTGCAATTACCTACCTAAGGAACAATTACCAGGATTGTGACAATCTGCCGGGGGCTGTAAATGCATATAAGGATATATCAATAGAAATACTAAAGGGACTGAATTACTACGAGATGTCAGACATGACATCAAGACTTAATGACATTGCACTATGTGGTATGGGGGCAACCATTGAACCATTGGTAGAGATGATCAAAAAGCGTCTTGATAAAAATGTTATGACGCTTGATGAACTATTCCCGAAGTACAAAAAGGATAAAGAAATAAATGTAACCTATGGCTCAGTTGGGATTCTTTTAAGTGATGCGATCGGCGCAGCTACCAACGGAGATATGGCAGTTGCCGGTGAAAAGAAAATTGTACGGAAACGTATTATTTTTGCCATAGTAGCAGCTGTTCTTGTATTGCTGGCAGCTCTCGGAAAATTTGGTATATATGACAGATTAAAAGTTTTGAATAATGAGAGAAGTAAGGCTAAGGCACTTGAGAGTGAGATAGCAGAACGCATGAAGGCTATTACAAACTCGGATGATCTGTCAGATGAATACGCTCATTACAGCTGGGACCAGCTAAATGACGAAGAAAAAAACAGAATAAGGCGTCTTGAGACAACAAAATTGATAGACCTTATTGGGCAGCAGGGAATGAAGGTTAAATATGTAAGCTTATCAGGTGAAGTGCTGGTTGTGGATCTTTTGGCGAATAATCTGGACAGCGTAAGCAGACTTTCTTCACTTTTAAGCGAAGAGGAGATAGTTGAAAACTGCTCAGTTACATCAGCCAAGACCATAGAGGATGAGCTTCGTAATGATATAGGAGCAGGTAATAACAATGTAACAGCTCAGATAAAGGTATATCTGGTCACAAAGTCTTCTAAAGAGGAGAAATAATAGTGGAAAAGCTGAACAAGGAATTAACCGGAACTGAAAAGATATTATTGGCTATTCTGGGAATTGTGATAATCGGAGCTTTGTACTATCTGTTTGTATTTACTCCGATTGAAGAGGGAATCGCTTCTGCAAAATCCGAGCAGAATGCCCTGGAAGCAGAGCTTGCAATTGCTGATGCAAGGCTTGTACAGATTGAGAAAATGTCCAATGAGCTGGGTGAAGGCGACAAGTCTGCTTTAAGCTATATGCCAAGCTATAATGCCGGGAAAGCGGAAATAGATTTTCTCCATGAGCTGCTCAGAAAAGCTGATGATTATTCAGTTAATTTTACAGGCATTACAAGGGAGAATGACCTCATTAGGAGGGATTTTGCCATGACCTTTACTGCCGGAAGTTTTTCAAAGGCAGAGGAGATTATAAAAGATTTGGAGAATAGCGAGATACGTTGTCTCGTGGGAGATATGATGATCTCACCTTTTGTCAGGGAGTCCAATCTTCAAGACGGAGAGGTTACAGTTAATCTAAGTGGAACCTTCTATGAGACTATGCAGGGAGGAAAGCCTGATAAGGAGCTTCCGGAGGACATTAATAAGGAATGACGGACATTTTTACACATATAAAAAGCAAATGTCATAAAAAAATCAAGTCACAGGAGGGTGCCTCACTGATACTGGCGCTTGTGGGTTTTCTTATTGTTTGTTTTGTGGCCATAGCCATTGTTAATGCGTCAATTCTAAATGCGAGACGAACAGTTGAGGAGAAGAAGGAGGAAGTAGCTTACATTGCAACAACAGAGGCAGCAAGGCTAATTCAGGAATGTCTGGAAGAGGATGTGACATACAAAAAGGTTGAAGGAGAAGAATCAGAGATTACAGGAGCGGACAGACAATTTGGAGATACTCTTAAGGATATGGCGGATTCTGTTTCAGGAGGAAGCGGAAGTCAGGCACATGACATAGATTTTTCCTACAGCGGACTTGAAAAAATACATGGCAGTCTAAAAGGCAGAATGACTATGGACGAATCATATACAGTTGAGGTTGATATATGGGTGGAGTCCGGCGACAGCAATTATCCGCTGACAATAGTTATACCGGGAGAGGGAAATAAAGTTAAGGAAGAAATTCCGGGTGAATATGATGCAAATGGCGATTTACTTGAAAAAGAAGTGACCTATGCTTCCTGGTCAGGTGAAGGCTCCTACATAATAAGCAAGATAAAGAGTGATTAAGGTAAATCAATGATCAATAAGCTTAGAGCAAAGATAAAAAGTAAATATGGAGAGTCTCTGATAGAAACTCTGGTGGCGCTGCTTATAGGCGTACTTGCTCTTATGCTTCTTCCCGGGGCAGTAGTTGCGGCATCTAAGGCGAACAAGGAAGCTGCGGAGCATTCTGTTTATGCAGAAGAAAATACAACTAATCACGGTGTTGAAGTAACAGGATTTAGTATCAGGTGATTATTTGAGAAATGAACAATTTTGGGGAAAAGATAAAAAGGCAGATTAAAAATAAAATAAGTTCAAGCTGCGGAGGCTTTTCAATATTGGAAATGCTTCTCGCCGTAGTGATATTGCTACTTGCAACGCAGCTTGTGACGGGAGCAATGGATCTGGCAGCCAAGCGCTACATTGAGAGTACAAACAGATCGAAGGCACAGATGATAATGTCTACTCTGTCTGATTTTGTCAGAAGTACACTTACAACTGCAAGTGACATAGTGCTTGAGGACGAGATGTCCTTTATTGACGGTAGTGGATTAGTAGGTGGAAGATGCGTTTTACAGGGGGATGGGACAAGCATATGCCTCAAAAATCTAAAGACCGGAGACAGCTATTATCCGATAGTGGGATCAGAAGACGGAGGGCCATTTGATTATGCAAATAATCTCAGAGTAAGTTATAAAACTTCGCCTTCCAGAGAAGATGAAAAAATCATCTTCAACTATGAGATAACGGTTGAAGATAAGAACGGAAAGCAGTTGGCATCCGGGAAATATGCAGTAACAGTCAAGGCCGGGGATAATAATCAGTAATATCTGAATGAAATAAATACTAGTTGGGGAGTATGTTGGTAATGAAAAAAGTTGACTTAAGAAGAGGACGAAAAGGTTTTACAATTGTCGAGCTATTGGTGGTTATTGCAATAATAATCATACTTATGGCTTTTGGGTTTATAGCCGGAATGAGGTTAATACGAAATATGCGGCAGTCTCACCTTGATAAAAGAGCTGAGGCTGTTTATTATGCCGCTGAAAGCCGCATGATGGAGCTTTTTGTAACAGAGGAGAAAACAGAAAAAAAAGAGGGCGAAAAAGTAAAATCTGTGGTTGAAAAGCTTTACAATGCCAAGACCTTTGATTATGAGGGCGGAACCCTTGCATACATAACTTCGGAAGATGAGGGTGCGGCCAAATCACTTTTTGCTGAGGACAATAGCCTGGAAGCAGAGATAAAATCTGCGAAATGGATAATCGAGTATGACCCGGTAAGCCTTGATGTATATGCGGTTATATTAAGTGACAACCCTGAAAAAGGCGGAACGAGTATAGCTGCACTTAGTGAATCTCCAAGCTCAGCCCCTGTACGAGGAACACCGCAGGACAGAATAGCAGCATTTGATGCATACGTGGGCTACTACTCTGAGGGTTCAAACAGTGGCCTTGGAGCTGCCGCAAAGGGAGGATTGTCAGTAGGTGCGTGGATACTTAACAGAAGAGATCTTCTTGGCGTTATCAAGATTACAGTTGATGAAAATACGAAGAATGCTATAGAGAATCTCTCATTTAAGATCTCACTTAAAGGTATAAAGTCTACTACAGGTGACGATACAGTCGATATCTCTTCAAACGAGATATACTGGCAAAACTATGCGGGTGACAGTAGTAGTAATTTCCTTGATACCGATGGAACAACAGGTATAGTTATTACAACTGATGAGTTGAGAAATACAATTCCTGCATCTTGCTTTGGTGATACAAAGTCGAATAACAAGTACGGACTTATAGGATATATCAAGCTTGACAGCCTTGAACCCGACAGACAATTTAAGAATCTTAAGGTAAAAGGCGGCGGGACTATGGAAAATGCCATTACTCCCGGCGATGATATTACTATGTCGGTAAAGGTGTGGGATTCCGGAAGTGGAAATGCCAGGTATTCTGAGAACGTTAGAAGCGCAAGTGCTACTTCAAATGTTGAGAACAGTCTGTATGCTGATTTTGATATTGAGGGTACAAACGGTGTGGCAAGGATAGTATATCCAAGGCACCTTCAAAATCTTGCATACGATTTTTCAAAGGTTAAGGCTCAGATGGCAGCAGGAGACGGTAATCCCGGTGTCATGGACGCAGTCCTTCTTGAGGACATAACCTGGGATGAAGAGAAAAACCTGCCAAAGACAGGCAGTTTTGCAGGAAAAGTGCGCAATTTTACACCTATAACCAATGACCAGCTTGTGTCTTTCAACGGATATAGATACGACAGTGCTAAGAATGCGCAGCCCTTAAGGAGTATGGATGATGTTGTAAGTGAAAATCCTGAGGAAGTAAACCTTTCTGCAACAGCACGTGAAAACAAATACCATTCAATTACAGGACTTAGAGTAGACACCTCTGACAGTTCATACAAAATAGTTGGAAGCCCTAGCGATATAGGGCTGTTTGGCAAGCAAAATAATCTGATGCTTGCAAATCTTGTTATCTCCAATTTCGATATTAAGAATAACGGTGCCGGTGGAACAGGTATGCTTGCTGGAGAGCTTGATAATTCCAAGGTGAAGAATCTATTTGTCAGCTATAATTCCGCTACAGCAGGTCAAACCGGTGGAAGCCAGGTTGGAAGTACAGTAACAGGTGCGGGAGATACTGCGGGAGTTGTTGGAATTTTGAATGCTACTTCAGTAGAGGATTGTGTGATCAAGAATATCTCCGTTAAGACAACAGGTGGGGCAGCAGGTGCGCTTGCAGGAAAAGCTACATCTTCTGATATAAAAAACACTCTTGCGTATAATGGCGAGATGGCATCAGCAGGGCAGGGTATGGCCGGTACAACTGTCGGATATGATGATTCTGATATTGAGATTACCGGAGGTAGAAATTCAGGTGGCCTTATAGGTGAGATGAGTGGCGGAAGCGTGCAGGGATCTGCAGCAGCTTTATACGTAAAGGCAACGGGCGGAAATGCAGGAGGCTTTATAGGAGAAGCGAGTGGTGCGTCAATAGATATGTGTCAGTCGGGCGGACATACGACAACTGTTGATGAGCATATAGGAAGGTATGATAAATCAGTATCAGAAAACACTCCTGCCAGAGTTAATGTCATAGGTACAGATATGGCCGGAGGCTTTGTGGGTAAGGCTGATTCTGCAACAATTCAGAACAGTTATTCCACATGCTCGGCAACAGCAGGTACTGTAGGAGGTTTTGCAGGCTCATTATCAGGAGGAAACATAGCTACCTGCTATGCAGTCGGACAGGTATTTTTCACAGGAAGCAGCAGTGCAGGTGGTTTTGCCGGAAACCTTGGAGGAACAGGCCTTGCCGGAAATCATTACTTTGAGATCATAAATCCTACTGAGGATGGAAAATATCTAAAGGGAATAGGTAATACTGAGAAAGACGATGCCGGAATAAAGGCTATTGATGAGCCCCTTGCGCAAAATGAAACCGATTATGAATACAATAAGTTCATACTTCCTGCAGGAGAGCTCACCCTGGAGCGTCAGGATAAAACACACAGATATGACAATAATCTGCAGCCTGCGATTTTTGGTATGCCTTTCTGCTCACAGCTAAAGAATGTTGCCGCTACGGATATGCTCTTTTCCGAGGCTCACTATGGTGACTGGCCGATAATTGAAAATCTGGTGGTAAATGCGGATGCCTCGGCAAAGGTTCGCTTTAGCTACAGAGATCCTTTTGCGACAATTAAGGCATTTGCAAGTGACCTTGGGAAAACAGACATAGTAAGAACACTTGCAGAAGCAGTTATTACTGAGCCTATTCCGAGCGAAGATAAAGAAGGAAATGAAGAGGTATCTGAAACATCCGAGCAGGAAGAAGTGGATCAGGATAACAGCGGGTCAGAGAATAATTCAGAAGCTGCAGGCGAATCTTCTTCAGTGGAAGTGGGCATCGATGAGGGTGAGACTACAGAGCCACAGGAAAATGAGGAAGAGCCTGCAATAGAGAATACGGAACAATCACAGGAGCCTGCACAGGAAAATGCAGAGCCTGTAAGCGATACTGAAAATGTAAACACCGATGAAAATGAAGCGGAAAAGCCTCAGGAGGAAGAACCTGTAACAGAGAATACGGCTCAGGATGAGAGCATTAAGCCTGCAGCTGAGGAGGTAGAGTCTGCAGAAAAAACAGAGGATGATCCTGCAATAAATGATAATAAAACAGATATAATCGGTGATTTATCAATGCTTATTGAGACTGATGCAGAGGTGATCGAGGAAGAATCTGCAGAGGGATGTCTTGTCGCAGAGGATAAGGGAATATCCATCACCTTTGGCAAGGAGGCAGAGATACCTGAGGGCTCTGTACTTGAGGTGACTGATATTACACAGGATAGTGAGGACTATGATTATCCTCAGCTTATTAGTGATGCCAATGAGGCAGTGGAACTATCAGGAGATGAGATTGCAAGCTACAGAGCGCTTGATATTGCAATCAAATATGACGGGGAGGAGATACAGCCCAAGGCACCTGTAGAGGTTGAAATCAGGGCAGAAAATCTTTATGAAAATAATGAGCTTTTCCTTGATGATGAAATTGCTGCTGTTCATATAAAATCAGATGAGCCTGAGGTATTGGGAACAGAGCTAAGGAAGGATGAGGATTTTGAGGATGCTGCAGTTAAAGAAGAAAATCTGTCATCAAATGAGGCAGCTGATAGTGTGAACTTTACTACGGATGGATTTTCTGTATATGTCCTTGTTCAGCCTATAAGAGAAAAGAGAGTAGTTGCAACGGACAATGGTACATATGAAATAACCGTAGATTATGATAATGCATCAGGAATTCCGGCTGATGCTGAGCTTGTTGTAACGGAAGTGAGCTCTGATACCGGAGAATATTCGGGATATGTTGAGGAAAGTGCAAGAGAACTTGGAACCTACAGTGAATATGTTAAGCGAGCAAAGGTTTTTGATATCTCATTTGTAAATCCGGTAAATGGAGATACCTATCAGCCAAATAAAGACGTAAAAGTATCAGTTAATCTTCTTCAGGAGGACATAAACGCTGAGGAAGAAAGTGTCAGGGTTGTTCATTTTGGAGAAAGCGCTGAAGTACTTGATGCTGTATTTAATGATGGAGTTACAGAATTCAGTACGGATGGATTTTCTGCTTATACAATTTTGACTCTTCCTACGTTTGATGTATTTGATACATCGCTTGATGGAGAAAACTACTATATAGATTATGAGGATGCATCAGCAGTAAAGCACTACCTGAGTCTTGATAATACAACTTCTCCAGCGGTTTTATGTTATACAGACGATATATCAAAGGCTACTGCATGGAAATTTGAACTTCGTGAGGAAGGCTATAAGATTGGTGCCGGCAGCAGCTACATAACAACTGACGGAACAAAATGGGAGGTAGGAACGGATTCTGCCAATAGATTTACTGCTTCTGATTGGGGAGATTATCATCTGCTCTGCCTTGCAAAGACTAATGTGGCAAATAAATACATAGGATACGGAACATCGGCAGATCATCTGGATGTTATGGTAAATTCTGCGGCTGCTCACATTCATTTGACGAAAGCACCCGGAGAAAGTGATATTTCAGACAAATCCTACAATGGAAGAAAATTGTATGTTTTGGACGGTGGATATTTCCTTTCTTACACACCCGGATCTGCAGAAACAAAGGTAAGTGTACCCTCAAGGGCAACAGAGTGGACTTTTGGTCTTGGAGATCATGGCTATAGACTTCATAATGGTGATATTTATATAGGAATTTCATACGGAAAAGTTTACTTTACGCAGGCAGCTAAGGCGGCTGAATTCAGAGTTACAGACGCCGGTGATTATCACCTGCTTGAATATTATGACAAGAACGCAAGTGAGCCCGGATATAATGGACAGTTTTTGTATATAAACAATACCGGCAAAAACAATCAGTTTGAACTCTTGAGTACGGATCCGGCCAATCCTGTATCCGGCACAATGCTGCAGCTTGTTGGGGATATAACAATTACAGGTGACTTTGTGCTTTATACGAAGGGTAAGGATAACAAAAGATATGCTGTATCGGATAAAACATTTTATGACTCAACCAGAGGAGAGATGTTTGAACCTGTAAACATCAGTGCATATGTAAATGAGAACACCGGGGTTATTTCAGAAAATTCTGTTATTAAAACCATATGGACTTTTGAAAAAACAGATACGACATTCGGTCATTACATTAAAATCAGAGAAAGCGCGGTTTCACCAGCAAATGTAGGAAAATATCTTAATTTAGTATGGGAAAACAACATCGGAAATTTAAGATTATCCGATAATCCGCAGCTTCTCTATATATACCTGCTTCCTGATTCCAGGATCAGGATTGTTGCTGATGATGGAAACGTTCCTCTGGCACTTGATTATTCAGGCGGTGGAAAGAGGTTCCAGGCATACTCAAAATTTGATGCAGATGCAGATCTGACTAATGTAACTGAATGGTTTAGGATTTCACAGGTAAATGACAGGAAGAATTATACAGTAAATTATACATATCCAAAGGAAAAGGAAGATGTTGGAACAAGGAATAATCTTCCTCTTGCAGACACAGAGGTTGTATCGGGAACAGGTACAACTCTTGAGAACTATGTCTTGAAAGCGCCTGCATCCACAAAATATGTATCCATTGACAGTGAATGGAAGTATACCTACGAATTTGTTGGATGGAAAATCTACGGATATACGGGAACACATGAAGATGGTGTTTACTATAAGGATGAGACCATTGATCTGACAAAATATATGGAAGAAGGAGTAGAAAAAGACAGGGAGTCAAATTCTGTAGTAGATATAAAGGCGGTTTGGAAATTAAAGAAGAAAGAGCCGCTGGCATATACCGTAAATTATCATATGACAGATGCTGAGCCTTCCTTTGGAGACAGGATTGATGGAGGAAAACTCCCTGATGTTATAGAGCTTGATTATGAATCTTCCGGCTCACTGATAGCAACGGAGGAGATTACGGGCGCTGCAGGAGCTGAATATGTTGTAAGAAATATCGGATATAAGGACAGTGATGGCACATATTATTCCTCATATCAGGAAAAGCTTGATCCCGGTGGATATTATCCAAATAAAGCTGTTAGAACTTATCAGAGACTGGAAGGCACCGGTGATTTAAGAACTTATCATACATATCTCTTCATGGGATGGGAAACAGAAACAGGTGAAGTTTTAAAAGCTTATGATTTGGATCATGTAAAGCACGACCTCGCTAAGTATGATGAGGATCTGGATGGGGTTATCGACCTTAAACCGGTATGGTCATTCCAATGGGAAAATACAATAAACTCAAATCCTACTGCAAACCTGTCAATACTTATAAATGCAGAACAGATTGATAACCCTGAAAAGGCTGAGGAATTCCTTAATGAGGATAGAAACAGCTATATTCATGTTGGTGGAGCTATTATGTACCGGCTGGATGAAAACAGTAATCCGGTAATGTTAGAGGAATGCAAGCCTGCATCAAATAAGCCGTACAAATATTTCATGCAATACATTATTGATGAAAATGGTGTAACAAGAACAGAAAAGGATACAGTGCGCGCTGACAAGTCAATAAGGAAGGGGTTTGCAGGAAAAGACGGATTCTATGATGATGGATCAATTGACAGAAAGGTTCACTTAAAATATGAGGAAAAGACAGGGGCTCCAAGTGATAATGTCCAGAAGAATCACACCTGGCAATTATCCTATCTGCCAAGTGATGAGTACGTATTTAACTATCTGAAAAACGAATCCATTAAGCAAATTGTAATTTATAATGAGGCGACCAGAAAAAACGAAAAAATAAACAAGAGTTTATTAAATGCTGATGAATACATGATTAGGTGGGTGGTTGTGAAGTATCAGTCAGCAGATAACAGTAACGGTTTTCATGTTAATGCAAAGATAACCAAGAAGATAAGCTGCCTTACTGTCACTAAGACTATAAAAGGTGAGGCTGCAGCGTTGGATGCGCTGACTAACGGAATAGAGGAGGTTGATGATAGCGATAGTGATTCAGAGAGAAACCGAAAAGTTGAAGCAGCTAAAAACAGGTTCAATATTACTCTTAAAAACAAGGATGATGAGAACGAAGTACTTACACTTACACTTTTAGACAGGGTTACAAACGATGTGTCTATCTCTAAAACTGCGATGGCTAAGGTAGCACCAAATACCTTTGGCTATGTGAAATACAGTGAGAAGAAAGACAATGAAGGGAAAGTAACGGAAAAGAAGTATACGTGGCTTGTCACTTTTGACGGAGAGAAAACTTTTGAGGTTTATGAAAACAACTACGATGTAAAGCTTGATAACAGGCGTTACAGTACAGAGCTTACCTACAACCAGACCAATACAGGAAACAGCGAGGATGAAAAGGAGAGACCATGGGATCCTGAAAAGACGGTAGTAACTCAGGCTGAGCCAAGCGACAATACGGATTATGATGACAATGAATCAACTAATTTCACAAACAGCTATAAGCAGGCAATGCTGTTTAGAGTTAAGAAGATCAACGATAAAAAAGAGCCTATAAAGGATGTTGAGTTCAGAGTATTCATAAAGGGTCAGGATGATCCCATAAGGCTGTATCAGACCAAGAATGAAGCTGACGGTAATTACAGTATCTTCTATGAGAATATGCCAAGTAATGTGTACGGGGTTACTAATGACGACGGATACTTTAATGTCTGGCTTGCAAGACCCGACAGTGAAAAGACGGTATATGTTATTAAGGAAACTGTGATACCTGAAGGCTATCAGGGCCATGAAAAATACCAGCCGTCATTTGAAGTTGAGATAGCGGCGGATGGGACTGTTTCCATGAATAAAGAAGGAATCGATATGCCTTCATCATATGGCAGCGTTGATCCATATGTAGTCGAAGAAAAGGAAAACAGTGACGAACTTATCTGGACTAAGAAGGAGTACGCAACCCAGGGTGAGGATAAGATTGCTATCTGTAACGGTGCTATCGTAACTAACAGTAATGGTGTTGACGTTAGCCTGAAAAAGATAACTTCCATATGTGAAGATGATGGAAAGGCCAGGAGACTCGCAGGAGCACAGTTTATGTTTTACGATACTTCGCCGGATGGTGATGATAACAGTCTGGCCTCAGTGGTTGATGGTTCAGCCAAGGCATATGAGAACGTTCTTATCAAAAACGGCAATGATGAGATTGCAGCCAGTGTAGTTACTTCGACTGATTCTGCAGACGAAGAAGGAAACATAAAGTTTAAGATTCCGGGAGGCATATATTTCATGAAGGAAACCTCTGTGCCTGATAAATATGAACCGGATTATTATGTTAAGGCAAATGAAGATCCTGATGAGGAGAATAATCATCATCAGTATATCTATAAGCTTTATGTGGGAGAGGATGATGTCAAGAAGGCTGTGGAAGACATAGCTGCTGACACAGGAAAAACTCTTGAGATTATTGAAACTGGAGAGAATCAGACAAAATATGTCATTGTCAGAATGGATGTCGAAAAGGAAAAGATAGATCCTGAGTGTGTCCAGAATGGCAAATCAGTTATCGGAGAGTACGGAATAATCAATCTTTCAAAGGATAAAGCCAAGGTTCTCTTAAAGAAGGTTGATGGAAGCGGGAAACCTCTGACAGGACCAAGGTTTGATATTTACAGGAGCGACGGATTAAGGATTGTCAGAGATAATGAAACAGGATGGAGCGCGGGAAATGCCGGAGCATTTTATATAGGTAAGCTAAGCGAAGGAACATATTACCTTCATGAAGCACCGGGAAATGGCGTAGGCTCCTCTAAGTGGTTCAGGATTAAGGTTGAGAAGGATTCAACCGGAAAACTGAAGGCAGGCGACCCGGAAATAATCGCTAATTCACCGTTTTCTGAAATAACAAATTAAAAGATATATTTTGTAGATAAAAAGATGGAAAGTGTTTTTAAAATATAAACTAATTAACGATTTTTTTAGAATATTCATTACGATATTGTGGTAAAATATTAACAGAAGAATTATGTCAGAGCAATCTGTATGCTTAAGGGGGTATTATGGCACGTAAAGAGGAACTTACTTACAAATCTAGAGACCGCGAAACTACAATTCATGCGATAAGATGGATTCCGGATGAGAAGCCCATTGCTATACTGCAGATTATTCACGGTATGCAGGAGTACATAGATCGCTATGACGAGTTTGCAAATTATTTGGCAAATAATGGGATCATGGTAATGGGAAATGATCATCTTGGTCATGGTGATTCTGTTTCAACAAGAGTGCCTTATGGTTACTTCTGTAAAAATGATCCTGCAACTGTAATTCTTAGAGATGCACACAGGCTTAAGAAGATGACTCAGGAAGAGTATCCGGGAATCCCGGTTGTCCTTTTGGGCCATAGCTTTGGATCTTTTGTAGCAAGAGAATATCTGACAAGATATGGCACGGGTATTCAGGGAGCTATTATTCAGGGAACAGGCTGGCAGGGTCCGGGAACCATAAAGACAGGCAAGACCCTGTGCGCAATACTTGGAGCCTTCTTTGGTGAAAAGCATCGTTCAAACTTCATGAATAATATGGCTTTTAAGTCTTATAACAGCAGAATCTCAAGTCCTAAGAGTAAGTTTGACTGGCTTTCTCACAATGAAGAGAGCGTAAAGAAATATGAGAATGACCCCAAGGATAACTTTGTATTTACAATAAACGGATTCGAGACCTTGTTTGAACTTCTGTCCAGAGTTCAGGATACAGGAAAGATGGAAGATATTCCGAAGAAACTTCCGATTCTTCTTACCGCCGGCAAGGAGGACCCTGTAGGAGAGTACGGAAAGAGTGTTGAACATCTTTACGGAATATGGAAGGATCAGATAGGACTTCAAAATCTTGAGATCAAGCTCTATGACGGAATGAGACATGAGCTTCAGCAGGAAATCGGCCGTGAAAAGGTATTTTCAGACCAGCTTGAATGGATTAAGAAGACGATCGCAGGCTAATCTTTATAAAAACCAAATGCAAATAACGCTCGAGCATGTTATAGTAATGCTTGAGCGTTTTTTTCTATTTAAGGAGTAATAAGAATATGGGAAAATTTTTTGATATGGATAGCCCTTTAATGAGGGCACTTAACAGAGTCGCAGATCTTATGATATTGAATCTTGTAGTACTTGTTTTCGTGCTTATACCTTTTACCGGAGGCGCAGCACTTACAGGAATGCATTATGTTCTTCTTAAAATGGTCAGAGATGAAGAAACATATGTGGTTAAGGGATTTTGGAAATCCTTTAAACTGAATTTTAAGCAGTCAACAATTTTGTGGATCATTATGATGATACTGGCAGGTATTATCGGTGTTGATTTCTTGTGGGTAAGGGCTAATGCCACAGTGCTTCCGTCGATTTATACATATATTATGTTGGGAATAACACTGATACTGTACATGATCTCACTATATATATTCCCGCTTCAGTCAAGATTTGATAACCCTATAAAGAATACACTTAAGAATGCATGTATGTTCTCAATATTAGGACTTCCGAGGACAGTAGGAATGGCAGTTGTTTCCATGATTCCTCTTGTTCTTTTGTATTTCTTTGATATTAGGATTGTACCTATACTTATCATGTTCGGCTTTACAGGACCTGCATATCTTATGGCTCTTATGTACAACGGTCTCTTTAAAAAGTTTGAACCCAAGGTTGAGGGCTATGATGACGGAGAGGAAGTACGCACGGATGATGATGACGAAGAATTGCAGGCTGCAATAAAACGTATGCAGGAAGCAAGAGATAAAAAGTAATTCTAAAAACTATCAGTGAATTAGACATAAGACAATTTGCACACAACAATAAATAAAATTTGTGCAAACTTTCCTAAAAAATTTATAAACAAAAAGTTAATAAGCAATTTTTACAACGATTGCCGAAATCTTTGTATAATAGTTGCATAGCCAAAGCAAATCGCTTTGGCTATACTTTTTATATCGTGAAAAACGATTTATGGATACTCGGTATCCAATATTGCCAGTTAAAGAGGAGGAAAAGGAAATGGCAAGTTTAACACTTGAAAATGTATGCAAAGTTTATCCTAACGGTTTTGAAGCTGTTAAGAATTTCAATCTTGATATTCAGGACAAGGAGTTCATCATCTTCGTTGGACCTTCAGGATGTGGTAAGTCAACAACACTTCGTATGATCGCAGGTCTTGAAGATATTTCTTCAGGTACACTTAAAATCGGCGATCGCGTAGTTAACGATGTAGAGCCTAAGGACAGAGATATCGCGATGGTATTCCAGAACTACGCTCTGTATCCTCATATGACAGTATATGATAACATGGCATTCGGACTTAAGCTTCGTAAGGTTCCGAAGGCTGAGATCGACAAGATGGTTAAGGATGCAGCTAAGATCCTTGATCTTACAAACCTTCTTGATCGTAAGCCTAAGGCTCTTTCCGGTGGACAGAGACAGCGTGTTGCTATGGGTCGTGCTATCGTTCGTAATCCTAAGGTATTCCTTATGGATGAGCCTCTTTCAAACCTTGATGCTAAGCTCCGTGTTCAGATGAGAACTGAGATCGCTAAGCTTCACCAGAGACTTGGTACCACAATCATCTACGTTACACACGATCAGACTGAGGCTATGACACTTGGTACAAGAATCGTTGTTATGAAGGATGGTGTTGTTCAGCAGGTTGATACACCTCAGAACCTCTATGACAAGCCTTGCAACCTCTTCGTTGCAGGATTCATGGGATCACCTCAGATGAACTTCCTTGATGCAGAAGTAGAAGTATCTGGCGATAAGGCTTGCCTCAAGATTGCAGGTCAGTCAATCGAGCTTCCTCCGGCAAAGGCTAAGAAGGTTATCGAGGGTGGTTATGCCGGAAAGACAGTTACATTCGGTATCCGTCCTGAGGATGTTGATGATTCTGAGATGGTTGTTAGCACATCTAAGGCTGTATTCGAATCAACAATCAACGTATACGAGCTTCTTGGTGCAGAAGTTTATCTGTACTTTGATCTTGCAGGCTTCCCTGTTACAGCACGAGTTGACTCTCGTACAACAGCTCGTCCCGGCGACAAGGTTAAGTTCGCATTTGATGTTGAGAAGATTCACGTATTCGACAAAGAGACAGAGAAGGTTATCACAAACTAATCTGTTTATTGAAGAAAAATGTAGGCGCGGCTCGAAAGAGCCGCGCTATTTTTTTATATCATAGGAGGGTTAGCATGAAAGATTTTAAAAAAATTGACGAACTCATAAGGTCATTTGTTGATGGGGGAACAAATCCCGGATGTGCAGTTGCGATCATGCAGGGGGATGAACTGCTCTATCATGGGGAAGCCGGATACGCGGATATAGAATCGAAGCGGAAAGTAGATGTTCACAGTATGTTCAGCCAGGCATCAACTACAAAACTGTTCACCTATGCTATTTTGGGAATGATATTCGAAGAAGGTAAATTCCTTTTCAGTGATCCGCTTTATTATTATCTGCCGGAATGGAAGAACACAAAAAAATATGTAGTACGTCCAAATGGCGATATTGATACTGAACCGTTGGATAAACCGATCACTATCAGAGATGCGGTAGCAATGATGTGCGGACTACCCTACTGTATGATGCCGGATGTTAATCCCTCAACACCTACACTGGCAGCGATGAGTAAAAAGATGGAGGAACTTCTGAAGAAGGGACCAACAACAATAGCAGAAGAAGTGCGCGCCATGGCTGATGTACCTGTTATGTTTGAGCCCGGATCTCATTGGCTTTATGGATTCGGTTCTGAGATCACAGGTGTTCTTGTTGAGACATTCGAGGAAAAACCATTGAGAGAAGTGTTCCGGGAAAGACTTATAGAGCCATTGGAGCTTAATGATGCAGATACATTTGTGCGCCCCTCAAATAAAGACAGAGTTGTAACCAATTATGCGAAGAAGGGACCGGGAGACTTCGAAAAGACCGGAGACTTTTTGTCGTTGGATCCTGATAGTGTTCCGGCTGGTGCCCGCCCGAATCTGTTCATAAGTGCTGCTGATTTTGCTGTATTTATGCAGATGCTGGCAAATGGCGGTACATATAAAGGTAGAAAATATCTGGGCAGCGGTACAGTTGCCATGCTTCATGAAAATCAGCTTGGCCCAGAGCAGCTTGCAGATTTTGAAAATGATTATCTTGCAGGGTATGGATATGGACTTGGATTCCGCACTCTTCTTACCCAGAAGTATGGTCACAATGGGCATGTAGGTAATTTTGGATGGACAGGGGGTACAGGGATATGGGTTGAAGCTGATCCCGTTGAAAAATTCTCTGTCGCTTATATGCACAATATGAGACCTAATGAAGAGCTTTATCATCATCACAGAATAAGAGCTGTGGTGAACGGGATAATGCTCTAAAAGAGAGGTTGTTGGCTAAGTATTATAAAAAGGCGCCTTAAATGGCGCCTTTTTTGTGATTTTTTTTGCAAAAAAATTAGGAGTATAAATATTCACTATAAGAAATGTACAAAAAAAACGAACAATAGTGCATATTATACATTCATTATTTATTGTATAAATGAATACAAAGAAACGGCAAAAATGGAACATCATTTGTACATATTGCCGATTCAAAATCGTAACCATAAATTTTTAAGTAGGAGGATGTAACAAAATGAAAAAAAAGAGATTGGTAGCCTTACTATCTGCTCTGACGATGGTCCTTAGCCTTACCGCTTGTGGCGGAAGCAGCGCAGGAACAGCCGGCGGCAGCGAAGCAACAAGTTCTGATCAGGCTGGCGGGGACAATGCCGGATCAGGCGAATACGTAAAGCTCGTGGTTTGGGGAAATGGTAATGCTGATACCGAGGACTGCAAGGAAGTTGCTGAAGCTATCAGCAAGATCACACGTGAGAAAATCGGCTGTGAGATTGATCTTGTTCGTGGACAGGATGCTGAGCAGATCAACCTTGCTCTGACTTCCGGTGAAGCTATTGATCTTATGTGCTACAACAACATAAGTGGTCAGTTTAACACAGTAGTTAATAATAACTGGGCTTATCCCCTTGATGATCTTTTAGAGAAATATGGACAGGGTGCAAAAGGCGTAATCAACGAGTATGACCTTGAGGCTTGCAAAAAGAATGGCGTGCTCTATGCTCTTCCTAACCAGAAAGATACATCACGTGCAGCAGGATTTGCTATGCGCAAGGACATCTGTGACGAACTTGGAATTACAGTTCCTGAGTACGGTACTTACGATGATATGCACGAAATCCTTGTAAAGGTTCACGAAGCTCATCCTGAGATGTATGCTCTTGTTCCCACATGGGCACAGGGTGGTATGCAGACCACTATTCCTGCTGATCCGCTTGGAGATTCTCTTGGTATCCTTGAGGACTGCCGCGAAGACAGCACAACAGTTGTTGATGAAGCTGAGACAAAGAGCTTCCAGGATTTCTGCAAGATGATGTGGCAGTGGAATCAGGAAGGCTTGATCATGCCTGATGCTACAACAACTACAGAGAACGCTCTTCTTTCAAACAACGGATTTGCAATGTATGAGAACTGGAAGCCCGGCAAGGAACTTGAGGTTTTCAAGGGCAACGGCAAAGAAGTTTACTTCATGAAGATTCATGGACCTATCAAGCATACAGCAATTCCTAACGGAAACTCATGGATGATTCCTTATAGCTCAAAGCATCCTGAAGAAGCTATGAAGCTTTGGAACCTTATGTACACAGATCCTGAAGTATCCAACCTGTTCATCAACGGTATCGAAGGCAAGCACTGGGTATATACAGATGACACTCACAAGATGATCACATCTCCTGAAGGTGTTGATCCTAACGCTTCCGGTTATTCTTCAATGGATTGGGCATGGCCTAATCAGCAGATTACACCTGTTTGGGAAGGTGCTGAGGATCCGGATCTTTGGACAAAGCTTAACGAATTCAACAATAGCGGCGAACCTAGCCCTGCTATGGGATTCATATGGGACAGCAGTGCTGTTATGAATCAGGTAACAGCTTGTAATAACGTTGTATCTTCTTACAGGACAGCTCTTCTGTGGGGTGCTATTGATCCCGAAGAGAATCTTCCTAAGTATATAGATGAGCTTAAGGCAGCCGGCATCGATGAGATTATCGCCGAGAAGCAGAAACAGCTTGATGAGTTTCTGGCAAATAAGAAATAATACTGCCAAGAATAATTAACACACAAAATGCAGGTGTCAAATATCATTTTGACACCTGCATGATAATATTACTTGAAGGAGGATGGGGTTAGGTTGAAAAAGACAAAGAAAACATTAAAACACTTCTGGCCGATGTATTTAATGTTCTTACCCGGTGTAGTGTATCTTTTTATAAATTCATATATTCCGATGTTTGGAATACAGATAGCCTTCAGGCAGTATAATGCTGCACAAGGTGTATACGGAAGTCCCTGGTGCGGATTTAAGAATTTTGAATTCCTCACCAGAACCAAAGACGCATGGATAATGATCAGAAACACAGTTCTTTATAATGTCGTATTTATTATACTTGGTACTGTTCTGGCTGTAGCAACAGCGATCATTCTTAATGAAATCCGCAACAAAACAGCAAAGCAGGCATATCAGACGATTATTCTGATTCCTTTCCTGATTTCAATGGTTATAGTAAGTTATCTTGCTTATGCATTTCTCAGCACCAGCGATGGCTTCATCAATAACACTGTAGTTAAACTGTTTGGTGGGGATCCGGTTGACTGGTATAACACTGCAAAATATTGGCCCGTTATCCTTGTTCTTATCAATGTCTGGAAGGGCCTTGGATATAATATGATTCTATACTATGCTACTATCTGCGGTATTGACAGCACACTTTATGAAGCTGCTGTTGTGGATGGAGCAAACCGCTGGCAGAAAATTGTCCATGTTACTCTGCCCGGTCTGAAATCTACAATTATTATATTGACACTTATGGCACTTGGCGGAATCTTCCGTTCAGACTTCGGTCTTTTTTATCAGGTTCCTCTTAATTCCGGTCCGCTTATCAACGTAACTCAGACTATTGATACCTATGTATACCGCGGACTTATCCAGAATAACAATGTAGGAATGTCCTCAGCAGCAGGTCTTTATCAGTCTGTTGTAGGATTTATTCTGGTAATCACAGCAAATGCTATAGTCAGAAAAATAGATAACGAAAGTTCGCTGTTTTAATAGGAGGATCTTAGAAATATGGTACAAAAAGACAGAGTATTTCAGACTTTGGCAAATGCGCTGATGATCATTCTGGCTATCTGTGCGCTTGCGCCTTTTATACTTATGCTCATGTCATCACTTACTGATGAACAAAGTTTGATAGCAAACGGATATAGTTTCTTCCCCAAAAAGTTCAGTACATATGCTTACAAATATCTGTTTGTTCAGTCCGGATCTGTGGCACGTGGTTATGTAATTTCGATAACAGTTACAGTTGTGGGAACTTTATTGAATCTGTTTATTACATTGTTATATGCATATCCTCTTTCAAGAAAAGAGCTCCCGGGAAGAGAAATATTTGCATTCTATCTCTTCTTTACCATGCTCTTCTCAGGCGGACTGGTTCCTGCATATTTGATGTGGACACAGACATTCCATATCCGCAATACAGTTATTGCATTGCTGGTTCCGGGCTTACTGATGAGTCCTTTCAATGTTATTATGATGCGTACATACTTCACAACCAATATTCCGGATGAAGTTATTGATGCTGCAAGAGTTGACGGAGCCGGTGAATTTGGAATCCTTTTCAAGGTTGTATTCCCTATGGCGCTGCCAATCACCGCAACAATCGGTCTCTTGGTCGGACTTGCATACTGGAATGACTGGATGAACGGTCTGTATTATATCAATGATGATAAGCTCTACAGTATCCAGGTTCTGCTTATGAAGATTCAGCGTAATCTTGATCAGCTGAGGCAGCAGGCTCAGAACGGAAGCGGAAATGTCAACATGGCAGACCTGCCATCAACTTCTGTAAGAATGGCACTGACGGTAATGGGTATACTTCCCGTTATGATAATATATCCTTTCCTGCAGAGATACTTCGTAAAAGGTATTACAATCGGAGCAGTTAAGGGATAAAGGGGAAAAACTCCCCGCTATTTGCGGTATTGCTGGGGAGTTTGACCCGTTGTTTTCTTGAATTGTCTGTAGAAATATGAGGTATTGGGGATACCTACCTGTTCTGCGATATCCGCAATACTCATATTTGTATTTTTTAGTAGGTATTTTGCTTGATCCATTCGTTTTGAATTGATATAAGCTGTAAGCGTTGTTTCAAATTCCTTATGGAAACAAAATGACAGATAATCGGGGTTCAGGTGTATGGCATCAGCAATCTTGACACGGTTTAAATCCGCGTCCGACAGATGGTCGCGGATATAACTGCGCACAGTGTGGACAAAACCGCTGTCATTGATTTTGATGTCGCTACCTGTAACGTGTTCGGGATTGGCCTGATTAGGCCGCAAAAATGCAATGGCACGTGATAATTCCTGATTAAGGTTCTGTTTTCCTATGGGTTTAAGCAGATAATTAAAGCAGTGATAATGGATGGCTTCCTGGGCATAGTCAAAACGCTGGTGCCCGGACAATATAATTGTTGTTGGTTGAAGCCCTTCAGCATTAAGCTGCTCAAGGAGCTCAAGACCGGTTTCCTTGGGCATCTCAATATCCAGCAGCATCAGATCGATCTGCTCTTTTCTAAGGACATTTATCCCTTGCTGTGCACTGTAGCCTGTGAAGATATGGTCAATTCCAAGGTCTTCTTTATCTATCATACCTACAAGGCCTTGAACTATATAGTATTCATCGTCTATTATCAGAAGATTCATGTAAACTCTCCTTTTCCTAGTATTTCTTATAAGGGAAGCATATTGTGACACATAATCCCATGCCTTCCGCGTTTGCAAAGGTAAGCTTTGCTTCGGATCCGAGAAGGAGTCTAAGCCGCATAGCAGTATTATAGAGTCCTACGCCGGTTCCTTTTTCCGTAACCTCAGGATGTTCCAGGATATGATTGTATTTTTCAAGCTTTTCTTCGGACAGACCGCTTCCGGAATCCGTATGTTCAAGACAAACAAATGTCACACCATTTTCTATCTTTTTGGTTGCCCTTATTCGGATTAGAAAAGGCTCGCCCATAATAAGTCCGGTCTTGATGGAATTTTCGGTGAGAGTAAGTAATATCATCGGGAACACCTCTGCATCAAGCAGATCGGGATCGGCTTCCTTTTCATACTGTAGTGTCTCAGGGAATCTGTACTGAGTAAGCAGTATGTAATTTTCGAGATATTCAAGCTCCTCAGACAGAGGAACAATATCCCTGTCAGAAAGTGTATACCTCAGGTGAGAGGACAGCGTTGAAATTATCTGATTTGTCACTTCCAGTTTTGATTGGTCCTGTGCTGACATAAACACTGTATTAAGGCAGTTGATCAGAAAATGTGGAGCAACCTGATTTTTCAGAGATTTCAACTCAAACTCGCGAGCCTGGAGCTGCTCTTCATAGACACTGATCCTAAGATCACCTATCTCGGATATTAGTTTATTAAAAGCATCTGTAATCTGGATGGTCTCATCGTAGTTATTTGAAGGAATGATCCTGGTGTCCAGATTGCCTGCACGGATGTTCCTGGATACTGCCATGAGAGATTTGATGGGAATCTCAATAATCATCCGGCCCATGCGGCTATAGGATATAAAAAAGATAACAGCCCATAGGATAAGCAGTATCAAAAGAAAATAAAGTGAACGGAATGCCTGTAAGAACTGCTTTTGAGGAAGCAGAACTGTAAAACAGTAATCTGAAAAGCTTTGCCTGAAGGAGATGATAATTTTCCTGCCGATACCGGGGATGTTTGCGGAAACAGGACCTGAAAGAGATTTTTCAACAGGGATTTTCAAATCCTTGCTGTAGTCTTTATTATAGCCGTCTTCTGCAAGGGTATTGCCGGCAAACAGCACCTTTCCGGAATTGTCAGTAATAAGCAGGAGCGCGTCATTTCCGAAAAATTCTTCAAATCCCGGAAGATTGTTCAGATCAATCCATGCGCCGCCATATATTCCGCCAACTCTAAACACCCTGATAAGGCAGTTCTGATCTTCAAGGAAAAACCAGTTTTGTGGAAGGCCGGCGATGGAGCCACCGTTTTCCAGGTGGTTCTGTAAAAGCTTTCTGATAAAAGAGGGAAACGGATATCCGGAGTCTGTGCCTGTGTTGGCAGTATTATAGACCGGAAGAAAGACCTCTTTGTCAGGATAATACAGGTAAAATCCCCTGATTACAGAATGGGGTGTGATCTGAGTTGATAATCGGTTCTGGATGCGTGCCATGCAGCCAACTTCCTCGTTGCTGTCCATGGTAGTACGCAGCCTTATAATATCCGGATCAGACGAGCAGTTGTCGATGAGGAACATGATATTCTGACTAAGCTCGACATAGAGCCTGTTATCGTAAAAACGAAGAGAATCCTGAACCGAATGATATGAGAATTCACGAAGGTTAAAAAAGATAACCATGGTAACGGCTGCAAGAAGTGTAGTAAAAATGAGCATGGACATTAAAAATAATATATCGAACCGGTGTAGCAGTGAATGCTTTCGTTCAGATACCGGCAAAATGCTATAAAATTTTTTATAAAACTCCTCCATGTTATACATTTATACTCCCTCGTTTACTGTTAAAATAATACTGGTTATCAAAAAAAATATCAAGAAAATTATATATTTTGCACAATGCTTCACTTTAAGGAGGAGTTTCTGGAATGAAAAGGACAATGAGGGTGGCAGCTTTTCTACTTATTATAGTAATGGCGGTTACTCCTACGGCATGTGGCAGGAGCAGGAATGGCTCGGAAGATATTAACGCTTCATCGTCTGCCGAAACAACGGAAAGCGATATGGCTCCTGCTTACAGGAAGGCAATAGACGACCGCAGAGCTGAGTATAAGAAGACAGGAAAGTATCAGAAGGTTACTTACGCTATATATACCTGGACAGGCAGACCCGTTGGTATAGAGAGAATTCAGGAAGCAATGAACAAAATCCTGCGTAAAAAGTTATGTCTGGAGATAGAGCTTTTAGCTATGGATTTTGCCTCATACGGTCAGGATATACACTTGAAACTGACAAATAATGACGAACAGATCGACTGGTTCGGTGGGAATGTCATAGGGTATACACTCTGTGTGAACAACGGTTTTTGCTACGATCTGAATGAAAATGATTTACTTAATACCTATGGACCCGGAATAGAGGAACTTATACCTGAAAAGTATCAGGAAGCATGTAAATATGCAGGTCATCTCTATGGGATCCCTCCGGTAAAGGATTATGCCATAACTACAGCGGCTATTGTGATAGGCAAGGAATATCTTGATGCGATCGGTTATGAATATGAGGAAGATGAAAACCAGGAGGTTAAGGCAACTTGGGAAGAGATTGAAAATATTTATTTAAAGCTTCACAGGGAATTTCCGGATAAAACTGTATTTGCAGTAGCAGGTAATCAGTTTGCTCAGGGCTCAATTGTGGACAATCTTGGTAATGACTGGTTCGGGGTTCTTCTTGACCCTACGAAGGACAAGACAGTCACAAATCTGATGGAGAGCGATGAGTGGATGGACATGGTCAAGCGTATGTACAGATGGAACAAGATGGGACTAATATCTCCGGATGCCTTATCTGACAAGAGTTCCAGCTCTGCTAAGATCAAGTCCGGAGCATATATGTCGATGCTTGCTCCGTCAAAACCGGGTTACAAGTCTCAAATATCCAGTGAATGCGGAAGAGAAATGATCGTGTTTTCCCTGGGACAGAACATAATCAAGTCTACAGGAATCACATCCGTTATTTCCTGTCTGAATCAGGCTTCTCCGGACCCTATTGCTGCAGTTCAGCTTATGAATGAGCTTTACACGGATCCTCAGCTATCCACCTTGCTGGTATGGGGCGAAGAGGGTGTGGATTATGTTACCAAACCGGATGGTCACATTGATTTTCCGGATGGAGTGGATATACAGAATGCAGAATGGTATCACACCATGAATTGGGAGATGCCAAATCAGTATATATGCCCCAGCTGGGTTGGAGATTCTTTGGATTTGGGTTCAAAAATAAAAGAATTCAATGCGAATGCAGAGACCTCCATCGCCTTGGGCTTTACCTTTGATAATAGTCAATATACCGCAGAATATGCGGCATTACAAAACATATATGATGAGTATGCCAATCAGCTGCTGTACGGTTTTTTGGATCCTGTATCAGGAACGGCGGAGTTTAATGACAAGCTAAAAAAAGCCGGTTTGGACAAATATATTGCAGAGAAGCAGAGACAGTTTAATCTGTGGCTGGCTGTTAATGGTAAAAATCGATGAGACGCAATCATGTAATTGAATAATTAAAATATAGAAAGGAAAGAAAAAATGGCTAAAAAAGCAAAAGTGTCAATTAATCCAAATTTCAGGATAGGAAATATATCAAAACGTATCTATGGTGCTTTCATGGAGCCCATCGGATCGATCGTTTACGGAAATATGTACAACCCGAAGCATCCCACTGCAGATGAGCAGGGATTTCGAAAAGACTGGATTGAGGCTTTGAAAAAAACAGATGTGCCTGCGGTTCGTCTTCCCGGAGGCAATTTTGTATCCGGCTGGGACTGGAAGGATTCCATTGGTCCTAAGGAAAACAGGAAGGAGCACCTGGATCTGGCCTGGCATCAATATTATCCGAATGATGTCGGACATGACGAGTATCTCCAGTGGGCTGAAAAGGTTGGAATGGAGCCTATGTATACAATAAACCTGGGTACAGGCGGCATAAATGATGCCATCTACAATGTTGAATATACCAACCATGAGGGCGGTACTTACTGGTCAGATCTTCGTAAGAAAAACGGACATGCAAAACCCTATGGAGTTAAAGTCTGGTATCTGGGAAATGAAATGGACGGTCCATGGCAGGTTGCTTCCTGGGAAAAGGATCCCAGAGGTTACGGACTTCTTGTAAATGAAACCTCAAAGGCAATGAAGTGGGTTGATGGAAGTATAGAAACGGCAGTCTGTGTTTCAAGTTCTCCGGATCTTTCACACTATCCTGATTGGGATTTGAAAGTCCTCAAGGAATGTTATAACGCAGTTGACTATATTTCAATGCACCATTATCAGTCGGCAGAAATTGGCAATTATGCGCAGTTCATGGCTGCATCACGTTACTATGAAGACTATATACGTACAGAGATAGCTTTGTGCGATTACGTTCAAGCTTTGATGCACTCTCCTAAAGTAATGAAGCTGTCATTGGATGAATATGGTGTAATGCCTATGGAGAAAAAAGAGCTTCATTTTGGCAGAGAGCAGTACATAGAACCGGGTACACATTATCTTTTTGATCCGGAGCGCGAATATGTTCGCCATGATCCGGATAATATGCCTTCCAGGTCATTCCCGCCTATGGATCCGATGCTTATGGCACTTGGGAATGCAGCTGTTATCCTTGAGATGCTTCGCCATGCAGATCGTGTAAAGATAGGCTGTATGACATCAGGTCTAGGTGTGGCAGCAGGCTGTGACCATGATCATGTATTCACGATTCCGGCATATTATCCATATGCAGATCTTATGAAATATGGTCATGGAATATCTCTGCAGACTTCTGTTGAGTGTGAGACATATGATTTAGAAAGTTTTGCCCTCGATGATACGCATAAGTACCACGAACAGAATCAGGTGGACTTTATTGACAGTGCGGCAGCGTATGATTCTGAGACTGGTGAACTGACTGTCTTTGTTATAAATCGTGACTGGGAGGACAGTGCAGACTTTACGCTTGATATAACAGGACTTACAGGTATGCGTTTTGAAGGGCATACAGAGATGTTCACTGAAAACAGAACACCGAATGAGGAGTCAGACAAAAACCTCGCTCCCACAGAGGCAAAAGACACAGTTTGCAATGAAATGACAGTAAAAGCAGAGCTTAAGCCCCTGTCTTGGAATGTATTTCGCTTTGTGACAGTATAAGAATACTTAAAAAATAGTGAATGACAATATGATATTGCCATTCACTATTTTTTTGTATCATAGGAAATTGTTTTCCTATGATACAAAAACGCTCCGCGAGAATGTCATAAAATCACTTGAACTCTGCTATTTCGAAAAGTAAAATGATTGTAGGTTGGATTTTGCACGGCAAAGTGCAAGGTTGGATTACAAGAAAAGCGGTGGAGGCATAAATGATTACTGCGCAAATTATACAAAATAGTATTGATGAACTTTCTGCTATTACGAGAGTACAGCTTTGCGTCATGGACTTAAAGGGCAGAACTGTTGCCAGAACAGCAGATGCTCCCGATTTTGATGCAGAATTCATAGCAAATTTTGCAGAGTCACCTGTGGAATCTCAGGTGATAAGCGGAGTTCATCTTTTGAAAATATTGGATGAGGGCGAGCTTGTATACATACTTCTTGCTTCAGGGCAGGGCGAGGATGCATATATGGTTGGAAAGATATGTGTCAGCCAGCTTCAAAATCTTATTGTGGCTTACAAGGAAAAATATGACAGGAATAACTTTTTCCAAAATCTTCTCCTTGATAATCTGCTTCTCATCGACATTTATAACCGTGCGAAGAAACTCAGAATAGATGTAAATGTTCCAAGGATTATCATACTCGTAGAAACAAGAGCCGAGAGAGATAGCGGAGCTGCAGAACTGTTAGGAAGTATGTACACAGCTCAGACAGGAGATTATGTTACGGCAGTTGACGAATCCAGTGTGATTCTGATAAAAGCCCTTAAGGCCGGAGAGAGCTACGCAGATATTGAAAGTATAGCAACAACTATAGTTGATATGATGAATACAGAGGCTATGCTCGATGTTCGTGTTTCTTACGGAACAATAGTATCTGAGATCAAGGATTTGAGTAAGTCCTATAAAGAAGCCAAGATGGCACTTGATGTAGGTAAGATTTTCTATGCTGAAAAACATGTTATAGCTTATAACACACTTGGAATCGGCAGACTTATTTATCAGCTTCCGATAAGCCTTTGCAGAATTTTCATAGATGAGATCTTCGGTGATCGTGAAGTGCCGGAGAACCTGGATGAAGAGACTCTTAACACGATCAATAAGTTCTTTGAGAATAACCTGAACGTATCAGAGACTTCGAGACAGCTTTTTGTGCACAGAAATACACTTGTGTATAGAATTGAAAAGTTGCAAAAGGCGACCGGTCTTGATATCAGAACCTTCGATGAAGCATTGACCTTTAAAATTGCACTGATGGTTCTTAATTATATGAAGTATGTGGATTCAAACAGCTATTGAGTAATATGAGTAAATATCCTGAATTAAAAGTAAAGAGTGATGAAGAAAAGCTTGATGAAAAGTATATGAAGGCAGCGCTGAAGCAGGCGCGTAAGGCTATAGAGCTAGGTGAAGTTCCGATTGGCTGCGTAATCGTATATGAAGGAAAGATTATCGGCCGTGGATACAATCGCAGAAATACTGATAAATCTGTGCTTTGCCATGCTGAGATAACTGCAATTAAGAAAGCATGCAAGAAAATGGGCGACTGGAGACTTGAAGAGTGCACGCTTTATGTGACTTTAGAGCCTTGCCAGATGTGTGCCGGAGCAATTGTTCAGTCCAGAATACCTAAAGTTGTCATGGGGGCTGCAAGCCCCAAGGCGGGGTGTGGGGGAACAGTGCTGAATATACTTGAAAATCCTGAGTTTAATCATCAGGTTGAGGTTAAAAGAGGAGTTCTTGATAGCGACTGTAGCGATATATTAAAAGAGTTTTTTACTGAACTTCGAAAAAGAAATAAAGCAGAGAAAGAAGCCAGGAAGCTTGCGGAAGCAGCTACAGAAAAGGCTGAATGAATTTTGAAAATAAGAATTAAGCGGTAAAAAGAAAGTAGCAAATTTTGAGTGTAAAACAGCTAAATAATTCCGAATTGGAAAGATGTATAATCTGCCCAAGAAAATGCGGGGTCAACAGAATAAAGGGTGAGCTTGGGTATTGCAGACAGCCTGCCTATCTGACAGCTGCCAGGGCGTATCTACATGCGTGGGAGGAGCCTTGTATATCCGGTGAGAATGGCTCCGGAACGGTATTTTTTTCCGGATGCAATATGCACTGTGTTTTTTGCCAAAATTCAGAGATAGCTTTGGGTGACGTCGCAAAAAAGATATCTTCTGAAAGACTTGTAGAAATTTTTTTCGAACTTGAAGAAAAAGGTGCTTCAAACATTAATCTTGTTACTCCGACACATTTTGTTCCGCTTATATCGGGAGCACTTGAATGTGCAAAGAAGCAAGGGCTGAAGATCTCTATTGTCTATAACACAAGTGCCTATGAAAATGTTGAGACTATTAAATCATTAGAGGGGCTTGTGGATATTTATCTTCCTGATTGCAAATATTATTCGGAAGAGCTTGCCGTAAGATACAGTAATGCTACAGACTATTTTAGAATTTCAATAGCAGCAATTGATGAAATGTTGAGACAGGTAGGCGAACCGAAATTTATATCAAAAGGATCATATGCAGAGAATGATAACAACAGGTGCAGATTAATAGACGCGCCGGCATATAACCTTTTGATGGAAGACGCAGATGATGATTATTCGGGACCTCTTATGAAAAGCGGGGTAATAATAAGACATCTGATGCTACCGGGGAATCTAAAGGATTCCATGAAAATAGTAAGTGAACTGCTATGCAGATATGGTGATAAGGTTTATCTGAGTATCATGAATCAGTTTACTCCTCATGGAGACTTGTCAGGTTACCCGGAATTACTGAAAGCCGTCAATCCTGAGGATTATGAGGAACTTATCAATTATGCCATAGAACTTGGGATAGAGAATGGCTTTTTTCAGGGAGAGGGTACAGATTCCGAGAGCTTTATACCGGAATTTGATTATGAAGGTCTGTAAATTCCTTCATTTTTTTTGAAGATATCGGAACAGGTCCTCACTTTTTCTTTTTTTGTTCGAGAATCCATAATAGAAGTCATAGTATAAAGCATAGATTGAAACGGAGGTTGACAAGCTGACCTCTTGTGCGTATCATAAACAAATGACGGTCTTGTGACGGGTGCACGCTCGTGCGGGATCGGGTCTTATGCAATGAGAGCCTGCGAACCGTGTCAGGTCGGGAACGAAGCAGCACTAAGCGGAATCTCTCATGTGTTGTAAGGTAGCCTGGTTTCGCCTTGCGTGTGTCCTTCACAGGATCGTTTTATTCTATGATTTTTATCTGGAGCACCAATACATATTTCTGAATTCTGTAGGTGTGCATCCCTTGATTAGCTTGAACATTCTGATAAATGATGAAAGGGAAGGGAAACCACAATTTAAAGCAACATCTGTAACAGAATTGCGAGGGTCCATTAAAAAGGTTTCTGCTTTGGCTATTCGTTTCTGATTTACATATTTATAGAAGGATACATTGGTAAATTGTTTGAATCTTCTGGAAAAGTAGAATTTACTAAAGCCGCTCATGTCAGCTATCTCATCAAGACTCAGATCCTCTGAGCAGTGCTCCTGAAGATAGTCGCAGATTTCTATAAATTTCTCAAAATATTCATCACCTCTAGTATGCTCGGAGGAATCCATGTTTCCTCTGGTGCTGACATAATTTTTTCCTATACATGAGAGAAACTCAAGAAGCTTACAGAAAATATCAACCTCTGAGAAAGGTCCGTTTTTCTTGTAAATGTCATTTATCTCAAGAAGCAGAGAACGGGCATGAGAGTGAACTTCGGGATATGCTTCGGAAGTCACTACAATATAAGGTGACATAATATTTATGAGACTTTCTACCTCGCTCATGAACCTGAGCTCAGTTGTATCCGGCTGGAATATTATTCTTTTCCCAACTTCAGGTGCCTTTATGGTATGGATGCAACCGGGGCAGATAATGATAATATCACCCTCGCGAAGGACGACATCATCTCCTGCACAGTTGATATAGTACTGATTCATGGTAGGCATGATAATCTCAATTGCGGCATGCCAGTGAGGCGGATAATCTTCGTATTTATCATTGTCATAGAGCTTTATTGATGTGCTCTGTTTAAAATTAACTGTTTCTACAAGTCCGTTTAATGTTTCAATCATAAGCTGATACCCCAATCAAAATAAAAGTTTTTTAAAAACATATGTAAACAACGGTCTATAGTAAGTACTCAATTATTGCGTTAGCAATAATTGTTAATTACTGAAAATATTTTATTACAAAAAGGTGCTCTTTTAACTAGCAAATATTGCTTTCAAACAATTAATTATTGCTGCTTAAATAGGTACTGTTAGTTTATTTTGCCTGTTTATGCTGAAATTAACGGTGCAAATTTGACATGTTATGCATTTTATAAGTTTGGTAGTAAGCAATATTTGATAATTAGCTAACAACTATTGAAAAGAAAACAAAGTAGCAACGTGTTATCGTTATAACACTTGAGTTGATGAGAGGAGTTTATAATGAGCAAAGAGAGAGAGCCTTTAGTAACACATATTTTTACAGCCGATCCGTCGGCCCATGTTTTTGAAGGAAAAATATATGTATATCCATCACATGATGTTCCGCATGATGGAGAAGACAATGACAATGGTGATGAGTATCAGATGGAGGATTACCACATTCTTTCCATGGACAAGCTCGGAGGAGAAGTGACAGACCACGGAGTGGCCCTTAGCATGCATGATGTGCCCTGGGTAAGAGATCAGATGTGGGCTCCTGATGCTGTATATACAAATGACAAATATTATCTTGTTTTCCCTGCAAGGGATAAAGATGGCAATTTCAGACTTGGCATTGCAGAAAGTGACAGGCCGGAGGGTCCATTTAAGCCGGAAGACAATTGTATCGAGGGAAGTTTTAGTATAGATCCCTGCTCGTTTAAAGATGAAGACGATAAGATTTATGTTTACTTCGGCGGTCTTTGGGGCGGCCAGCTTGAAAAATACAGGACAGGAAAATTTGACCCTGAAGGAACTGAGCCTGCAAAAGATGAACCTGCAGTATTTCCTAAAGTGGCGCTTATGAACCCTGATATGAAATCTTTTGCAGAAGCACCTAGAGATGTGAAAATCCTTGATGAAAACGGACAGCCCCTTCTTGCAGGTGACGAGGATCGCAGATATTTCGAGGATCCCTGGACATATAAATATAACGGAAAATATTATTTCTCATATTCTACCGGTACAACACATTATCTGTGCTATGCAGAGAGCGATAACCCGTATGGCCCTTTCACATATAAGGGACGTATCATGGAGCCTGTAATTGGATGGACAACTCATCATTCTATTCTGGAGATTGAGGGAGAATGGTATCTTTTCTACCATGACTGCGAATTATCCAACGGCGTAAACCATAGAAGATGTGTAAAATACACGAAACTTAATATCGCTGAGGATGGAACCATAGAGACAATTCATCCTTATGATCATAAATGATTAATGAAAAAACCATGTGAGAAGTTCCTCACATGGTTTTTATTAAAATATTTACCTTAATTTTCTACATTTGTCATATCAAGTCCGCTCATCTGGTCAAGTAACTTCATCTTGGTGTCATAGAGTCGTTTTGACAGATCCACATGAACTTCATGAGGGTTAAACAGACGTCTTGTCTCTTCCCAAAGGGTATCCTGCTCTTTCAGGCAATATTCCCTGATGTCCATTGTCTTAGGAGAAGTGTAAACGCACTCACCGTTTTTGAAAATTGGAACCATAATCTCTCGAAGCGTAAAGGAGCCTGCAGGAAGCAGAGTCTTTTTCCAGGGCTCAAGGGGATCAAAGAGAAGAAGCTGCTTGTCTTCAGTAAATGTTTCATTTTCAAGACATATGAGATCAGCTTTTACTTTGCCGCTTGCTTTCTCATAAATACGGTAAATCTTTTTGTTACCCGGGTTGGTTACTTTCTCTGAATTCTCAGACAACTTTATTTTGGGAATGAAAGTGCCGTCTTCGCCTTTTACTGCAGCCAGTTTGTACACACCGCCAAATGACGGATTATCTTTTGCTGTGATCAGATGAGTTCCAACACCCCAGGAGGTGATTGCAGCTCCCTGAGTTTTGAGTGATGAAATAAGATACTCATCAAGATCGTTTGACGCAGAGATAACTGCATCGGTGAATCCTGCGGCATCAAGCATTTTTCTGGCTTCTTTGGATAAGTATGCAAGGTCTCCGCTATCAAGACGGATTCCGTAGAAGGATAAATCTATTCCTTCTTCCTTCATCTCTTTAAATACTCTTATGGCATTAGGAACACCTGACCTTAAGGTGTCATAGGTATCAACGAGAAGGATACACGCTGAAGGATAGAGCTTTGCATATGTTTTAAAAGCAGTATATTCATCTGGGAAGCTCATGATCCAGCTGTGTGCATGAGTACCCTTGACGGGAATATCAAAGAGTTGTCCGCAAAGTACGTTGGATGTACCTATGCAGCCGCCAATTACAGCAGCTCTTGCACCATATGTTCCGGCATCGGGACCCTGCGCACGTCTGAGACCAAATTCCATTATGCCGTCACCATTAGCTGCGTAGCAGATTCTGGCAGCTTTTGTAGCTATAAGTGACTGATGATTGATGATGTTAAGAATAGCAGTCTCTACAAGCTGTGCTTCCATAATAGGAGCAATAACTTTAACAAGAGGTTCACGCGGGAAAATAAGAGTACCTTCGGGAATGGAGTATATATCTCCGCTGAATTTGAAATCTTTAAGATAATCGAGGAAATCTTCATCAAAGATACCCAGGCTCCTCAGGTAATCGATATCTTCTTTATCAAAATGGAGCTCCTTAATGTACTGAATAAGCTGTTCCAGACCGGCCATGATAGAATAGCCGCCGCCAAAAGGATTGTTTCTGAAAAAAGCATCAAAGATGACAGTTTCATTTTGGGACTTGTTTTTGAAATATCCCTGCATCATTGTCAGCTCGTACAGATCGGTTAATAGTGTCAGATTTTGTCTATCCATAGTACTATCCTCGTTTTTTCATATTTTTAATAACGAACCTTATGTACAATAATACCACAATTCTTGAAAAATGAACGATTAAGATGAACTTATACAAGTTGGTAAATACATCTATTCTATGACGCCAAAATATGTAAATTAAACATGACGAAGAAGTAGGCGCTGTCATTGTTTTTTGGCAAATCTTATTATAGAATAGAAGCGATATGAAAAAATTTGGGAATACCTATGAATACGGTATTTTTGACGTTATGGATGGAAAAGTATGAGTGATTATGACAATATTTACAATGCAAGCAGTCGTATATTAAAGGAAGTTGAGAAGGCTGTTGAGACCGGGAACTACAACAACCTGAGCAGTTCGCTGAGATCTTCAATTAATGATGCTGTTAAGGCAGCCAAGGCAAATCCGTCAAATAATTTCAGGGGGAAAGCTTCTGATGTCAGAACAGTAAACTATGCAAGCGCAGGTAGAAGGACACCGTTTTTCACAAGGACTGTCGGCTACAATCAGGGCATGGGGAAAGCTTCTATTGGTATAGTGGGCGTCTGCTTTTGGGGAATAATGGCTTTAGGAGCTCTGATTGATGTGAGTTTGGCGCCGGCAGCAGTTTTTCTCGGACTTACTGCTCTTAGTGGTTTATTGGTCAAATCCGGTTCGGATGAGAAAAAGCTTGCGAGAGCATTCAATAAATATGGGAAGATACTTGGAAGAGCAGAATACTTTGCTATAAGCGATCTGGCTATGGCAGCCGGTGAGCGCTCAGATACGGTTCTTGCTAATATAAAAAAGATGATGGAGAAGGATTACCTTCCTACTGCAAGAATTGATAATGCTGAGACTACGGTTATGCTGTCAGAGCGAGCTTTTGCACAGTACATTAAGGCTGAGAAGGCTAGGCAGGACAGAGAGTTTGCTGAGAGCAGACAGAGACTTAATGATGCAGCTAATGTTGCAGGTAATGAGAGGTTAAAAACAGAGAGTTCTGTGGGCGTTACCGATTCACATGCAAGAGCAGTTATTAATGAAGGAAATGCTTATATTGATACTATACAGAAGTTGAATGCCATAATACCCGGAGATGAGATGTCTGCAAAGATATATCAGCTTGAGAGTATCATGAAGAAGATATTTACTCAGGTTGAAAAAGATCCTTCTTGTGCTGATGACCTCAGAAAGTTTATGGAGTATTATCTACCTACAACCACGAAGCTCCTGCAGGCTTATGCGGATCTTGATAAGCAGCCCGAAGTTGGAACCAATATAACTAAGACCAAGAAGGAAATAGAGGATGCAATGGATTTAATAAACGATGCATTTGAGAACCTTCTTGATAGTCTGTTCCAGGATATGGCATGGGATATATCTTCAGATATATCAGTGATGAAGACGATGATGGCTCAGGATGGTCTTACTCAGGATGCATTGGACAAGATACAGTCAGGCGAGATTCCTACTCCGCAGTTTTCGGAATTTGATCAGCCTCAGATGAATGCACAACCTTTGCAATTTGACGGAGCTGCTTACCAGGCGGCACCCACAGCTCAGGCAAAGGAACAGACTTCACAGGACGGTAAGGTTGAGCTTAAGTTTTAATGGATATATAAAGTTGTAAATGTAAGTTTTTTGGAGTATTTTGATAAGAAAAATTAAGTTGGAGGAATTAAAATGGGAGAAGAGTTTAAAGAGTTTGAAAATTCAGCACCGACATTATCGTTCGATGCACCTGTAGCTGAGGCGGCAGCCCCTGCTGCAGCACAGGCGGAGGCACCGGCACCGGAGGCGGTAGCCAAGGAAGCACAGCTGTCTGAAGAGGAGATGAAGCAGATTGATGCTTTTGTTGATCAGATAGATATCACTAATTCTCAGGGCATAATGAACTATGGCGCCGGTACTCAGAAGAAGATGGCAGATTTTTCAGAAAAAGCTATCGATAATGTACGTACAAAGGACATGGGACAGGTTGGTGATATGATCACCGGTCTTGTTACAGAGCTCAAGAACTTTGAAGTTGAAGAAGATGAGAAGGGTATTAGGGCTTTTTTTAAGAAAAGTTCAAATAAGGTAACTGCATTAAAGGCAAGATACACAAGCGTTGAGAAAAATGTTGAAGTAATAAGCAGCGAGCTTGAAAGACATCAGATGCAGCTTATGAAGGATGTGGCTACTCTCGACAACATGTACAAGCTGAATCTCAACTATTATAAAGAACTTTCCATGTACATTATTGCAGGCAAGAAGAAGCTTGAGCAGGTTAGAGCAAATGAGCTCGTTGAAGCACAGAAAAAAGCAGAACAGTCAGGACTTCCTGAGGATGCTCAGGCTGCTAAGGATATAGCTGCGCTTTGTGACAGATTTGAAAAAAAGATCTATGATCTTGAACTTACCCGTACAATAGCAATGCAGACAGGACCTCAGATCCGTATGGTTCAGAGTGCTGATACAGCAATGGCTGAGAAGATTCAGTCAACTATAGTTAATACTATTCCGCTTTGGAAGAACCAGATGGTTATCGCGATCGGTATTGAACATTCAGCACAGGCAGCTAAGGCCGAGAGAGAGGTTAATGATATGACAAACGCACTTCTTAAGAAGAATGCAGATATGCTTAAGGTAGCATCTGTGGAGGCAGCAAAGGAATCAGAGCGTGGCATTGTTGATATGGAGACTCTTAAACACACTAATGAAACCTTGATCTCAACACTTGATGAGGTTATGAAGATACAGACAGAGGGCAAGGAAAAGAGAAGAACAGCAGAAGCTGAGCTTTCACAGATAGAGACACAGCTCCGTGAGAAGCTCCTGCAGGCTGCAAAAAACTAAATTGTGGAAGGTAATCTAAAATGGAACAGAGTATGAAGGAAGCTGTACTCAAGGGGTTCGAAGAACAGTATGGCAAAAACGAAAATGTAAAGGCTTATTTTGCGCCCGGTCGTGTAAATCTTATCGGTGAGCATACAGACTACAACGGCGGCCATGTATTTCCATGCGCACTGACCATCGGAACTTATGGTGCTGCAGCAAAGAGAAACGATAGAAAAATGCGTTTCTTTTCAATGAATTTTGATAATGCAAGAGTAATAGAGGCTTCTCTTGATGATCTTGATGCTTCAAGAACTGCCGGCTGGACAGCATACCCCGTTGGTGTGGTTTGGGCTTTTGAGCAGAGAGGATTTAAGCTTGATACCGGATTTGACCTGGTCATTTACGGAAATATACCAAATGGTTCAGGTTTGTCATCTTCAGCATCACTTGAGGTACTGACAGGATTTATCTTAAGAGATTTATATGGTTTTGATGTTACAAATCAGGATCTCGCACTTATAGGACAGTATTCAGAGAACAACTTCAATGGCTGTAACTGCGGAATTATGGATCAGTTTGCAGTTGCTATGGGTAAGGAAGGAAATGCTATTTTCCTTGATACTTCTGATCTGTCATTTGAATATGCTCCCATCAGCCTTGATGGTGCAAAGATTATTATCAGCAATACAAATAAAAAGCATAAGCTTACAGATTCTGCATATAATGATAGAAGAAGTGCCTGTGAGAAAGCTCTTGAAGAGCTGCAGACAGTAGTAAATATCAAGACTCTCGGTGACCTTACAGAGGAAGAGTTTGAGGCACACAAGGATGCCATTAAGGATGATGACAGATGTCTTAAGGCAAAGCATGCAGTATATGAAAATCAGCGCACAATTGAAGCGGTAGCAGCTCTTAAAGCCGGTGATCTTGCGAGATTTGGAGAGCTTATGAAAGCATCACATGTTTCACTTCGTGATGATTATGATGTTACAGGAGTGGAGCTTGATACACTTGCTGAGGAAGCTTGGAAGATTCCCGGAGTAATTGGCTCAAGAATGACAGGTGGCGGATTTGGCGGATGTACCGTTTCTATAGTTAAAGACGAGGCTGTTGATGAATTTAAGGAAAAGGTTGGAAAGGCTTATCGCGAAAAGATTGGCTATGACGCAACTTTTTACACTGTTTCAATAGGACAGGGCCCTACAGTATTATAATTGAAATTACAAAACTAAAACTCCCATCGGACGGTGGGAGTTTTGCATTTAAGAAGACTGTATGGATAATTCGTTGTCGTCAAGGCAATCGTTTAGAAGATAAACGATATTGTTCTTGCTTAGTGAATTGAGCGACTCTGCTATGGGAAGAATGGCTCTGATCTTATTTTCAAATTCAGAACTGCTAAGCGATAGTCTGTTTTTATAAATGTCGCATAGAAGCTTATAGGAGGCTGTTACATCTGATTTGGTAGAAATCGAGAATTCAAGAACACACGCAGCTTCTTTATATAAACCTGCTTCATTGAGTTCATGAGCCCACTTTTGCAGCATCGTAACAAGGGTAGTGTAATTCTGGTCGAAGGCTGTCAATAGAGTGATGTTTGGAGCTCCGTATTCCAGCTTTAAATCGGTATTGGTAATTCCTGTGAAATTTACTATTTTCTGGTCACTTAGACGTAAAATGTTTTTTTCACAATAATCAACTTCAGCGTTGCCCTTAATGACACCAAATGGGAGCTTATCTACGGGAATGGTAATGTAATTTAGGGAATCCAGACTTTTTCTTCTTGTGCTGTTTGCCCGCAATTCCTTATTCCAGAAATTTTCCTCGTCTTTTCGGGCCTTTTCATTACTTCTTCGTATGGCAAAGTTGGTAATTAAGACGATCATTATAAAACTTGTAAAAACAGGTAATCTCATTTATAATATCCTTTCAGAAAATGAGGAGAAAAGTATTATGCTTAGATTTTTTAATTCCGGTAAAAACAGAAAAGTCATTTCTGCAGTTATTATCATAGTACTGATTCTTGCGATGGTTATACCGCTTGCAAGCAGTCTTTCATTTTGATTATATAACACCGGTATTTGCCAGAAAAGTGGCGAAATGGAGAAGTTTATGAAAAAATTTATGTTTCTTTGTCTGATGGCGCTTACGCTTGCACTTGTTATTCCGGCAGGCAGAGCAGAGGCAGCTTCAGATACTATTCATCAAGGTGTTTTTATTGGTGATGTGGATGTTTCCGGCATGACAACTGCGCAGGCAACTGATGCTGTTAATCAGTATATTGAGCAGCTGCGAGCAAAGAACGTAACCCTGAAGGGGATGGAGGATAGCCAGACAGTTACTGTTTCTGTGGCAGACCTCGGACTTGGATGGGCAAATACAGAAGTGGTAGATGAAGCCTATGCTCTTTGCAGAGAAGGCAATATCATTAAGCGTTATAAGGCTATAAAGGACCTTGAACACAGCAATAAGAGATTTGATATTGAATATTCCTTCAATGACGATGCGATATACGAGATACTTGATGTTGACTGTGCACCTTTTAACGTATCTAAGAAAAATTACACACTTACAAAAACTGAAAACGGATTTACTGTTTCTGACGGCCAGACAGGATATATTCTGGACGAGCAGACATCTTTATCCATAATAAAGGATTACATCCAGAATAACTGGGATCATCAGGATTGTGCCATTCAGGTTGCCATAGATGCAGATGAACCTCAGGGAAGCTATGAGGAACTTAGCAAGGTAACCGATGTTCTTGGAACATATACAACCAGTTATTCCACATCCGGCGCTGCCAGAAGCGCCAACGTGGCAAACGGATGCAAATTGATCAATGGAACAACACTTTATCCGGGCGAGGAGTTTTCTGTTCTTGATGTAATAACACCTTTTACAGAGGCAAACGGATATTTTCCTGCAGGTTCATATCTAAACGGTATAGTAGTGGAAAGCGTTGGAGGTGGTATCTGTCAGGTATCAACCACACTCTACAATGCAGTACTTAAGGCGGAGCTGGAGGTTACGGAGAGACATAATCACTCCATGATCATAAGCTATGTAGAACCGTCTATGGATGCGGCAATTGCTGAAAACGGTGGTAAGAACTTTAAATTTGTAAACAGTAGTGAGTATCCTATTTATATAGAAGGATATACTTCAAGTGATAAGCATATAACATTTACGATTTATGGAGTTGAGACCAGACCTTCAACACATAAGGTCGAGTTTAAGAGTGAGGTTCTTGAGACTACACCTGCAGGAGCTGATCAGATTGTAACTGATGGAGGTTCTCCAATCGGTTCAATTAATACTCAGTCTGCGCATATAGGATATAAAGCGCAGCTTTGGAAGATCACATATGAAAATGGAGCAGAGTCTTCCAGAGAAGTGGTTAACTCCAGCACTTATAAGATGGTTCCCAGGATTATCACTGTGGGAACAGCTACAGCTGATCCTACGGCAGCAGCCCAGATTGCTACAGCAATCGCTACAGGCGATATCAATCAGATCAAGGCAGTTGCAGGAGCTATTGCAGCTGTACAGCAGGCAGCAGCTCAGGGCGGTGATGTAGCAGCAGCTCAGCAGGCAGCAGCAGCCCAGGCAGCTTCTGCAGAAGCGCAGTTACAGGCTCAACAGGCGGCACAGAATGGTGAACAGCCTCCGGCAGAAAATCAGGGCGAAACACCTGCTGATAATGGCGGCGAACAGACAGCACCGGCACCTGCACCGACACCAAGTGAAGGTGATACACCTGCACCAATCGATCCTGTGCCGGAAGAAATACCTGCACCAATTGATCCCGTCGAGTAAGCAAACGGAGAAAATTAATAAATGAGAATCGGAAAAGTTACTGAGAGCGTTCTCAAACGTTCGGTACTAAAGATAATAAAAAGTGATTCTAATAAGGAAAGCGCAGCTGCGAAATCAGACTGCGCTTATTCTATAGATGAAAACGGACAAAAAACACTATCGTCAGTTGCTGTTTTTACAGTTAATTCTGCTGATGCAGGTTATTATGCGGTTCATAATGCAGCTAATAACATATTTTGTATGGGTGGTATACCCACTATGGCTGTTATAAGCATATTGCTGCCGGAGACGGCTGAGGAAGCTGAACTAAAGAAGATTATGAAAAGCGCTGTAAGAGCTGCAAATGACCTGAATATTGCCATAGATGGAGGACATACGGAGGTTAGTCTTGCCGTAAATAAAGTGGTAATAACTGTAACTGTTGTCGGTAAAGAGGTATTCCCGATTAAGGAAGGGGTACTCTCAAAAGATATAGCATGTGACAACAAAAAAATACCATCTACCCGTGTGAGAAAAGATTTTGATATAGTTATGACCAAATGGACCGGGCTTGAAGGTACAGCAATCCTGGCAGAAATATGCAGGGAAAAACTTGCAGAGAGATTGCCGGATTATATGCTTAGGCAGGCAGAGGAATTCAAAGAACGAATTTCTGTAAAAAATGATTCACAGTTGGCAATAGAAGCGGGAGCTTGTTACCTTCATGATGTTTCAATGGGAGGAATATTTGCAGCGCTGTGGGAGATAGCCCAGAGAGCCGGCTGCGGCCTTGAGGTTGATCTTAAGAAAATTCCGATAAAGCAGGAAACAATAGAAATAACAAATTATCTTGGGATAAATCCTTATCAACTTGTTTCGGGCGGTAGTCTCTTAATGCTTACCGCTGATGGAGAGGCAATGGTTAGAGTGCTTGAAAAAGAAGGAATAGCAGCAAGCATCATTGGAATTACAACAGATAAGAATGACAGGATAATAAAAAATGATGATGAGATAAGATATCTTGATAAGCCTCAGGCTGATGAAATATGCAGGGTTTGACAGATAAGAATTATATGATAAAAGCAGGTGAAATCGGTCAGGTATCTCACAATCCCATTTTATGGTAGAATAAAATTTGACCCATATTATAAAGTTGGAGGAGAAAATTATGGTAAACAGAGAAGAACTACTTCGTACAATTGACAAGAACAGTCGCATAGGCGTTTCTGAACTCGCGGTACTTTTGGGCGAGCCTGAGATTGACGTCGCGAATGAGCTTCGAGCCTTGGAAGACGAAGGAATCATCTGTGGCTACCATACTATGATTGACTGGTCTAAGACTTCCATCGACAAGGTTATGGCTCTTATTGAGGTTAAGGTTACACCTCAGAGAGGCATAGGCTTTGATTCCATAGCAGAGCGTATCTACAAATATCCCGAAGTTACAAGTGTATATCTTATGTCAGGCGGATTTGATCTCATGGTTATGCTTGAGGGCAAGTCTCTTAAGGAGGTAGCAAGCTTTGTTACTAACAAGCTCTCTCCGCTTGATACTGTTCTTAGCTGTTCCACACACTTCATTTTGCAGAAGTACAAGGAACATGGAACTATTCTTGCAAAAAAATATGATGATACAAGGGAGATAATTACGCCATGAGGAATCCGTTATCTGAGAAAATTGTAGACATAAAGCCCTCGGGAATCCGAAAGTTTTTCGACGTGGTAAAAACTATTGATGGCGCGATTTCCCTTGGTGTAGGTGAACCTGACTTTGACACACCCTGGCACATTCGTGATGAGGGTATTTATTCACTTGAAAAAGGGCGCACTTTTTATACATCCAATTCAGGACTTCAGGAGCTGAAGGTAGAGATCTGCAATTATTTAAAAAGAAGACAAAATGTGGAATATGATCCCAACAAACAGGTTTTGGTTACTGTAGGTGGATCTGAAGCTATAGATCTTGCAATAAGAGCAATGGTTGATCCGGGAGATGAGGTACTTATCCCGCAGCCAAGCTATGTATCATATGAGCCCTGTGCAATTCTTGCAGGGGCTAAGCCTGTCATAATCGAACTTAAAGAAGAAAATGAGTTCAGGCTCACGGCTGAGGAAATTCTAAGTCATGTGACAGATAAGACAAAGATTTTGGTTCTTCCTTTTCCCAATAATCCGACAGGAGCGGTAATGGAGAAGGCAGATCTGGAATCCATTGCTAAAGTTATTATAGAGAAGGACCTCTATGTGATATCTGACGAGATATATAGTGAATTGACATATACTGATAAACATGTATCAATTGTGGAAATTCCCGGAATGTACGAAAGAACCATACTGATAAACGGTTTTTCAAAGTCCTATGCCATGACGGGATGGAGACTTGGCTATGCATGCGGACCGCAGGCGATTCTGGAACAGATGACCAAAATACACCAGTTTGCAATAATGTGCGCGCCTACAACCAGTCAGTATGCTGCTGT
The DNA here is from genome assembly GCF_045999815.1 of Butyrivibrio sp. NATIVEDY162. Classification (GTDB taxonomy): domain Bacteria; phylum Bacillota; class Clostridia; order Lachnospirales; family Lachnospiraceae; genus Butyrivibrio. The sequence continues at coordinate 2,539,623 of NZ_CP172573.1, forward strand.
AGAAGCGCTGAAAAACGGTGATGATGACGTTGCCATGATGAGGGATCAGTACAATCAGAGAAGAAGATATCTTATTCATGAGCTGAGGGATATGGGGCTTCCATGCTTCGAGCCATTTGGCGCGTTTTATATTTTCCCTTGCATCAAAAAGTTCGGTATGACAAGTGATGAATTTGCTACACAGCTGCTTCAGGAGGAAAAACTGGCAGTTGTTCCGGGCAATGCTTTTGGAGATTGCGGCGAGGGATTTATAAGAATTTCTTATGCATACTCGCTGGAAGACCTCAAAAGGGCAATGGAGAGACTTAGAAGATTTATAGACAAAAGGTCATAAAACTATAGAAAGAGTAATGATCAGAGGCGTTTATGGAAGAAAAAAGAAACAGTTCTGAAGACGAAAGACTGGATCCCGAGAAAAGTCCTATAGCCAGAGCTGATTTTATGAGAGAAAAAATAAAGCAGCGTCCGATAAATAAGAAAAAGCTGCTGAGAAGGACTCTTATAACTGTTACCATGGCTGTTGTATTTGGTGCGGTTGCCTGTCTGACTTTCGTTTTTCTCTCACCTGTAATAAATAATAAGCTGTATCCTGAGGAATCACCTGCACCAATTGCGCTGACGGAAGAAACAGTCAAGGAAGAGATGCAGCCTGAGGATATGTATGCAGATGACAATGCAATTGCAGCTGAGGCAGCGAGTGCTGCTATTGATATGGCATCCTCAGAGATATCCAGAATGCAGCAGGAGATGAACTCTTACCATTTTGACTCATCTAATTACATTGAGATGTACGCATCTCTTAAGACTGTGGCTACAAATACTGCAAAGAGCATAGTTACTGTAACATCCAGGTCATCAGACACCAACTGGATAAACAGTCCATACGAGAGCGAAGGTCAGACATCAGGGGTTATAGTGGCAGATAATGGTGCTGAATACATGATTTTGACGCAGACTTCTGCAATTGATGATGCGGAATCTATTCAGGTTACTTTTTTTGACGGAAGTACTACCGCTGCTAATCTTAAGATGAGTGATAAGGTTACAGGGCTTAGTATCCTGGCGGTAAAGAACAGAAATGTAGATGATACCACAAGGGAAAAAATCAAGGCTGCTCCCCTTGGAAGCTCAAGTGCGGGAGTTGTTACAGGAACTCCTGTCATTGCTATAGGTAGTCCTACAGGAATTCAGGGATCTATTTGCTATGGGTTTGTTACATCGGATAATTCTGCATTGGATCTTCCGGATTCTAAATACATGCTGCTCACTACGGATATTAGTGGCAGCAGTAATGCGAGCGGAGCGATAATAAATCTTGCAGGTTCAGTAGTGGGATTTATTGATATGCATTACAACAATGCGAACATGCCCGGAACACTTCGCGCTGTCGGGATAACGGAACTGAGAGCACTGATCGAGGACCTTTCCAATGAAAAGAGCCGTGCATTTTTGGGAATTCATGGGCAGACGGTTCCACAGGAGCTTCTTGAGAGCGAGGAGATTCCTGAAGGTGTCTATGTTACAATGACTGATATTGACTCTCCGGCTATGCTTGCGGGAGTGCAAAGCGGTGATATTATTACAGCCATAAATGATGAAAAGATAGATAAGATAGAGTCTTTTATCTCGAAATTAAGAGGTATAAAGCCCGGTGAGGAGGTTCATGTATCCCTGATGAGGCAGGCTGCCGAAGGATATGTTGACCTCACAATAGATATAGCAGCAGGTGCTGCAACGGAATAAAGAGGAGTTATGAAATAAATGAAATTTATCAAAGATTTTAATTCAGGAGACAGAGTTGCAGATATATATTTTTGTAAGCACATACAGGCAGCTACGACAAAAAACGGAAAGACCTATTACTCCGTGACGTTGCAGGATAAGACCGGAACTGTTGACGCCAAGGTATGGGAACCGAACAGTGAAGGAATAGATGACTTTGACTCACTTGATTACATAGATGTATATGGTGAAGTTACCAGTTTTAATGGTGCTCTCCAGGTAAATATCAAAAGAGCGCGCCTTTGCCACGAAGGAGAGTATGACGAATCACTTTATCTTCCTGTGTCCTCCAAGAATAATGACGAGATGTACAAGGAGCTTTTGGGATTAATAGGTACAGTTGGAAACAAATATCTCAGAGCTTTGCTTGATGCATTTTTTGTAAAGGATGAAGAATTTATAAAAGCTTTTCGTAAGTCATCTGCTGCAAAGTCAGTACATCATGGATTTGTAGGCGGACTGTTGGAGCATACACTTAGTGTGACAAAGATGTGTGACTACTTTTCAAAGGCATATCCTGCACTTAACAGGGATCTGCTGATTACGGCTGCTATCTGTCACGATATAGGAAAAACGCGTGAACTCTCACTCTTTCCCATGAATGATTATACAGATGAGGGACAGTTCCTTGGACATATTGTGATGGGAAGTGAAATGGTTGCGGAAAAGATTAAGGATATCACTGATTTTCCTGTACTTCTTAAGCAGGAACTGCAGCATTGTATATTGTCACATCATGGAAAATATGAGTACGGCTCACCCAAAATGCCTGCGATAATAGAGGCAATGGCTCTTCATCTCGCAGACAATACAGATGCCAAGCTCGAAACTTTTACAGAGATACTAAATAATACAAATGAAGTGGGTTGGCTCGGATTTAACAGATTAATGGAGAGCAACCTTTTCGATACCAGGGTTGAATCGTAATGAATAAAAAAGTATTACACGTACTTGAGTACGATAAAATTATTGAGCAGCTGTCAGAACATGCTACTTCAGAACCCGGAAAAAAGATGTGCAGGGAGCTTTTGCCATCTTCTGAATTACGGGAGATATTGAAGAATCAGCAAAAAACTGAGGCTGCCATTTCAAGAGTTTTTAAAAAGGGTTCTGTTTCTTTTGGAAGTAACAGAGACATATCAGGGTACCTTAAAGCTCTGAAGATAGGGAGTTCCTTGGATGCGCCTCAGCTTCTTAACATAGCAGGCTTTTTGGATAATGTTAACAGGGTGAAGAGCTACGGAAGATCTGATAAGGAGGAAGAAAGCAGAGATATTCTGAGTGACTTTTTTGAAGGACTTGAACCACTTACTCCTGTTGCGGCAGAGATAAGGCGCTGCATAATTTCTGAGGATGAGATATCATCCGATGCAAGCCCGGCCCTAAGACATATCAGGAGAGATATACAGATAACCGGAGACAGGATTCATGATCAGCTGGGGAAAATGGTAAACGGATCACTTCGTTCATATCTCCAGGAGGCGGTTGTTACAATGCGTGGAGACCGCTACTGCATACCTGTTAAGGCAGAGTACAAGAGTCAGGTTAACGGAATTGTCCATGATCAGTCATCCACAGGCTCCACACTTTTCATAGAGCCTGCTGTTATTGTGGAACTGAATAATAAGCTTCGAGAGCTTGCGGGTATGGAGAAGGCAGAGATAGAGGTTATTCTGGCCAGAATATCTGAGGAAGTGGGAAGTTATCTAACTGCGCTGTCAGACAACGCGAAGATAATGACGGAGCTGGACTTTGTTTTTGCAAAAGCTTCTCTTGCGCTTTCACAGAATGCAATAACGCCGATTTTTAATGAACGGCATTATTTCAACATAATAAAGGGGCGACATCCTCTTCTTGATAAGAAAAAAGCCGTGCCTATAGATGTGTATGCAGGCAAGGATTTTGACATGGTAATTATTACCGGACCTAATACCGGAGGTAAGACGGTTACGCTGAAAACAGTAGGCCTTCTTACATTAATGGGACAGGCGGGTCTTGCCATACCTGCAGGTGACAGGTCTGAATTGTCAGTATTTAATGAGATATATGCAGACATTGGTGATGAACAGAGTATTGAGCAGAGTCTTTCAACTTTTTCATCACATATGACCAATACTGTACAGATACTGGAAAATGCAGACGAAAATTCGCTTTGTCTGTTTGATGAGCTGGGAGCGGGAACTGATCCTACAGAGGGTGCAGCTCTGGCTATATCAATTCTTAATCATCTGCATGAGCGCGGAATTCGCACTATGGCCACAACTCACTACAGTGAGCTTAAGGTGTACGCATTAACTACTGAGGGAATACAGAACGCCAGCTGTGAATTTGATGTAGAATCCTTAAGACCAACTTACAGACTACTTATTGGTGTTCCCGGAAAAAGTAATGCCTTTGCTATTTCAAAAAGGCTGGGGCTTTCTCAGGAAATAATAGATGCTGCAGGTGAGCAGATAAGTCAGGACAACAAAAAGTTTGAGGATCTTCTGACAGATCTTGAGAATAGCAGAGTCACGATAGAAAATGAGCGTCTGGAAATTGAGAAATACCGCAAAGAAGTAGAAAAGCTCAAGGAAGAACTAAAGAATAAGCAAAACAAGCTTGATGAATCCAAGGAAAAGATACTGCGCGAAGCACATGAGGAAGCAAGAGCTATTTTGCAGGAGGCAAAAGATACTGCGGATGAGACTATCAGGACCATGCGCAGGGCGGAAGCCGGAATTCCGATGCAGGAGCTTGAGAGAGCAAGGCAGAGTGTTAATAAAAAGATATCCGACAAGAATCAGAAGCTTAGCATCAAGAATAAGCCGTCAGGTGGCAGTCATAAGAAGCTTAAGCCCACACAGATTCATCTTGGGGATAGTGTGAGAATTATTTCTATGGGAATGAAGGGAACTATAAGTTCCAAGCCTGATAAAGACGGGAATGTAATGGTTCAGTGTGGTATCATGAAATCGAGAGCGCATATTGATGATCTTGAGCTTGTGAAAGAGGAAAACGGCAAGGAGCAGATGAAAAAGTTCTACGGGCAGCATAAGATGGATCTGTCCGGGGCCAGAAACATTAAAACCGAGCTTAACCTTATCGGATTAAATAGCGCCGATGCCATTATGGAATTGGATAAATATTTGGACAGTGCTTACGTTTCACATCTGCCCTCTGTGAGAATAGTTCATGGTAAGGGTGCGGGAATATTAAGACAGGCTGTACACGACCATCTAAAGGCAGCACCATATGTTAAGTCATTTAAGCTTGGTGAATTCGGTGAAGGTGATTCAGGTGTTACTATTGTGACATTTATAAAATAAAATGAGGGATTTATGGTAGCAAAACAGAAAATATTAATAGTTGATGATGATAGCAACATTGCAGAGCTCATATCGCTCTATCTCGTAAAGGAGTGCTTTGATACACTCATTGTAGGGGATGGAGAGTCTGCGCTGGCAGCATTTGATACATTTTCACCAAATCTGGTGTTGCTTGATCTTATGCTTCCCGGTATTGATGGATATCAGGTCTGCAGAGAGCTCAGAACTAAGTCTCAAACTCCAATAATAATGCTGTCTGCCAAGGGAGAAGTCTTTGATAAGGTTTTAGGACTTGAGATGGGGGCCGATGACTATATGGAGAAGCCTTTTGACTCAAAGGAGCTGGTTGCGAGAGTTAAGGCTGTACTTAGAAGATACAAGCCGGTTGTTCCTGAACAGGATACTTCAGATGACAAGGTGGTAAAATATCAGGATCTCGAGATAAATATGACTAACTATTCGGTAAATTATCAGGGATCAAGAATAGATATGCCTCCAAAGGAGTTGGAACTTTTATATTTCCTTGCATCATCGCCCAATAGAGTATTCACCAGAGAGCAGCTGCTCGACCAGATATGGGGATATGAGTATGTCGGTGACACCAGAACGGTGGATGTACATATAAAAAGACTTCGCGAGAAGATAAAAGATCACCAGAACTGGAGAATAGCCACTATATGGGGAATAGGATACAAATTTGAGGTATCTTAAATTAAACAGAAATATGTTATACGGAGCTATGGCCCTTACTACGATATTGTAGGGGCGTGGTTCCGTATTTATTTTTAAAATAAGTTATGAAGCTACTGGTAGACGGAAAAGCCAGAAGATCTGAAACTGCACTAACAGGGAGTTCTGTTGTTTCAAGCATAACTTTTGAATATTCGAGTTTTTTGTTGCGAATAAAAACGGTAGGTCTGACCGAAAGCTCTTTTTGAAACAGATCGGATATATAGTTGGGCGATCTGTGAGTGAGATCTGCTAAGGTTTTTATGCGTATGTCATCATGAAGATGGCGCAAAATATAGTCACAGCAGGTCTTTGTGATAAGACTGCAGTTTCTGTAATTGTAGTCATGAACTGCATAAGTGAGCGTACGGAGCGCCTTGTTACTTAGCAGGTTTATCTTTTGGATATCTGTAAGCTTATCCATGTGACGAAGAAAGCCATCGCTTATGGCGTAAGCAATATGCTCAGCAAGACCACCATCTATTGCGGCTCTGGTGGCAAGAGTGACGCTTGCTATGAGCATATATTTGGAATAGAGAATAGGATCCTCAGAGACATCTCCGTATACTGTACTATCGGGGCGTGGCGTTCTCTCAGTGTCATATACGGTTGAAGCAACTATTTCATCTATGCGAAGAATATCTCCGGATGAAACATAGTAATACAGAGCTTTCTCCTGAATTCGTCTGGTTCCGGTATCAGCCCCCGGAGTGTCCTGGGTCATGAAAAGGTGATCATCAATAGAGGAGATGATTTCTTTGTAATCATCTCTTATGGTTTTTTCCAGAAAATCCAGATTTTTCTGTAAAGTCTGTGGATCATTAATGTCTGTATTTGACAGATAGTCCTGTAAAATAGGGGGTGAATCAGTATTGTTTATGTCGTTATTTTTCATGGTAGAACCCTTATAATGTATATAAATTTTATCTGTGAAATCATATATTTACATGTGATTTATTATATCACTCGCTTATGGATAATACTATATTTATAGTATCGCAAAACAATTTTAGAAAGGGTGAAAAAATGGCAACGGATGTTAAAAAATTGGTTTCAGAGATGACACTTGAAGAAAAAGCCGGACTTCTTGGTGGTGCGGATTTCTGGCATACAAAAGCAGTTGAAAGGCTTGGGATTCCGAAGTTTATGATGTCTGACGGACCTCATGGCCTTCGTAAACAGGATGAGGAGGGAGATCATCTTGGCATAAATGACAGTATTAAAGCTGTATGTTTCCCTGCAGCTTGTGCAACGGCATCAAGCTTTGATACAGATATGATAAATAAAATGGGAGAAGCCATAGGTGATGAGTGCCAGGCTGAGAATCTTTCCATAGTATTAGGCCCTGCAGTCAACATCAAGAGAAGTCCTCTTTGTGGAAGAAATTTTGAGTATTTTTCAGAGGATCCATATCTTGCAGGCAAGATGGCAGCAGCTTACATTAATGGTGTTCAGAGTCGCCATATCGGTACAAGTATCAAGCATTTTGCACTTAATAATCAGGAATACTTCAGAATGAGCAATTCATCTGAGGTTTCAGAGAGAGCAATGCGTGAAATATACTTCCCGCCATTTGAAATAGCAGTTAAGGAGTCGCAGCCCAAGACAGTTATGTGTTCATATAACAAAATTAATGGCACATATTCTGCAGACAACGAATGGCTTCTTAATAAGGTTCTTAGAGAAGACTGGGGATTTGAAGGCTTCGTAATGACAGACTGGGGTGCTGTAAATGACAGAGTACAGGGAGTGAGAGCGGGGCTTGAGCTTGAGATGCCGGGAGATTCTTCTGTTAATGACGCGAAGATTGTGGCAGCAGTTAAGGATGGAAGTCTTGATGAAAAGCTTGTAGACAGAGCATGTGAAAGAATACTTACAGTTGTTTATGACTATCTTGATAACAAAAAGGATGGCGTTGTATTTGATCGTGATGCAGACCATGAAAAGGCTGTGAAGGTAGCTGTTGAGTGTGGAGTTTTACTTGAAAATAACGGCATTCTTCCACTTGATCCTGCAAAGAAGATTGTTTATATAGGTGAATATGCTGAAAGTCCCAGATATCAGGGCGGTGGATCTAGCCATATTAATTCGTCTAAGGTGACAAGCGCATTGGAATCTGCAAAAGCAAAGGGCAGAAATGTTGAGTATGTAATGGGATTCCCCGGACAAAAGAATGAGCCACTTGACAAGTCTGAACTTGATAAGGCAGTTGCAGCGGCAAAAGGCGCTGATGCAGTAGTAATTTTTGCAGGACTTCCTGATGTAATTGAGTCTGAGGGCTATGACCGCGAAAACATGAATATGCCTGCTGCACAAAATGAACTTATAGAGGCAGTGGCTGCTGTTAATGAGAATACCGTAGTTGTACTTCATAATGGAAGTCCGGTTGAGACACCCTGGGCTGATGATGTTGCAGCAATTTTGGAAATGTATCTTGCCGGACAGGGCGTAGGAGAAGCTACAGATCAGCTCCTTTATGGAGAAAAGAACCCCAGTGGACATCTGGCTGAGACCTTCCCCATAAGAGTTCAGGATAATCCTTCATATCTTAACTTTAATACAGATCCTGAGAAATGCCACTATGCAGAGGACGTATATGTTGGCTATCGCTACTATGATAAGAAGATGATGCCTGTAAGATGGGCTTTTGGACATGGACTTTCATATACAACTTTTGAGCTTTCCAATATGAGACTTTCAACCGATAAGATGACAGATGACTCAACCATAAAGGTATGCGTTGATGTTACCAATACCGGTAAGGTTGCTGGAAAAGAGGTAGTTCAGCTTTATGTTGGAGATTTGAACGGAACCTTTGACAGACCGGTTAAAGAACTTAAAGGTTTTGCCAAGGTAGAGGTAGCACCCGGAGAGACCAGGACTGTGGAGATGGAAATTGATGCCAGATCGTTATCATATTTTGACGAGAGTATGGGCGATTGGTTTGCACCTACAGGTAAATATGAACTTCTTGTAGGTAATTCAAGCGATAACATTACTCTTAGAGAGGAGATTTGCTTCGAGACAAAGAAAGTCAGACCCATGAGATGTGATTCATCAATTACCATAGGGGAACTCATGGCAAACCCTGCAACTAAGCCAATAGTTGATGAGATGATGAAAAAGGCAGCCGAGGATTCACCCTTCGGAGATCCAAATGAGGCGGTTGGTGATGAGATGATGCAGGCAATGATGAGATTTATGCCACTTAAATCACTTATGTCATTCGGCATGTTAAAAGAGGGAGAGATGGAGCAGCTTTTGAGCGCAATAGGCGCTGCACTCGGCCAAAAGTAAAGAAACGCTCCATAATCTTATATATATGGGCAGGACTAAAGGTCCTGCCCATATTTTATGCTATAATGTTATTTGTTATGAAAAGGACACTATATTTAAAATTCCTAATTGCATATCTTTTGTTTGCCATATTCGGCTTTATCATGGTGGCTACTTTTGTTTCCAATATGACAGTTGAGCATTGCAGGAGAGAAAAGGCGGAGAGTCTATATGCTGAGGCGACTCAGATAGCAAATACCTATGCAGCTGATCTGTATAATAGCGAGACATCACTGGATACGGTGCAGAGGCAGCTCTATGCTCTATCACAGTACATGGATGGGGCCAGAATATGGATTGTTAATCCATCGGGCCGACTTGTGCTTGATTCATCAAATGTCATAGCGCAGGGAGAAGAAATAAAGGTTGAAGGATTCGACCCTGCGGTAACAGCAGGTACTTATTATACAATAGGAACCTTCTGGAACAATTTTGAAGAGGATGTTTTGTCTGTGTTTGCGCCAATAACAGCAGATTATAAGGTGCAGGCTTACGTAATTATCCATACACCCATGAGCCAGATAAGGAAGAGAGCGGATGAATTTTTAAATATTTCATACTTGATGCTTATAGTTATGTTTCTCCTATCACTTATTATCTTAATATTCTTTACTGAGCTGGTTTATATTCCACTCAGGAGAATTACCCAGGCAACAGAGGAATATGCGGCGGGAAATATGGACTATGAGTTCTCGGTTGAGTCTGAGGACGAGATGGGATACCTTGCAGCTTCGCTGTCGTACATGGCAGGCGAGATTGCAAGACAGGAGGATGATCAGAAAAAATTTGTAGCCAATGTTTCACATGATTTCAGGTCACCGCTAACCTCAATCAGAGGATATATTGAGGCCATGCTTGATGGGACGATCCCTCAGGAAATGCATGAGAAGTACCTTGGGATAGTGCTCAATGAAACCGAGCGACTGACCAAACTTACCAACGGACTTCTTACTCTTAACAACCTTAATGCCAAGGGCATGCTTCTTGAAAAAGCAGATTTTGATATAAATCAGGTAATAAGAAATACTGCGGCATCCTTTGAGATGACCTGTCTGGAAAAGAAAATTGCTATAGAGCTGGTCCTTACAGACGATAAAATGCTTGTAAATGCAGACATGAGTAAGATTCAGCAGGTTTTATACAACCTTCTGGATAACGCTATTAAATTCAGCCATCATGACTCAGTGATCAAAATTGAGACAACAGAAAAAAAGAGCAAGGTATTTGTTTCAGTAAAGGACAGTGGAATAGGAATTCCAAAAGAAGATCAGAAAATGGTCTTTGAGAGATTTTATAAATCTGATTCTTCAAGAGGAAAGGATAAGAAAGGTACAGGACTTGGCTTATCCATAGTAAAAGAAATAATTAAGGCACACGGAGAAAATATTAATTGTATTTCAACCGTGGGAGTAGGCACGGAATTCATATTTTCAATACCAAAGGCCGCATCAATGGATAGCGACGAAGTATAAAAAATTAGGAGAATTAATTAATGCATATAGTTTTACATCAGCCGGAAATACCACAGAATACGGGAAATATAGGAAGAACCTGTGTCGCTACCGGAAGCTCACTTCATCTGATTGAGCCCCTGGGCTTTGCTCTTCATGGTAAGGATTTAAAAAGAGCAGGAATGGATTATTGGGACAAGCTTGATTACACCAGATATACCAATTATGAAGAGTTTAAGGAAAAGCATCCCGGAGCAAAGGTGTGGCTTGCAACCACGAAGGCGAAAAGATCTTACACTGAGGTGAAGTTTGGAATTGATGACTACATCATGTTTGGGAAGGAAAGCGCCGGAATCCCCGAGGAGATATTGGTTGATAATGAAGAAGACTGTATCAGAATTCCTATGGGACATGACATCAGATCACTTAATTTATCTAATTCTGTAGCAATAGTTCTGTATGAGGCACTAAGGCAAAACGATTTCCCGGGGATGGAAGAAGAAGGGGAACTGCACAGACTTCAATGGAAGACAATAAATAAAAATGATGATACTAATCTATAGGTAGGAGCGCATAGTGGCAAAGAAAAACAATGAGAAATTCGCATATAATAAGGGCGATGTTCTGACAGTAAAAATAGAGGATATAGGTAATGACGGAGAGGGTATTGGCAAGGTAGACGGCTATACCCTTTTTATTAAGGATGCGGTTATAGGTGATCATGTGAAGGTCAGCATAATGAAGAGCAAGAAAAATTATGCCTATGCCCATTTAGACGAGATCATAGAGGCTTCTGAATACAGAGTAGAACCAATATGTCCTGTTTCAAGAGCCTGTGGCGGATGCCAGATTCAGAATCTTGATTATAAAAAACAGCTTGATTTCAAGAACAATAAAGTCAGAAATAACATAGTGAGACTTGGTGGTTTTGATGCTGAGTTTATAGATAGCATAATGGAGACCATAATTGGGATGGAGGAGACTGACAGCGACAAAGGAAAATTTGAAGAGAAGGATGCTCCGTCCCATTTTAGATATAGAAATAAAGCCCAGTTTCCTATTGGAACTGACAAAAATGGTAATCCCATAGCAGGCTTTTATGCGGGAAGAACCCACGCCATAATACCGGTGGAGGATTGTTATCTTGGGGTTAAGGAAAACAAGGATATACTGAATATTATTCTTGATCACATGAAAAAACATGGTCTCAGAGCCTATGATGAGACAACAGGCAAGGGACTTCTCCGCCATGTATTAATTCGCAAGGGATTTACCAGTGGAGAAATAATGGTTTGCCTGGTTATCAATAATACTTCAGATACCGGCAAAAAGAAAAATGCAGGTAAAAACAGGAGATATGAGGATAAAGAATACATTAATGGGCAGCAGGAACTAATTAATAGACTAAATTCTATTAATGGAGTTAAGAGTATTTCTGTCAACATCAACAACGAAAAAACCAATGTCATTCTTGGAAAGGAGCTTATTACACTCTGGGGAGATGATTATATAACCGACAGACTTTGTGGAATCGATTTTAGAATATCTCCGCTTTCATTCTATCAGGTGAATCCGGTACAGACAGAGAAACTGTATAATACAGCAGTTTCCTATGCGGATCTTAAAGGCAATGAGACCGTTTGGGATCTTTATTGCGGAATTGGAACAATCAGCCTCTCCATGGCAAAGAAGGCAGGACATGTCTATGGAGTAGAGGTGATTCCACAGGCAATTGATAATGCCAAAGAAAATGCGCTAAGCAATGGCATAGAAAATGCTACTTTTTTTGTTGGAAAAGCAGAGGAAGTGCTTCCGGATTATTATGATGGCAAATTAAAAACCGCTACTGAAAATTCTGAATCAAATGAAGACACAGATAGAGACAGGGCTCTTCATCCTGATGTTATAGTAGTTGATCCTCCTCGCAAGGGGTGCGATATAAACTGCCTTGATACCATGCTGAAAATGCAGCCAAAGAGAATTGTTTATGTAAGCTGTGATTCTGCAACCCTGGCAAGAGATCTAAAAATTTTGGTGGATGGCGGATATGAACTTAAGAAAATTCGGGCCTGCGATATGTTTCCAAACACTGTTCATGTGGAGACGGTATGTTTATTGTCCAAACTTCATGAGGCAAAGCATCATGTCAATGTTAAGTTAGATATGGATGAACTTGATCTAACAAGTGCCGAAGCTAAAGCAAAAATCAGATAACTGTAGCTGAGTTTGTTTTGTATTTCAATCTGGTTGCCGGTTTTTCAGTGTGGCTTAGCAGTATTCTTGGACAGATGAATAATCTTAAAAGACTAAGCATGGCAATGAACCGTTTCCGTTCTTATCTGGAGTATCCTGAGTACTATAAAAGGGAAGATGGAATTCCTGTCGAGAAAACCGATGCTCCGGGAGTGATAACCTTTGAAAATGTTAGCTTTAGCTATACTGATGACGGTGAAGCTATTATCAAGGATATGAACCTTAATATAAAAGCCGGAGAGCACCTTGCAATTGTTGGATTAAATGGTGCGGGAAAGACGACGCTTGCTAAGCTCATCTGTGGATTGACAGACCCTACCAAAGGCCGGGTATTGTACAATGGAACTGACGTAAAAGAACTTAACCGAATTCAGTACTATAAACTCTTTGGTGCTGTTTTTCAGGATTATTCTATTTTGCCGGTAACAATAGAAGAAATAGTAGCGGAAGAAACTGAAGAAAATGTGGATTCTGATTTAGTGGAAAAATGCTTAAAACAGGCGGGGCTGTGGGAGAAGATATCGGCACTGGATAATGGAATCAAGACCAAGTTTGACAGGGCATTTTGGGATGATGGTATCAATCTGTCCGGTGGAGAAAAGCAGAAGCTTTTGCTGGCTAGAGCGCTGTATAAACAGACACCTGTTGTTATATTGGATGAGCCGACAGCAGCATTGGATCCCATAGCGGAGAACAATTTATATGAGTCATACGATGAAATCATGAAGAATAAAACTACAGTGTTTATTTCTCACAGATTAGCATCTACACGATTCTGCAATCGTATTTTGCTTATAGAAAACGGAAAGATTGTGGAAGAAGGACTCACGACCAGCTTCTTAAAAAAGGAGGCAAATACAGCAAGCTGTTTGAAACTCAGGCTAAATATTATAGAGAAGGAAAGGAGAGCACCGATGAAGATTCAAAAGAGAATTGAGATAACCAAACGCGGTTATGCTCTTTTAAATAAATATGTACCGGGGCTTGTCAGGGCAAAAACAATCGCAGCTGTGCTCGAAACCCTTTCTCCGTTTGTAACAGTCTGGTTTTCTGCAAGAATTATCAATGAACTATTGAATGACAGAAGACAGAATGTACTTATCCTTTATGTAATTTTGGTAATAGGAATTCATTTGTTGTTCTCCATGATAAAGGACATAATGGATAAGATCGTCAATGACAAAGAATCCGGAATGTGGAATTACTTTAATAAGATCTTCTCAGATAAACAAATGAGCATGGACTACGCCATTCTTGAAAATAAAGACATTCAGAAAATGAGGCAGAAAGCAGAAGAAAATCTGTTTATGTTTGGAAATGGGTTAGGGCAGCTCATCTGGGATACAACGAGCCTTGTAAAAGTAATAGTTGGAATTGTTGCTTCCATCTCCTTGACAGCTTCTCTTTTTATGTCAAAGTCGGGGGACAGTATTACAGATTCTAAGCTTTGGGTACTGGGAATCATTATCGTGCTCGTCTTTTTTGGGTTTATTAACAACTACCTGACACACAAAGAAAATGTGGTTTTTGAGCAGTGGACCAAGGGAACGGTATGGTATAACAGAGCCTTTATGTTTTATGGACATGAGCTATATAACAGTACTGCAAGAGCGAAGGATGTACGAATTTATGGCCAGGAAAAAATCGCTGACAGAGAAATGAAAAAAATGGAGGAGCATAACCGAAGTGATAATGCATTCCTTAGAAAAATGAGTTTTTGTCAGGGACGGCTCTATTTTGCTCAGGGAATCTGTAACGCATTATGCTACTTGTTCGTGGTTGCCAAAGCTTCTACGGGAGCTTTTGATGTTGGAAGTATTGTGCAGTACGTAGGTGCACTTACTGAACTTATGGGATGCGTGGGTTTGCTCACATGGATTTATTCTGAAAACAAAGTATATACAAGGCATTTGGAAAAACTGTTTGAATATCTTGATATTCCCAATAATAAGTATCAGGGGAAATTACCGGTTCCCAAAGACTATTTTTGTGACAATGGTGAGAATGATTATAGTATTGAATTTAAAAATGTTTCCTTCAAATATCCGGGAAGTGATACATATGCTTTAAAGAACATAAATACAAAACTAAGTATAGGGAAAAAGCAGGCGTTTGTAGGAACGAACGGTGCCGGCAAAACTACTTTTGTCAAACTGCTTTGCAGATTGTATGATCCGACGGAAGGAGAGATACTCCTAAACGGTATTGATATTAAGAAGTACGATTATGAAGAATACTTAAAACTCTTCTCATTTGTTTTTCAGGACTTTAAACTTTTTGCATTTACTTTGGGGCAGAATATCGCAGCGTATACAAGTTACGATAAAGAGAAGCTTGAAGAGTGTATGAAAAAAGTATCTTTTTACGAAAGATATCAGTCTATGGAGAATGGACCTGATACATATTTGTATAAAGATATCTCGGAAAACGGAGTGGAAGTATCAGGAGGAGAAGCACAAAAGATTGCTTTGGCCAGAGCTCTTTACAAAGGTACGCCTATGATTATTCTTGATGAGCCTACGGCAGCACTTGATCCTTTGGCTGAGGCACAGGTTTATGAAGACTTCAGTAATATGGTCGAAAATAAAACAGCCATATATATCAGTCATAGGTTGTCATCCTGTCAGTTCTGCGATGAAATAACAGTTTTTGATCAGGGACAAATCGTGCAAAAGGGCGCACACTCTAAGCTGGTAGAAGAAACAGATGGTCAGTATTTCAAACTTTGGAATGCACAGGCACAGTATTATGTATGATATGAGTGCGCCTATTTTTAAAAAAGCGGAATATTCGACAAGTGTTTTGGTTCTGGTATTATTTTCTCTTATTGTTACCTGCATCCTGTGTCTTTTCAATCTTGAAGGTTTTTGATTTTACATTCTTCTTGAAGTTTTTATCTGTAGAATACTCAATCTGGTATCCATTTACACCATCTACTGCCTTAAAAGTTACCTCTGCTTTCTTCTTTTTAGGAGCCTTAACCTTGGTTACCTTTGAATTGTGCCCTGCCGTTTTCATAGGTATAATTATCCATAACTGTATGAAAAATCATCCCGGTGCGGATATTACCGGGATTCTTCAGAGGATTTCTTGAGGATGAAAAAGATGAGAGTAACGATTCGTAGGGTGCAGCGAGGCGATGAAAGCACATTGGCATTTTTACAAACTGAGAGTTGGAAAACAGCCTTTAAAGAGATTGTTGATCCGGATATACTTAGAAAATGCACAGATATAAATAAAGCAACTTCAATGTATAAGAGTCTTCTGGATAACGATAAGGGGAACGGTTATCTGCTTTTTGTTGATGAAAAGCCGCATTGTCTGGCATATTGGGATGCAGCCAGAGACGAAATGTTTGAAGGTAAAGCAGAACTGATAGCTATACATAGCTTGCCTGAAAACCGATATAAGGGCTATGGCAAACAGATGATGGAAAGAGTACTATCGGATATTACAAGTGCCGGTTATAAAGAGGTGATCCTGTGGGTGTTTACAGATAATAAACCCGCGAGAGCTTTTTATGAGTCTGTTGGATTCGAAGCTACGGAGTATAAGCAACCGGCACTTGGAACAGAGGAAATGTGTTACAGGATAGTTTTATAGAGGAATAAAATAATGAAAATGCGAGGACACAGAAATGAATCATTGCGGGACAAAGACAATAGAGACTAAAAGACTGATACTGCGGCAATTCAAAATAGAAGATGCCGACCCTATGTTCAAGAATTGGGCAAATGATGAAGAAGTTACGAAATTTCTGACATGGCCGCCTCATGGAAATGTTGATGTTACAAAGAACATTGTGAGGCAGTGGGTGGATTCGTATAAGGATGAAAAGTATTATCAGTGGGCCATTGTTTTAAAAGAGATAAATGAACCAATTGGAAGTATATCCGCCGTTGGCATGCAGGATAACATAAATATGATACACATCGGTTATTGTATTGGCAGAGCCTGGTGGCATCAGGGAATTATGACTGAAGCTTTAAAAGCCGTTATAGATTTCTTTTTTGATAATGTGGAAGCTAATCGTATTGAGTCAAGGCATGATGTTAATAACCCACATTCCGGAATGGTAATGAAGAAATGTGGAATGAAGTATGAAGGCACTCTGCGCAGTTCAGATATCAACAATCAGGGGATTAATGATTCAAGCTGGTATGCAATTCTTAGATCTGACAGGACAGATGAATGAACAAAAATGTATAAAACAGGAGGTAGGTATGATTACAAGAGATGAAGCATTTGATTTACTAAAAAAGTACAATAAAGATCCATTTCATATCCAACATTCGTTGACTGTAGAAGCGGTAATGAAGTGGTATGCAAAAGAACTTGGATATGGCGATGATGCGGAGTATTGGGGAATAGTCGGACTCCTTCACGATATAGACTTTGAGCTTTATCCTGAGGAACACTGCCTTAAGGCACCGGAGCTTTTGAGAGAAGGCGGAGTCAGCGAGGATATCATACACGCTGTTTGTTCACATGGCTATGGAATCACTGTGGGATGCGGCGTGACCATAGATGTAGAGCCTGTTCATGAGATGGAGAAGGTCCTTTTCGCTGCAGATGAGCTTACTGGTCTTGTATGGGCAGCAGCACTCATGAGACCATCCAAGAGTACTAAGGACATGGAACTTAAGTCACTAAAGAAAAAGTATAAGAGTAAGGGTTTTGCTGCAGGGTGCTCAAGGGAAGTGATAGAGCGCGGAGCTGACCAGCTTGGATGGGAACTTGATAAGCTTCTTCAGATGACACTTAGGGCGATGGCTGAAAACGAAGATCTTATCAATGAGGAGATGGCATCGGTAGCCTGAGGATTTTTCACCTATTTTTCTGAAATAGTATTACTAAGTTTTGTTAGGGAAGGGGAATAATTGAATATGAGTAAAGACATGACAGTGTCGTGTGAGAACGGACTTATTAACATCAGAGTAGGAGCAATTATTCTGAAGGATGGAAAATTTCTTATGGTGGGGAACAATATTAGACCGGAGTATTTGTACTCTGTAGGTGGCAGGATAAAATTCGGAGAGACTGCTGAGGAAGCGGTTATCCGCGAAGTGTATGAAGAGACTGGCATAAGAATGGAAGTAGACAGACTTGGATTCGTTCATGAGAACTATTTTTATGGTGATGCGGAAGGCAATTTGGGGAAACTGATATATGAGATATCTTTCTTCTATTATATGAAGGTCCCGAAGGACTATGAACCGGAGTCCGGTATCTTCACTGAGGATGACCACGAAGAATTTCTCAAGTGGATTGCTCCGGATGACCCGATTAAATACTATCCGGAATTTTTCAGGACAGAATTGTTACATCCGGTAAATGAGGTTAAGTATTTTGTGACGGATGAGAGGTAAATATGAATAAAAAGATTATAGCTACTGTAATATACACGATAGGAATTGGCTGCGTGCTTTTCTTTGGACTTAGCGCAATTATCGGTGGGAGTACAGTAAGTAATCCTAATGCCATGATTCCTTTCACAGAATTTGAGAGAAACATAATAATGCTGGGAATAGGATTTATTCCTATGATAGCGAGTTGTTTGTTCATGCTGTCAGCTTATGGTATTAAGGAACGATCAAAAAAGATATTGGTCCTTATTCCGGGTATTGTGACGGGAATACCCTTTATGTTTGGCGTATGCTTTGTGGGTTATTTGCTCATACTTGGGATGTTTGATGTGATGAACAGTGGTATTTAAACAGTAGGAAAGGTTACAAAATGGATTTAAAAAAGGCAACAATCGAAGATCTGGATATACTTGTTACTACAAGAATAGAAGTTCTCAGGGCTGCAAATAAGCTGGATGCAAGTGTAGATATGTCATAAGTGGAGCGACAATCCAGAGATTATTATTCCACGGCACTTACTGATAATACGCATACTGCTTATTTGGTGTTCGACAGAGATAAATTTGTAGGTGCCGGAGGTGTGAGCTATTTCAAAGTCATGCCTACTTACCACAATCCAAGCGGTGAAAAGGCTTATATCATGAATATGTATACATCGCCTGCCTATCGTAGATTATGGGTGATTCGAATCACCACATTATTGTTAATGAGATTGATGGAAAGATAGTTTCTTCCTGTGTATGCGTGATAATTCCGAACCTTACAAGAGATGTAAGACCATATGCATTCGTAGAAATTGTTGTAACTCATGCTGAGTATCGCAAGAGGGGATATGCTGGAGAGTGCTTGAATTATGCAAGGAAGATTGCGCGCGTTTCCAGCCTTGTGTAAAATTTTTTTTGTTGTGACAAGCAGGATAAGCTGAGGTCACATGGGAGGTAATCATGAGAACACGAGATAACTACTCGGTGCAGTTTTAATGCTGACAGCAGGTTGTGCCGAGGTTAATGGAAGTTTATTGCTGTCACATACTGCACCGAACAAATAATAACAACTAACAATTATTTGAAAAAGGAGCAGATATGAATACAGATAGAATAACAGAATTAAGAAAAGAGTGGGAAGCAGAGGAGAAGATAGCTCATATACATGGTTGGGATTTTTCTCATATACATGACAGATATGAAGAGGAGGATGACCTCCCATGGGACTACAAAAAGATAATTGAGGAGTTTCTTCTTCCTGATATGAAACTATTGGATTTTGATACAGGTGGTGGCGAGTTTTTATTATCTTTGAAACACCCATACAAGAACACTGCTGCTACTGAAGGATATGCCCCTAATGTTGAATTGTGTAAGGAGGTTCTCTTACCCTTTGGGATTGATTTTAGACCTTGCGATGATGAGTCAAATATCCCTTTTGCTGACAGCTCTTTTGACATAATGATAAACAGGCATGGAAGCTTTGATCCTGTGGAAGCACATAGACTTCTCAAGCCGGAAGGGCTTTTTATTACACAGCAGGTAGGAAGCAAGAACGACAGAGATCTTGTTGAGATGGTTCTACCGGATGTACCTGCACCTTTCCCAGAACTTGAATTGTCAATTCAGAGAAGGAAGTTTGAAGAAGCAGGCTTTGAGATAATAAGAGCTGAAGAAGTATTTAAACCAATCAGGTTCTACGATGTAGGAGCATTTGTGTGGTTTGCGCACATCATTGAATGGGAATTTCCGGGATTCGCTGTTGAAAAATGCTTTGATAAATTACTTGAAATACAGGAAGCAATTGACAAGAATGGTTTTGTAGAAGGTACTATTCACAGATATCTCATAGTGGCAAAGAAGAAAGGCAAATAATTACGGATGATGATAGCATGATAAAACCAGGCGAAACTATTTCAGCCCAGTTAAGAATTTAATTGTATCGATACTCCTTTCACAGGGACTATTCCTGCGCCATTGCACTATTTTTTCTTCTTGCCGCGCCTAGTCACATCGAGTTGTTGCTCGCTAAAAATAAGGGATGTATAATATATCAGTCAGAACTGAAGACTCAGATAATTAAATAGGGAGGGCGTATGAAGAAAGTAATTGTTTCAATTGCAAGCATGGCTGTGTGTGTTTGTCTGTTATTTTCACTGGGGCTGAGTGCTAAGGCCTTGGAAAAAGGACCTAATTCCAAAACCTTTGTGCTCGATGAGCAGCATCCGTTTAGAACGGGTGTTATTGACAACTTAAAGGGCCAAGGAACAGATTCTTATGAATTCAGTATTCCAACTTCGGGACAGGTTTCAGTAGTTATTGAATGTATACAATCCGCTGGTTTTAATTTCGATAGAGATGCCGGAACGTATATTGTACTAAAAGATATGTATAATAATGAGCTGCCTACAAATACTGGAGCAACTGTTACTAGTTTATGGACAAATGACATCAAGTCTCTTAAGTATTCATTGAATAAAGGAACATATCATTTTGAAGTATACAAGTTAGCAGATATGTTTGATTTAAAGTACAAAATGAGAAACATAAGCTTTAAATCATCAAATGAAACATTTGAAGAAGAATTTGACGGATATAATAATGATATTATGGAATATGCCAGTTCAATAGAGCCAGGACAGAATGTTATAGGTATGCTTGCAGCAGGTGATAAGTACGATTATTACAAACTGACACTTCCTGAGTCCGTTAGAATGAAGTTTGTTGTAAATACTTCTGACCTTTCTAATCTCCATTGGACTATAAACCTGGAAAATGGTTCTGAACTTTTAAGTGATGGTGGCTATGTTAATTCAGGCGACTTGAGACTAAATAAAAGCTATGACCTTTTAGCTGGAACCTACTATGTATGTTTTTGGGCAGATAACAACAAGCATGGAATATATAATTTCAGCAATACTCTGACTTCTTCCAATGAGACAGAAGGCGTTAATGAATCATTAACACATACCAATGATACTATTGACGAAGCTGATGAGATTATTCTTGGAACTGACTACAAGGGCCAGATGGCGGTTAATGAGAGTGATGACTATTATAAGTTTGCAGTGACTACAAAAGGCACACCTCATTTATATGTAAAAAGTAATACAGATTCTTTGGGTTATTCAATTTACAATTCATCAGGAAGTGAAATTTGGGATAGTTCAAGCAATATGTCTTCAAATGTAAATGTTTTTGATGGAGATACTGATGAACTTGATCCGGGAACTTATTATCTTAAAGTATGGAAAAGAAAGGGAGCTACCGGTGACTATACATTTAAACTTACCCTTATTTCTGTAAAGACAGAAACAGATGCTCCTGTTACCGAATCCGAAGGAAACGATAACAAAGAAACCGGCAACAACATTGCAATAGATACCATTTTTACCGATTCAGAAGGATCGGTCTACAAAGTAACCGGCAATGACACAGCAATGTTTGTAAAGCCTAAAGACACAAATATGAATTCTGTCACCGTGCCGGATACAGTTTCATTTAATTCTAATAATTTTAAGGTTACAGCTATTGCTGACAAAGCATTTTTCAAGAATAAAAAACTTACCAACCTGACGGTTGGAAAAAATGTGGTTTCTATTGGAGATAGAGCATTCAGCGGAGCTGTAAAGCTGAAAAAGCTTGATCTGTCTGAAACAGCTGTAGAGACAATCGGCGCGAACGCAATTAGCAAATGTAAGGGATTGACAGTTCTTAAAATCAACGGCAACAAGGTTAATACCATTAAAAAGGGCGCCCTTAAAATTGGCAACAAAAAATGTGTTATTACTATACTTGCCAAAAACAAGGCTGCCTATAAAAAAGCGTTAAAAAAGGTCACTAAGGCAGGGGCTTCAAAGCGTTCCTGTAAGTTTAAGAAATCAAGTAAATAAATAACATTTTACTCCACCATGTAAGATAATTGAGAATTCTACATGGTGGAGTTTTTATTTATATGCGATTTGCCTTTCGGGGGGCAGCGTAGGAATCACAAACTGATATTGACTTATATCTTTAATAAATATATAGTCAGAAAAAGGAAGCAACCAGTCTGATTGCTCCCTCATAAATCTAAATTATCATAGAATACCCATATTTAGAAAAAGTTTCAAACTCTCAAGAAAGACACAATCGTTGAACTCAATAAGTGCCTATAAGTACCATTGAGCTACGAGGCATAAGTTTAATAGTGTCTTTACATACCACATTTTTCATTTTTCCGGTTTCATCACCTGAGTACAGAACAATTCTCCACTCCATTCCTTCCGGAATAATTGGAAGTTGTAAAATGTGTTCTTCCCAATGGGAATTTATACCACAGTATATAAAGCAATCATTTTTTACTTTAAAATCTGCCTTTGGCTCAGCATACATAAAGCCAAAAACAAGAAACGGTTGATATCTGTCTATTTCCCATGCTTTTACACCATGCCAGGAAAGCTCAGGGTACCCTGAGGAATTATAGTCACTGTAATATATTTCCCGACGAATTACCGGGTGTTCTTTTCTGAAGCTGATAAGGCGCCTGACGTACTCGAAAACGTCCTTGTACTTTTTAAGCCTGTCCCAATCAAGCCAGCTTATCTCATTATCCTGAGAAAATGCATTATTATTGCCATACTGGGTATTAGCAAATTCATCTCCTGCCAAAAGCATGGGAATTCCGCGAGCTAAAAGAAGTATCGTCATTGCGTTTTTCATCTGCCTCTTTCGAAGCGCATTTATTTCTTTATCATCTGTATCTCCTTCTGCACCACAGTTCCAGGAACAGTTATCATAATCATGGTCCATGGGTGATGGTAAGGCATTAGTTTCATTGTGTGTCTGTTGATAGCTCACAGTGTCGTACAATGTAAAACCATCATGGGAAATAATATAGTTTACCGATGAAGCCGGTGTTCCGTTTGCAAACATATCAGGTGAGCCCTCTATTGATCTTATAATATCCGGGCCACTCTCTGCTCCGCCTTTAATAAAGCGCTTTATAGCATCTCTTGTTCTTGCATTCCAATCTGCCCATGTATTAGTGAAATTACCTATTGTTGAAAGTCCCGATGGATCCCAACCCTCTGAAATAAGCATAGTATGACTTAAAATCGGATCATCAGCCAGGGACTCCATAAGTGGTGGTGATAGCAGCGGTTCTCCATCCTGTCCCCTTACAAAAATAGGTGCTTCATCTACTCTGAATCCGTCTATATGATAAGAAGATACCCAGTATCTTAAAGAATCAATGATAAAATTACGGACAATCGGATTGTTACAATTTACGGTATTTCGGCATCCCGTCAGATCTGAATACGTTCCGTCGGAATTCATAATATAATAGGTTCTGTTATCGATTCCTCTAAATGAAATGTATTCTCCTTCATCTCCATATTCGCCTGTATGATTAAAAACGATGTCAAGTACTATTGCTATTCCGTTTTGATGAAGCTTTTTTATCATATTCTTCATCTCATCAACAGCAAGCCCCTGTGGCCCGGAATATGCATATCCTGTCTTTGGAGAAAAATAGTTGCAGGTAACATAACCCCAATAATTGCAGCAGTCTTCCGGTACACCCGGTATGAATTCTTCAAATTCAAATGTAGGTAAAAGCTCTATACAATTAACTCCAAGTTTCTTAAGATATGGGATTTTTTCAACTATGCCGGCATATGTTCCCTTGTATTTGACCCCGCTGGAGTCATGTTTGGTAAAGCCTCGGACATGCATCTCATATATGACTAGATCCTGTGGGGCAATTTCAAGAGGTCTGTCGCCTTCCCAGTTATAGTCCTCACGAATAATACGACCGCGTCTCTTAAAATCTGAATCCGCATATGTGTACTGATGCCATTTATCACATCCTGAAACAAGCTTGGCATAAGGATCCAGCAAAATTTTGGAAGGGTTGAAACGAAAGCCCTGACTTATATCATTAGGCCCATCAAAGCGATAGCCATACTCTGTCTCTTCCCAGTCAATATCAAATATCATGACAGAGTAAACACTGCCCAATCTGAACTCATCCTTAAGTTCAAGAATCAGGTATGGCTTTTTATCACCACGATGATATAAAAGCAGCTCACATTTAGTTGCATCTTTGGAATAAATAGAAAAATTCACGCAGTTATCTGAAACAACTTCTGCGCCAAAAGGCATAGGCCTGCCTATACGATATTTAACCCCGTTAAGCTCATGTGTTGGAAACTCATCAATTCTTTGCATATTTTCCCTCCGCGCATTCTCAGTCAGATTCCCTCAAGCACTGCTTGACTTTATCTTTCGCGTAAATAAAAACAATAATCGAGGTATTTATTTCTTTTAGTACATTATATCAAGAAGTGATTTAGAATAATATCCTCGCTATTACTGTGTTTACGCTGTGCGATACTTTGGTTGAACGATAGTCACATTTGGGATAGAGGTTATTCGTGCAAATTTGAAGTTTATCGATTGCATATGCAAATAATCATACTACAATCATTCTAAAAGACATTGACGCAAAGATCTATTAATGACTATAATTATTTAGATATAAAAATACTAAGGAAAGAGAGGTAATCATAATGTGTGTTGTTAAAAGAGAGATTGTAAATGTAAATAGTATGATGACCTCGGTTTCTGTCCTTTAAATCTTATAGGGATAAATGTTTTGACAATTAACCGTGGCATATTAGTCACGGTTTTCTTTTGCTCTTTTTGGGCAGTTTCCGTTATATAAGGTCTCCATACTATCAGCCTGATTTGAATATTGATTATGTTAAGATAAAAGGGAGACAGAAAATTGAATAATATTATTATCAGAAAAGAAACAAAAGAAGATTATTATGACACTGAGCTTATGAGTCTTCGCGCGTTCTGGAACCTGCATGGTCCCGGATGCAATGAGCACTTATTGGTAAATAAGCTTCGAACTGCTGACGAATATTTGCCAAAGCTTAGCCGTGTGGCAGAACTTGACGGAAAAGTAGTAGGGGCTATTTTTTATTCCAAGGCCAAGGTGGTAGATGGCGATGAAGTGTATGAGGTATTGACATTCGGACCACTTGCAGTGGAACCTACGTGCTGCAATATGGGAATAGGAGCGCTTCTTTTAAAAGAAACTCTGCCTTTAGCAAAGGATGCCGGATATAAAGGTATTGTGATCTGCGGTGAACCGGATTATTACCCAAAGCACGGTTTTAAGACCTGTGATCACTTTGACATCCATCACCCTGCATTTGGAAATACGAATGCTTTTATGGCACTTCCGCTAAATGATGATTTTGAAGATATCCACGGCTATTTTTACGAGGCTCCAATATTTGAAACGTGTGAGGACGAAAAGGAAATAGAAGAATTTACCAGGCATTTTCCTCATTACAAACCGTTAAAGCTTTCCTGCCAGTGGCTTCATGTTGAAAAGCTGGGAAGAGTTTCGGAGGTCGGTAAAAACAGCTATAAGATAAAGTTCTGGGAGCAGGAATTATCTGCAAAGCTGAAAGGAAACTTTTATGAGAAAGATGCGGATAAACTCCCTGTTGTGGGTGATTATGTGACATTTTTGTATAACAGGCAGGGAGACTGCTCAATTCTTTCTGTCTGTGAGAGACAAAGCTTATTACAAAGACCTGACCAGGCTAAGACCGGAGTTATGCAATATATGGCAGCTAATGTAGATTATCTTTTCATCGTCACATCACTTAATGAGGACTATAGCTATAACCGCATAGCTAGATATGTAAGTATTGCAATTGCCGGCGGAGCAGAGCCGGTTGTGATTCTTACAAAATCAGATCTTTGCAACAATCCCGGAAGGTATGTACGTGAAGTGGAGCAGATATCAGATAAAGTGCGAGTCCATGCAATCTCGGCCCTGTACGGTATTGGCAATGAGGAACTACAAGAGTACATGACACCCGGAACCACTATATGCCTGATGGGCTCATCCGGCGCAGGGAAATCGACACTGATCAATTCCATTACCGGGGAAGATATCATGAAAACATCTAAGATAAGAGAAGATGATGGTAAGGGAAGACACACAACCACATACCGTAAGCTGATCGAATTACCAAGTGGTGTAACTCTCATAGATACTCCGGGTATGCGTGAAGTCGGTATGGCAAATGTACAGGATGGAATCGATGAGACTTTTTCAGACATCGTTAATCTGGAGAGCCGATGCAAATTCAGTAATTGCAGGCATGATACGGAACCCGGATGTGCAATTAAGGCAGCCATCGCAAGCGGGGAATTATCTGTGGAAAGGTATGAACTGTATAAAAATCTGGGCAGAGAGAATACCAACAATCATGCAATGAAAAAGCAAATTTCAAAGTGGGCGAAGGCCTATAAGAAGAACAATAAGAGAAATATGTGGGATTGACGAAGAATAACGAAAGGAAGTAGCTGATATGCACCTTGTCGATGCAAAAGGAATACTAACCACAAATGGAGGGCGCTGTGGCATGAACATCTACCGCGGATGCAGTCATGGCTGCATTTATTGTGACAGTAGAAGCAAGTGCTATCAGTTTACACATCCTTTCGAAGATATTGAAGTCAAGCAGAATGCCCCGCAGCTCCTGGAAAAGGCACTGAAATCAAAAAGACGAAAGTGTATGATCGGTACGGGTTCGATGTCAGATCCATATATGCATATTGAGGAAGAACTGCGACTTACAAGGAGATGTCTTGAGATTATCCTGCAATATGGCTTTGGGCTGGCGATACAGACAAAATCTGACCGTATTCTTCGGGATATTGACCTTTTGGATGAGATAAACCGCTCTGCAAAATGTGTGGTACAGATGACCCTTACGACGTATGATGATGACTTGTGTAAAATACTTGAACCAAATGTCTGCAATACAAAGCGGCGGATAGAAGTTCTGGAAGAAATGCAGAAAAGCGGCATTCCAACAGTCGTATGGATTACACCGATATTGCCTTTCATCAATGATACGGAGGAAAATATAACATCCATCCTGAATGAATGTGTTCGTGTAGGTGTAAAGGGCATCATAGATTTTGGAATGGGATTGACGCTTAGAGATGGCGACAGAGAATACTATTATGCAGCACTTGATAAGCATTTTCCCGGGATGAAAGAACGCTATATCAAACAGTATGGAAATGCATATGAACTGCCAAGTCCCAAAGCCGGGGAATTGACTGAGATATTTCGAAAAATCTGTAAGGCTAATGGGATTCTGTCAAGCCCGGAGGATTGTTTTCATTTCATAAATGACCTGCCGGAGAAATATTCTCAGATGAGTTTATTTGACCTGTAAAATAGATAGATTGAGCATATGGAGCATATCAAAGTTATAAAAAACTCCTCATTGAGCCATAACCTTTAATCTGCTAAAATTCAGATTATGGGGACACAGGAAAAAACTAATAAACTTAATAATCAAATAATACTTCTGTTTACAACTGTGCTCTTTACCATGGCAACGCTGGTGGTGGGAGCACTTGTTTTTCGTTTTTATATGGCAGATATTGGCAAGTCTCAGGAGGCAACAGAGTACGACAAATATTATGTAATGATAACCGATAACTATAAATCTGATTTCTGGCAGTCGGTATATCAGGGAGCCTTGGAAGCTGCTGAAGAACAAAATGTCTACGTTGATCTGTTGGGTGAGAACATTGCCGGTGATTACAGCTGTGAGCAGCTGATGAAAATCGCTATTGCTTCACAGGTTGACGGGATTATAGTTTTTGCCAGTGAAAATGAGGAGATGACCTCTCTCATAAATGAAGCTGATGAGAAAGGAATTCCGGTCATAACCTTATATGGTGACAGCACTCACTCCAACAGGCGAAGCTTTGTGGGAGTGGGAAGCTATAACATCGGAAGAGAGTATGGCAGACAGATTTTCAACATAATTAAGGAGAAGCGAAGAGAAGACTTTATTGAATCTGAAAAAATGGGACATCGCAAAACTATGCAGATAGCAGTTCTTGTTAACACGGATTCCCAGGATAGCGGACAGAATATCATAATATCAGGATTGCAGGAGACACTGGATCAGGAAAATGCCACAAATTCGGAGTTTTCAATTTCTATTGTACCTGTGGATAATAAAAATGCCTTTTCTGTAGAGGAATCTATCAGAGATATCTTTTTAAATGACAGTGTTCCGGACGTTATTGTATGCCTTAATGAACAAAATACAGTATGCGCTTACCAGGCAGTTGTTGACTTTAATAAAGTTGGAGATGTTAATATTCTTGGCTACTATAATTCAGAGTCTATTGTAAGTGCGATTGAGAAAAATATTGTATATGCCACAATATCAATCGATACAAAGCAGATGGGAGAATACTGCATAGATGCTCTTTCTGATTATTATGAATATGGTAATACCAGTGAATATTTCACTGCGGACGTTACGCTCATAAACAGAAATAATGTGGACGAATTTATAAAGAAGGAGGAGAGCAATGAATAGGTTCTTTAACCTCCCCCTTCAAAAGAAAATCGTAAGCATCTACATGGTTGCCAATATCATGATTTTCATTGTCAATGTATTTCTGGTGTTGGGAATCAACAGTATGGCAATTGATATGGAGATGGTATATCAGGACAACCGGCAGTTAAACGAGTTGTCTGAATCCCTCACGGCGGTTCAGGACAATATGACGCTTTATCTTAGTTCCAAGACCACTGATTCGCTGGAAAACTATTATAAAAGTGCCCAGAGCCTTCAAAATCTGGCTGAAGAGCTTGGAGGAAAGGTTACGGATCTTGCTTTTAGCAGAATGAAGCGCAATATCAGTAACATGTCCATGAATTATCTTGATGGGGTATCGCAGACGATAGAAGCTAAGCGTGGACGAAATGTTGAGAAGTACAGAACTCATTATGAGGACGCGACGGAGCTTTATGAATATATAAATACATATATATCAAGACTGAATAACGAACAGTTTAAGAACAACTCAGAGCGCTACACTGAACTGGCGGGGGCATTCAGAGCGTTTGAGCTTATTTCCATTTTGGTACTGACTCTTGTAATGATAGGGAATATTATCAGCATCATTATAATAGTTGGAATGATGATAAGTCCTTTAAAAAAGCTGGCAGCTTCGGCAAATGAGGTGGCAGAGGGCAATTTTGATACCACACTTCCGGGGACACCATACCATGATGAGATTGGTATAGTTATTGGAGCCTTCAACAAGATGGTCATCAGTATAAAGGAATATATTATAAGACAGCGAGAGAGCATGGAAAAGGAACGTCAGATGCAGGAGAAGGAGCTGACGATGGAAGCACACCTTAAGGATGCTCAGCTAAAATATCTTCAGGCCCAGATAAATCCGCATTTCCTTTTTAACACATTAAATGCGGGAGCTCAGCTTGCAATGATGGAGGGAGCTGACAGAACCTACGAATATGTACAGACAGTAGCAGACTTTTTCAGATATAATGTAAAAAATCATGAGACCGAAGTGACAGTAGGGGAAGAGGTGACCCTTGTTGATAATTACATCAGGATACTGAATGTTAGATTCTCAGGTGATATACAATATCACAAACAGGTAGATGAGAGGCTTCTCTCAATAGCCATGCCCAACATGGTTCTGCAGCCTATAGTTGAAAATGCGGTCAACCATGGAATCAGAGAGATGGGGGATAAGGGTGTGATAACCCTTAAGGTATATCGCGAGGACAATGATGTATGCATAAGTGTGGGTGATAATGGAAAGGGGATAAGTCTTGTAGATATAGACAGAATCCTGGATGGAAGCTGGAGTAAGGATGAAAAGCAACATGATAATAACGGAATTGGAATGGTAAACGTTATTTCCAGATTAAGGCTTTTCACGGGAAAAGAGAATGTGGTTTCCATAAGGAGCGGAGGCATTGGCCGGGGCTGTGAGGTTTTGATAAAGCTTCCGCTAAAATGATATTTAGGAAGGTATTGGCATAGCCGATAAATCAGGGGTTACAAATGTACAGAATAATGCTTGCCGATGACGAGGGAATCGTTATTGACTCAATGAAATTCATAATTGAAAAGGAATTTGGGAACCTTTGCGATATTGAATTTGCAAAAACAGGAAGAAGTGTAATTGAGCTTGCAGAGCGCTTCAGACCGGACATAGCGGTGATGGATATCCACATGCCCGGAATCAATGGTATTGAAGCCATGAAGGAAATAAAGAAATTTTCCGGAAACACTATTTTTATAGTGATGACTGCTTACGATAAGTTTGATTATGCAAAAGAAGCTATTAAGCTTGGGGTTCTTGATTATATTAATAAGCCTGTGGACAGGATGAAGATTATAGAAGTCCTAAAGAAGGCCATGGCTCAGATAGACGGAGAGCGTGAAAAGAGAAGCAATGACCTTATAATAAAGGAAAAGCTGGAGACTATTGAGCCAATAATTGAGAATGGACTTATATACGACATACTTCTTCAGGAACACTTTGACGAGGATATAGACAGCTACAAGACTATTTTGGGAATAGAGGAAAATTACGGATATATGCTCGCTATAGTCAGTGGTGACTCTCAGGAGGGAAACCACATGACTAATGCTATAGGTAGTTCTGTAAAAATCTCCGGAAAGTATCAGGAGATAAGAGAGGGCGTAAAAGAGTTTTTTGACTGTAAAATCGGAAACGTAATGGCAAACAAGATAGCAGTGCTTGTTCCCTCACATTCACAGAAGATGGAATATGCCATGAGAACTGAGGTTGTAGACAAAGCAAGGGATCTTGCAAGGTATCTCAAGAAAAAGACAGACATTAAATTCCGCATTGGAATAGGAAAAATAAAACCGCTGCGAGAACTGGGAGACTCTTATCATGAAGCACTTAATGCACTCATTGCTACAACGGGAACGGTGGCACATGTTGAGGATCTTCCCATAAGCTGTGACTATGATGAGGGATATCCTATAGATTTGGAGAAACCGCTTTTTGAGGCTGTTTCAAAAGGCGATCTTGACGAAGCAATTACTATTGCCAATAAATACGCGGATTGGATGAGCAATGCTGTTAATGGCGGAGACTTAATGGACATGAGACTCAAAGTGCTAGAGTTTTCGCTTTATGCAGAACGTATAATGTACCTTAACGGAGGCCAGACGTATCACTATTCAGGAAGAAATCAGTATCTTCCGGAGATTATGGCTCTCGATACGACAGATCAGCTAAGAGAGTGGTTTATAGATAAAATTTCTTCTGCATGCAAAAATGTGCTGATAAAGCGAGAGGAGAAATCCACTGACGCAATAAAGACAGCTAAGAGATACATTGAAGAAAACTTTTCAAAGGATATATCTCTTGACGACGTATCAAGGGTTGTGAACATTTCACCCTATTACTTCAGCAAGGTATTTAAGGAAGAAGAAGGCAGTACCTTTATCGAATATCTTACAGGGGTGAGGATAGAAAGAGCGAAGGACCTTTTGACTAATTCAGATAAATCAATGAAGGAAATCTGCTCAATGTGCGGATACACAGATCCGAACTATTTTAGCAGAAGCTTTAAGAAAAATGTGGGAGTGACTCCGACAGAATATAAGGAAGGAAAGCTCCCGGCAAGGCAGACAGAAGAGACATGAAAACGCGGAATCACAGAATAAAAGACAGAAGAACTAAAAATAAACATGAAGGATATTCAGATATTCTTACAATCTTAAAGAGAATAACCGCGATAACGGTTATGATAGCACTTATGATGGTGAGTCTTTGCGGATGCACCGGAGAAGAAAAAGGGCAAAGCGGCCAAAACAAACAGGATGATGATAAGATTCAGATAGGAATGACATTTGATTCATTTGTGATAGAAAGATGGCAAAGGGACAGAGATGTATTTGTATCCATGGCCAAGGAGTTAGGGGCCGAGGTAAATATCCAGAATGCCAACGGCGATGTTGCTGAACAGAAAAAGCAGATTGAATACTTCATAAAAAAAGGAATGGATGTGATTGTTATTGTCTGTATAGATTCTGCTTCCCTAAAAACGAATATAAAAAAAGCCAGGGATGCAGGAATAAAGGTCATCGCTTACGACAGGCTGATCAGTGATGCTGACGTTGACCTTTACATTTCTTTTGATAATGAGATGGTCGGTGAGATGATGGCTAAGGCACTGGTGGACAACGGGCTTACCGGTGGTAAGGTAATTATGCTAAACGGATCACAGAGTGATAACAATGTACCTATGGTATCCAAGGGCTTTGAATCAGTAATGGAAGAAAATGGCAATGAGATAATAGATACTTATTATGTTGATGGATGGAAAGCAGAGCTTGCAGGCGATTATATTTATGGCAACATGGGAAAAGTCATTGAGTGCGACGCAATAATGTGCGGAAATGATGATCTTGCAAGTCGAGTGGTAACGGCGCTTTCAGAGAAAAGGCTTGCAGGGAAAAAAATGGTGGTAGGCCAGGACGCAGATCTTGAGGCATGCCAGAGAATAGTTGAGGGAACGCAGCTTATGACTGTGTATAAGCCTATTGAGAAACTGGCTCAAAGAGCAGCGGAATATGCCGTCAAAATGGCCAAGGGTGAGGATATTATTTCTGAAAATGAGGAGCTGGTTACAATTTCCGATGGCTCATATGAGGTACCTTATCTAAAGATTGATCCTGTCAGTGTAAATGCAGAAAACATGGATGAAGTTATTATAAAGAGCGGATTCCATCTTAAAGAAGATGTATATCTGAATGTGCCGTCTAAAATGCCTAAGAACTAAAAGCGTACAGAATAGCACATTTTTAAAAATGATTACCCTTATAGCAAAAAAATGCTATAAGGGTAATTTTTATTTATAAACAAATTATAAAAATATGCAGAATTTCGTAAATTATTCCTATTTTTTCTGTGATATTGTATATCCTGTAAACAGCGGATAAAAATATCCGACAGAAAATTTCTCAGAAATTTCTCAATAGGGAGGGAAACAAACATGAAGAGAAAACTTGTTAGTACTTTTCTTAGTGTAGCAATGGCTACATCACTTCTTGTAGGTTGTGGCGGAAACAGCGCACCTGCAACATCTGGCACAGAGACATCAACAGAGACAGCTACAGAGGCAGCTCCTGCTGAAGAGGCTTCTACAGAAGAGGCAGCAACAGAGGAAGCTTCTACAGAAGAGACAACAGAAGCAACTGAGACAACAGCATCAGGCGGCGGCAAGGTCGGCGTAGCAATGCCTACCAAGGATCTTCAGAGATGGAACCAGGATGGCGAGAACATGCAGAAGCTGCTTGAGGAAGCAGGCTATGAAGTAGATCTTCAGTATGCATCAAACGATATCGCTACTCAGGTTAACCAGATTGAGAACATGATCAGCTCAGGCGCACAGGTTCTTGTTATCGCATCTATCGATGGTGATTCACTTGGAACAGTTCTTGAGCAGGCTAAGGAGCAGGGCGTAAAGGTTATCGCTTATGACCGTCTTATCATGAACTCAGATGCTGTAAGCTATTATGCAACATTTGATAACTACATGGTAGGTACAAAGCAGGGTGAGTATATCAGAGATCAGCTTGATCTTGACAATGCTGAAGGCCCCTTCAACATTGAGTGCTTCACAGGTGACCCCGGTGACAACAACGCTAGATTCTTCTACGGCGGTGCAATCGACGTTCTTCAGAAGTACATCGATGAGGGCAAGCTTGTAGTTAAGTCCGGACAGGTTGAGTTCGACGAAGTTGCTACAGCTAACTGGGCAACAGAGACAGCACAGTCCAGAATGGATGCTATCATCTCTGCTAACTATGCTGATGGAACAAAGCTTGACGCAGTTCTTTGCTCAAACGACTCTACAGCACTTGGTGTTACAAACTCACTTGAAGCTAACTACACAGGCGATTGGCCGATTATCACAGGTCAGGACTGTGACGTAGCAAACGTTAAGAACATGATCGCTGGTAAGCAGTCAATGTCAATCTTCAAGGATACTCGTACTCTTGCTGCTAAGACAGTAGAGATGGTTGACGCTATTATGAAGGGTACAGACGCTCCTGTAAACGATACAGAGACATATGACAACGGAACAGGTATCATTCCTTCATACCTTTGCGAGCCTGTATTCGCAGATGTAAACAACTACAAGGAACTTCTTATCGACTCTGGTTACTATACAGAGGATCAGCTTCAGTAAGACTAATTAAATGTAATCTTTCGGGGCGGGCTTTGATGACCCGCCTCGAAGTATGCATAAACCTGGCGATTTTGTAGCCGAGCTTTAATAAAAGTAGAAATGGGTAGCTAAAAAATGGAAAAGCAGATTGTGAAAAGGAGGGGTTAAGTTGGCGAAGATATTACTTGAAATGAAAAATATCACCAAAACCTTCCCCGGTGTGAAAGCCCTGGATAATGTTAATCTCCAGGTTGAAGAAGGCGAAATCCACGCACTGGTAGGAGAAAATGGAGCAGGTAAATCCACACTGATGAATGTACTTAGCGGTATATATCCGTATGGATCCTACGAGGGCGATATTATATATGATGGCGATGTGTGTAAGTTCAACGATATCAAGGACAGTGAGGGAAAAGGTATCGTTATTATTCACCAGGAACTTGCACTAATACCTTATATGACAATAGCAGAGAACATGTTCCTTGGAAATGAAAGAGGATCAAAGTTCAAAATCGATTGGAGCGAGACAAGTGATCTTGCTCGTAAATATCTTGATATTGTCGGACTTAAGGACAGTACCGAGACTATGATTAAGGATATAGGTGTTGGTAAACAGCAGCTTGTTGAGATAGCAAAGGCTCTCTCGAAGAAGGCAAGACTTCTCATTCTGGATGAGCCTACTTCTTCACTTAATGAGTCAGACTCACAGGCTTTGCTTGATCTTATGCTCAAACTGAAAAAAGAGCAGGGGCTTACATCCATTATTATTTCTCACAAGCTCAATGAAATATCTTATGTTGCAGACAAGATTACGGTTATCCGTGACGGCTCTACAATTGAGACTATGACCAAGGGTGTCGATGATTTCTCGGAGGCAAGAATCATCAAAGGAATGGTAGGACGTGAATTGTCAGATCGTTTCCCTGATAGAGAACATCACATCGGTGATGTAATGATGGAAGTTAAGAACTGGAATGTTTACCATCCTTTATATAAAGACAGAAAAGTTGTTAACAATGTAAGCATCAATGTAAGGAAGGGTGAAGTTGTAGGTATTTCAGGACTTATGGGTGCAGGGCGTACAGAGCTTGCAATGAGTATCTTTGGAAGAAGCTACGGCGAAAATATTTCCGGACAGCTTTTCATAAATGGAAAAGAAGTTGTTCTTAAGAATGTGCAGAGTGCAATTAAACACGGTCTTGCATATGTTACTGAGGATAGAAAGGGTAACGGATTGATCCTTTCCAATCCTATAAAGATTAACACAACCCTTGCTAACCTTGAGGAGGTCAGCAAGAGAAAGATAATTGATAAGGATAGAGAGTATCAGGTAGCGGTTGACTATAAACAAAAGCTCAACACAAAAGCTCCTTCAGTAGAACAGAATGTAGGCAATCTGTCAGGTGGTAATCAGCAGAAGGTATTGCTTGCAAAGTGGATGTTCGCAGATCCTGAGATCCTTATCCTGGATGAGCCTACAAGAGGTATCGATGTAGGTGCTAAATATGAGATTTATTGCATTATTAACCAACTGGTATCTGAAGGTAAATCAGTTATCATGATTTCCTCTGAACTTCCTGAAATACTTGGAATGTGTGACAGAATTTATGTCATGAACGAAGGCCAAATGGTTGGAGAACTCGATGGTAAAGATGCAACTCAGGAAAAGATTATGACTTATATTTTACAGTCGTCCAAAAAGAAGGAGGTAAAACATGAATAAGAGCCAGGTACTTGGTTTTATAAAGAAAAACACTATGATATTTGTTCTTATCATAGTAGTAGCATTTTTCTCATTTAGAACAGGTGGAGCAATATTGCTTCCCATGAATGTCAGTAACCTGATTTCACAGAACGCGTATGTGTTCGTACTTGCAACAGGTATGCTGCTCTGCATACTGACCGGTGGTAACATCGATCTGTCAGTTGGTTCGGTAGTATGTTTTGTAGGCGCAGTTGGTGCAACACTTATGGTGAATATGAAAGTTCCCGTATGGATTGCAATCATTATCATGATTGTTATCGGTACTGCAATCGGTGCTTTCCAGGGCTTCTGGATTGCATTTGTAAGAATTCCTCCTTTCATCGTAACACTTGCAGGAATGCTTGTTTTCAGAGGACTTTCAAACGTAGTACTTAACGGACTTACAGTTTCAATCAAGGACAAGAGCTCTTTTGTAAACCTCTTTGGTGGTGGAGCAGATTGCTATATTCATGACATCTTTGGAAATGGAACACTTAACCTTACATGTCTCTTTGCAGGACTTGTTGCTACAGCTCTTTTCATCATGATGCAGGTTAGCACACGTATGCAGAGATCAAGAAAGAACTATGAGGTTGAACTCTTTGGCGCATTCATCTGCAAGCTGGTTGCTATTTCAGCAGTAATCATTGTTTTCTCATATAAGCTTGCTCAGCACAAAGGTATTCCTACAGTTCTTATATGGGTACTTGTAGTAGTTCTTGTTTATGGTTATATAACAAGCAATACAACAGTTGGTCGTTACTTCTACGCAGTAGGTGGTAATGAAAAGGCTACAAAGCTTTCAGGTATCAATACGAACAAGGTTTACTTCCTTGCTTACACAAACATGGGATTCCTTGCAGCACTTGCCGGAATGATCACAATTGCAAGACTTACATCCGCTCAGCCTACATATGGACAGAACTACGAGATGGATGCTATCGGATCCTGCTTCATCGGTGGTGCATCTGCGTACGGCGGAATCGGTACTGTTCCCGGAGTTATTGTCGGTGCTGTTCTTATGGGTGTTATCAACCTTGGTATGTCACTTATGGGTGTTGATGCCAACATGCAGAAAGTGGTTAAAGGTGTAGTTCTTCTTGCAGCTGTTATCTTTGATGTAGTATCAAAGCGTGGCGGTAAGATGATGGTTAAGAACTGATAAAAATTTTGTTAATGCTTAGTTTATTATCTGATGGGTAATCGTTTGGGGGACAAGCGGTTTCTAAAAGGGGTAATATGGGTGCTGTGCTTAGTGGTACGGCACCCTTTTTGTTTATTATATTTTTACTATTTCATACATTTTTTTATGCTAAAATAATAATAGTCGCTACAGTTATGTTGTCAGGGGGCAATTTATGGATTCGTCTATTTCTACTTATGAGAGATATAAGCTTATAGCGCAGTC
Source organism: Butyrivibrio sp. NATIVEDY162 (assembly GCF_045999815.1). Classification (GTDB taxonomy): domain Bacteria; phylum Bacillota; class Clostridia; order Lachnospirales; family Lachnospiraceae; genus Butyrivibrio. The sequence continues at coordinate 2,577,074 of NZ_CP172573.1, forward strand.
TGTTACCAGTCCTTGTGCAATCCTTTCAGTACAAAAAAATGAAGATGGAACAGCAGGAGAAATAAGAATTTTTGCGGCAAATGACAAATTCAGTATGACAGGCGAACCGGTTGAGGGTGAATTATATACCAGGTTCATACCTAAGCTTGGTGAATTTGAAGATATCTGCATGCGTGTGGCATTCAGCGGAGAGAAAATACATAATTATGTAGATTCTACAAAAGTGCTCGGAGTCTGGTCTGATAATATTTTTCTTCCATTACAGCCTGATGAAGACGGGAAAATCGGATACTGTCAGTATATTTATGACCTGACAAAGGAGATGGATGCCGGAAAGTTTTCAACCATATCACCTACGGTTGCGGGATTTGTTATCAAAAGCTGCCTGGAGCTAAGAAGCGACAACGACTTTAAAGTCAATGTAAATCAGGTTATTGAGGATATACAGGTTTTCACAAAGGCCTCTTTTGCGTGTATTATTGCAATGAATAGAGAAAAAAGGAAAACCGAGCTTATCAGTCAAAGCATGGCAGAAGGAGCACTCCCCGCGGGTCAGACATTTTCAACAGTCTCATATGATATTGCTGAAAAATGGAGTTCGCTTATCGGTGAGAGCGACTGCTTCATTATGCGAAGCAAGGATGAGATAGATAACTGTGTCAAAAATGTATCTCCGGCATGGGCAAAAATGCTCAGGATGGAAGGTGTGGAAAGCCTATGTATGGTACCGCTGATGCAGAGAAAAGACATTGTCGGTTACATACTTGTCACCAACTTTGATGTGGATGATGCTCATAATATAAAGGAGACACTTGAAATACTTTCGCTGTTTTTGTCATCTGAAATGGCTAACAATCAGTTCCTGGCAAGGCTGGAATGGCTTACAAGTGTGGATTTAAGGACTGGTGTCAGAAACAGAGCTGCCATGAACCGTGTTGTTGATGAATATGCGGAACAGCTTAAGTGGCAAAAGAGACCCTTTGGTGTTGCATTTTGCATGATGAACGGACTGAAGGCCTTAAATGAAAAGAACGGTCACGATGCCGGAAACAAGGCCCTTGAGGAAGCAGGAAAGATTTTAAGTGATATATTTGATGAGACTGAGGTCTTCAGATCAGCGGGCGAAGAGTTCGCGGTTATATGCGAAAATGCTGAAGAGGAAAGCTTTAAAGAAAAAGTGGAAAAACTAAGAGAACGAGGGAGCAATCCTGAAGGAGTATATTTTGCAATAGGAAGCTTTTTCGATAGTGACGAGGGAGACCTTAGAAAAGCTCTTAGAAATGCAAACAAACAGATGCTTGAGGAGAAGGAAAACTTCTATATTAAGTATCCTGAGAAAAGAAGAGAATAATACAGATTTTTCAAAATGCGTCCAAATCCGTTCGGAGGAGGGCGCTTTTTCTAGGACGAGGAGACCTTTATATATATTAAAGGCATATAGTAGCCGATATTGACACAAGCGAATGATATAGATACACTATAATTACAGATATAGTGTATCTATATTAGCGTGAGGTAAAAGGTATGGGAGCTATTTATACAGAAGCACAAAAGGAAGCTACACGAAGATACGTCAATTCAACTGACCAGATTAGAGTGCGTACGGATAAAGGAAATCTTGATTTCATAAAAGCCCATGCAGAAACTATGGGAGAGACCATGGGTGAATTTGTAAACAGAGCAATCGTGGAAGCAATCTACCGCGATCGGGGAGAGATATTGATAGAGACTACCCATAGCGATGAGTATGACATTTCAGGAAGACTTCTTTTGTCAGGCGATAACCACTACGAAATAGATTATATTGTTGATGGTGTTCGAAAGATAAAGAGGCTGGATGAGCAGAAGGATGTACCGAGCTGCTTTATTTCTGATTATGCCTGGATGTCCCTTGAGAATGAATACGAAAATGAACTGTTAGGCGGTGAGTGATATGGCTATTTTTACACTGATGCGTAAAAATGAAGAAGTGATGCTGCTCCAGATAGGAGAAGATGGAAATATTACCAAGTTGGGAAAAAAGGAGAACATTGCTCTTTTGCCGCTGCAGAGCAGGACAAGTCCTAAGGGTATTATTGAGTGGTGGCGTGACCGTGCCATTCCTATTAAGCAGGGTAAGGTTGAGAAGATGCTTAGGGACAATGGGATTGAGACGACAGGCCTTTTTTTGACGCAGAATCTGGGACTGAGCCTTACTGATTTTTACTGGATAAGACCACTCGGGTCAGAACTTACCTGGGAAAAGGTGAACCTTTTTGACAACGACTTTAAAGAAAACCTACTGCTTGGAAAAATCAAGGTAGGCAATGAAGAAGTGGATGCGTATCACCCGAATTCTTCTCTTCAGGGGAATCTTGAAAAAACATGGATCATCGAAAATGGTATCAGAAAGCTCGTGAAGGGTAATCATGATGTATATTCTAGCGAGAGTATCAATGAAGTCATTATAAGTGAAGCCATAAAGGCCCAGGGTAGAGATTCTGCGCAGTATTCACTGCTCCATATTGATGGTAAGGATTATGATTTTGGATGTTCATCTGAGCTTTTTACTTCTCAGAAAAAAGAGTTGGTTTCTGCCTATGCAGTTATGACAAGCGAGCTTAAGCCTAATAATATTTCCGGCTATGAACACTTCATAAATGTATGTGATAAAAACGGACTGGACCGGAACGCTGTAAGGGATTATCTTGAATTTGAAATCCTGATTGATTTCATTTTCAGTAACCGTGACAGACATCTGACTAACATTTCTATTCTGAGGGATGCAGATAGTCTTAGGTTTTTTTCCATGGCGCCCATCTATGACAGCGGTAAGAGTATGTTGGTTGGAAGGGATATTGTTCCTGTAACGGATAAGTATGTCTTATCCCAGGATTCCCAAGGGTTCAAGGAAAAAGAACTGGAACTGCTAAAGTATGTTCAGAACAGGAAACTTATTGATGTTCAGCAGCTCCCGAGTCCTGAGCATATCAAAGAAATGTATCTTAAGGACTCGCAGGTTAGCGAAGAAAGAATCTCTTTTATTCTTGAGATGTACATGAGAAAAATCGATATGTATGAGAAGTTCGCAGCTGGTGCAAATCTGAGCCGGATAAGATTTTGAACAGAGAGGTAATATATGTAAGCAGTTCCAACTAAAAATAACAATAATTGTACATTGTAAAAAAACAGGTTTGGGAACAAAGAAAGCCTTAGTAGGCTATCCAGGTTCATTGAGATGATTTACAGCACAAAATAGGGAGCTGTCACAAAACTAGAGTGACAGCTTCCATTTTTATGCACTGGAGAGCATAACGGAATTTATATGGCTTTGGAAAAAGCATAGAATTTTTTAGAATTCGAAAAAACTGCATAGAATTTTCAAGAACGAAAGAAGAATTCTCTATGTTTTTACGAAAGGGGTATTGATAGAATATGCATTGTAATGAAAAACGTGTGCATTTTGCACTAATGGATGCACAAATGTATAGGAGGAAAATTAAATTATGAAAAAGAAAGTAGTAAGTCTTTTGACAGTAGCAGCTCTTTCAATGTCAATGCTTGCAGGCTGCGGTAACAAGGCAGCTGACACAGCTAATGATGCTGCTCAGACAGCAGAGTCAGCAGCAGAGGAAGGCGCTGAGGCAGTAGCAGATGCAGCTGAGGAAACAGGAGAGCAGGTTGCAAGTGCAGTAAGCGGAGATCTTGCTGACAAGAAGGTTGGTGTTTGCATTTATCAGTTCTCTGATAACTTCATGACACTTTTCAGAAACGAACTTCAGAATTACCTTGTAGCTCAGGGCTTTAACGCTGATAACATCACAATCGTTGATGGTGCTAATGACCAGGCTACACAGACAAACCAGATTCAGAACTTCATCACAAGCGGTGTTGATGTACTTATTATCAACCCTGTTAACTCTTCATCAGCAGCAACAATTACAGACCTTGTAGTTGGCGCTAACATCCCGCTTGTATATATCAACCGTGAGCCCGATGCAGACGAGGAGCAGAGATGGGAAGACAACAACTGGAACGTATGCTACGTAGGTTGTGATGCTCGTCAGTCCGGTACATACCAGGGCGAGATCATTTCTGACCTTGGCCTTGACACAGTTGACCTTAACAAAGATGGCAAGATCCAGTACATCATGATCGAAGGTGACCCGGAGAACGTTGATGCTCAGTACAGAACAGAGTTCTCAATCAAGGCTCTTGAGGATGCAGGTCTTGAGGTTGAGTGCCTTGATGACGAGGTTGGTAACTGGGATCAGGCTACAGCTCAGCAGCTCGTTGCTAACGCACTTTCAGCTCATCCTGAAACAGAAGTAGTATTCTGTAACAACGATGCAATGGCACTTGGTGCTCTTCAGTCAATCCAGGCAGCTAACAGAACAGTTGGCACAGACATTTATCTTGTAGGTGTTGATGCTCTTTCAGAGGCACTTGAGGATGTAATCGCAGGAACAATGACAGGTACAGTATTCAACGATCACTTCTCACAGTCACACAGCGCAGCTGACGCAGCTATCAACTTCCTTAACGGCCAGACAAACGATCGTTACATCGGATGTGACTATGTAAAGGTAACAGCTGATAACGCACAGGAGATTCTTGACTCAGTTAAGTAATCACTTTGAGCAGAGCACCTGACGAGGTTTTTTGAACCTTACAAAATATAAAAACCGTGCGGATGCGCAAATGCATCCGCACAATTTTTGAAAAAGAGACAATATTTGGTAATTAGGAGGGATTATGGCATCAGAATATAAATTGGAACTGAGGGGCGTATCCAAGTCATTTCCCGGCGTTAAGGCACTAGATAACGTTCAGTTAGCAGTTCGCCCAGGAACAGTGCATGCACTGATGGGAGAGAACGGTGCCGGAAAATCCACACTTATGAAGTGTCTGTTTGGAATCTACAAGATGGACGCCGGAGAAGTTCTTATAGATGGACAGAAAGTAGTTATAAATAACCCTGATGAAGCCATGAAAATGGGTATCGCAATGGTACATCAGGAATTACAGCCGGTACTTGCAAGAAGTGTTGGCGAAAATATGTATCTGGGAAGATTTCCGGTTAAGAAAATCGGACCGATACAGTTAATTGATCATAAAACAATGTACGAACAAACAGAGAAGTGGCTGAACGAAGTAGATATGCACTTTGATCCAAAGGCTCTGCTTTCTTCGCTGTCAATCGGACAGATGCAGTCAGTAGAGATTGCAAAGGCTGTTTCACACGACGCCAAGGTAATCATCTTCGACGAGCCTACATCTTCTCTTTCAGATAATGAAGTAGAAACACTTTTCAAGATTATGGAAAAACTCAGAAGCAGAGGAGTTGCCATGATCTATATCTCACACAAGATGGATGAGATTAAGCGTATCGCAGATGATATTACAATCATGCGAGACGGAACATATATCGGAACCTGGCCTGCAGCTGAGATGTCAATGGACGACATTATAGCAAAGATGGTAGGACGTGAGCTCACAAATATTTATCCTCCCAAGGACAGAGAGTTTGGTGATGTGATAATGGAGGTTGATGGATTATCATCAATTCATTCAAGATCCTTCCAGGATGTTTCATTCAAGCTCAGAAAGGGAGAAATCCTTGGATTCGGAGGACTTGTAGGAGCTCAGAGAACAGAGCTTATGGAAGGTATCTTCGGAATAAGAAATCTTTCAAAGGGTGAAATTAAGATTCATGGTAAAAAGGTTGAGATCAAATCCTCAAGAGATGCCATGAAAGCCGGAATAGGAATGATCACAGAGGACCGAAGAGCTAGAGGAATTTTCGGATGCCTTTCTATCAAGGACAATGTTGGCGTATCAGTTTACAACAAGTTCCTTAAGGCAGGATTTGTACTTGATCATGCAAGTATAAATAAGGTAGTTGATGACAGTATTAACAAACTGAGGATCAAGACCCCCAGTAAGCAGGAGCACATTGCAAACCTCTCAGGTGGTAATCAGCAGAAAGTAATCATATCAAGATGGCTTGCAAATGACCCCGACATCCTCATCATGGATGAACCTACAAGAGGTATTGATATCGGTGCAAAGCATGAGATTTACGAAATCATGACTGATCTTGCAAAACAGGGCAAGGCAATCATAATGATTTCTTCAGAAATGCCTGAGCTTCTTGGAATGAGCGACCGTGTGGTAGTAATGTGTAACGGTAAGAAGACCGGTGAGATTGAAAATGAAGCAGAAATGACTCAGGAAAAAGTAATGAGCTACGCGACAATGTTTTGAAGACAGCTACTTAATGAGGTTCTGTCGAATTTAGTAGATGTCTTCGTTCTGGCGAACGTAGTGAGAGCAGAACTTCCTTGTTTAATAATAGAAAGGATAATAAAATGGAAAAGACAAAGCAGCAGAAAATGAAAGATTTTCTGATCAATAACGGAGTTATCATAGTTATGTTTATCCTGGTTTTCTATACAGGACTTACAAACAAGAACTTTATTACTGTTGGTAACTTCCTTAATATTCTTACAAATATGGCACCAAGACTTGTTATAGCTCTTGGTATTGCAGGTTGTGTTATCACTGCCGGATGTGACCTTTCAGCAGGTCGTATGATCGGTTTTGCAGCATGTATAGCAGGTACACTTCTTCAGAAGATTGACTATTCAGGCAAATTCTTCCCTGACATGCAGCCTTTAAACGTTTTTGTAGTACTTCTTATAGTGCTTGCAATTACAGGATTTTTCGGAGCTATCACTGGATTCTTTATTGCATTCCTTCATGTTCCTCCGTTCATCGCAACACTTGCTATGATGGAAATCGTATATGGTCTTGCGCTTATTTACACAAATGCAACACCTCTTGGCGGATATGTTAAGCAGTACACAGACATTGCAACAGGTAACGTCCTTGGAATCAGCTTCCTGGTACTTATAGCTATAGGTGTAGCGATTATTACATGGTTCATCTTCAACATGACACGTCATGGTAAATACATGTATGCAATCGGTGGAAATCCGCAGGCTGCTGAGGTTGCAGGTGTTCCTGTAAAGCTTACAATGGTACTTATCTACATGAAGGCAGCTATGATGTATGGTCTTGCAGGCTTCATGCTTGGTGCTAAGGCAGGTGGTGCATCAGTTAACCTTGGTTATGGTTATGAGATGGAAGCTATTGCAGCATGTACAATCGGTGGTGTATCAGTTACAGGTGGACGTGGTAAGGTTTCGAGTGCTATCATCGGTGTAGCAGTATTCGAGCTCTTGAAGGCAGCTCTCCAGTACCTCGGAGTAAATGCAAACGCTCAGTACATTGCAATCGGTATCGTTATCTTCGTAGCTATTTCACTTGATATCAGAAAGTATGTTGCTAAGAAGTAATCAGAACATAATAAAATGATAATACAGACATCGGGGTGAGGTCTTCTTAAAAAAGAGGAAGTTCATCCCGATGTTTTTATAATAGAGGAAATTACATAAGTAAAGGGTTCTATTGTGGTATAATTCAGTAATAAAAAGCTTAATTTAAGAATTTGGAATAGAGAGAGAACATGGATTTTAATACAATTTTACAAAACTCGGGAATATCAATTTTATTGTTTGTTATATGCGCTTATTATGCTTTCAGGCTCCTTGTACTAAAGGACTACAAAGCCGTTCGTGGGAGAGAGGAAAAACCCCCGAAGGATATTGAGGGATATTGCAGGGCAGCAGGACTGGTCATTGTATTTTTCGCAATCTCCACTCTGGTGATGGCGGGGCTGGTACTGGTGAGCCCGACAGCGGGGCTTATACAGATAGTGGCATGTACGGCTGCCATGGTAATTATGTGGAAGAAAGTAACGGATAAGTATGCTTAAATATTCAGTACTTCTTGTGGACGACGAAGAAGAAGTCACACAGGCAATAAAGAGAAAACTTAATTGGGAAGAGATGGGGTTTGAGGAACCAAGCTATGCAAAAAATGGCCTTGAAGCCCTGGAAGTAGCGGAGAATCATGTCCCTGATGTGGTTATGACGGACATACAGATGCCATATATGACAGGTCTTGAGCTTTCAAAACGGCTAAAGGAGCTGTATCCCGGAATCAGGATAATCATCTTTTCGGGCTATGATGAGTTTGAATATGCAAAAGAGGCTATTCGACTTGAGGCAGAAGAATATATTTTAAAGCCTATAGATTCATGTGAGCTCAAAAGCGTATTTCAAAGAATACATGAATCCTTGGATAAAGAGCGCGATGAGAGACAAAACCTTGAGAAGCTAAAGAGCTATTACATGGAGTCGCTTCCCCTTCTTCAGGAGGACTTTTTTGCAGCACTGCTTGATGGTAACATGGAAGAAAAGCAGATTCCCAAATATCTTGAGGAATACAGCATAGACTTAAGCGGACCTTTTTTTTGCGTGGCAATATTACATATAAGCACAAGTGACCTTCCTGAAGGAGTGAGCCATGTGCTCTTATCAGTTTCTGTACGAAGACTTGTCCAGGAGCGTATAGATGGCAGCTATAATGCCAGATTTTTCTCTTATCATGGAAGTACAGTCATGATAGCGCAGATGCATGCCACAGATGAAAAGACAAAATTTACTGATGACTGCGACAGATTTTGCAGACTTGCCAAAACGGTATGTAAAGCAAATGTTACCATAGGAATCGGAGAAGTTGTCGGCCAGATAGATGATATTAAGGAATCATATAGCGGAGCTAAGGATGCGGTATCTTACAGGGTACTTTATGGGACAACAAAAGCGATTAACATCTCGGAGATAGCGCCGGCAACGCAAAAAGAGGACTATGATACAGAGGCAGATCTTCATGAGATATTCAAGAAGATAAAAATGGAGGATGAAGATATTCTCTGTAGGACAGTTGAGAGCTACATAAATAAAGGAACTTATGAAGGCATGTCTGTTACTGAGTACAAGTTTTTTGTGCTTGAGATGATCAGTGAAATTTACAGATTCATGCGCGGAAATCAGCTAAATACTGAGGATATATTCGGAGCTGAAAATGATGCCTATGAGCAGTTGTCTCAGTTTGATAAGACAGAGCTTATGACCTGGCTCAAGGAGACCTGTACAAAACTTCAGAGCCTGCTACGGGAAAAAAGAACGGATAACACCAAATCCTTTGTTAAAAAAGCTATTGATTATGTGAGTGATCACTATGCTGATCAGGATCTGTCAGTGGATCGAATATGCTCAGAGCTATCTGTGAGCAGTGCTTATTTTTCAACTGTTTTTAAGAAGGAGACAGGAAAAACATTTGTGACCTATCTTACGGACTACCGCATGGAGAAGGCGCTTAATCTCCTTATAGAAAAAGATGAAAAGACCTACGTAATTGCGCAGCAGGTCGGTTACGGAGACCCTAACTATTTCAGCTATGTTTTCAAAAAACAATTCGGAACATCACCATCTAAATACAAGCAGGGATTATCTTAAAAATTATCTCTTAAAGCTGTATCCCCGCACTATTCAGAGCATCATACTGATATCCTTCACACTGGTATCATCGGTTTGTATGCTCTTTTTAGGCATGTCCATGTACCAGAGATTCGAAGGACGATCCCGCCAGATGCTTACCGATAGCTCCCTTCTTATGCTGTCAAGAACAACAGACAGTATTGAGGATTATTTAAGGAGGATGAGGAGAATCTCGGATGCCATGTATTATGATGTTATAAAAGACATGGATTTTGAAGAAGAGGACCTCTCCTCGGAAATGAGCCTTTTGTATGAAGCTAATAAGGATAACCTTGTGAGCTTTGCATTATTTTCAAGTAACGGCGATCTAATTAGTGCCGCTCCCATAGCGCTTAAGAAGGATAATGCTCAGGTACCGGAACAAACCTGGTTTTCCACAGCCTTTGAGAGCCTTGAAAACCTTCATTTTTCAGTTCCCCATGTTCAAAATCTGTTTACTGATGAGACAGATTACCGCTATCACTGGGTGATTTCACTTAGCCGCGCGGTAGAGCTTAACTACGGAGGAAAACCCAGAATGGGTGTGCTTCTTGTGGATATGAATTATCAGACAATACAGCAGATGCTGGAGAGCGTAAATAAAGCAAATTCAGATCAGTATGTCTACCTCATAAATGGCAATGGCCAGCTCATTTATCACCCGAAGGCAGAGCAGATTTCTCTAGGGATGCATAATGAGAATTTTGCAAAGGCAGCAGGTTATGATGACGGCGTATATGAAGAGAGCTTTGAGGGAGAAAAACGAATAGTTGTAGTGGATACGGTCAGTTACACCGGTTGGAAGCTCGTCAGTGTAACACCTGTAAAGAATTTTTATCTTGGAATGCAGAGCACAAGGTACTTTGTAATATTGGTCGCTGCTTTAACCGCACTTGCAATGATATTCATGAACCAGATGGTGACATGGAAGGTGACGCAGCCTCTAAGAAGGCTTAACGAGTCCATTAAAAGCATAGAGGGAGGAAAGGATGCAACTATTTATATAGGCGGAACCTCTGAGGTTGAGCATCTTGGAAAAACCCTGCAGCGTTCACTCGATGAGATAAACAGACTTATGAAGGACATCGTTATTGAGCAGGAGGAAAAAAGAAAAAGCGAGCTTGATGCCCTTCAGTCTCAGATAAATCCTCACTTTTTGTATAACACACTGGATTCCATCGTATGGATGATAGAGGGAGAACACTATGAGGATGCAGTTTTCATGATAACCCAGCTGGCGAGCCTGTTCAGAGTTTCCCTTAGTAAAGGACGCACGATAATTCCTATCGAGGATGAGCTGCGGCATGCGGAAAACTACATGAATATCCAGAAGGTCAGATTCAAAAATGCATTTACAGTGGAATATGATATAGCTCAGGAAATTAAGGAATGTCTGACTGTTAAGCTGATAGTGCAGCCTCTATTGGAAAATGCCATATATTACGGCGTAAAAAACATGGATGAGGACGGTGAGATCAAGGTCCGTGGATATATGAAAGATGGCGACATTTTCATAGAAGTAATTGACAACGGCTACGGAATTCCTGCCGAAAAGCTGCCATTTATTCTTACTGAGGATAAACGGGCAAGTAAAAATGGATCAGGTGTCGGGTTAATAAATGTACACAAGAGAATCCAGCTTAGATTTGGGGAAAAATACGGTCTTAAAATAGAGAGTGAGCCCGATGAGGGCACGAAGGTCACAATACATCTTCCGGCTGTTCCGGCTACTGAGGAAAACAGGATTAAGCTTGAAAAGGGAGGTGCAAATGGCTGAACATAGAAATAAGGTTTTTATTGCTGTTACATTGGCACTGGTTCTGGCAATAATTGTCTCAACCTATGCACTTGTAAAGAGTTCTGTCGAAGAAGAGGGCTATACAATAGCAGTGGTGGTTGAGGACAGCCAGAATGAGAGATGGAACTCCTTTAGAATGGGGGCTGAGAGTGCTGCCATGGACAGGGGTGTCATGGTTGATTTTGTTAATACCTCCGGCTTCGGTAATTTGGAAGACGAGCTTAAGGTTGTGGATAAACAGGTTCAATCCGGAGCGGATGCTGTTGTGACAGAACTTGTCAGAAGCAAAAGCACAGCGGAAAGCATAAAGGACATAAGCGGAAATGTTGTTCTTGCACTTACGGGAACTGCAGCTGAAACAGATATAGATATCGAGGGCAAGTTTGCCACAATAACCCCTGATAATTATCAGATAGGAAGAGCTCTTGGAAATGAGGTACTGCTTCGCCATCAGAATGGACTGTCGGATATCAGGATTGGCATTATATGCAAGAGAACTACAATCTATAGCACCAGGGATAAGATAAACGGGCTTTATGATATTCTGGATGTGAAAAAAACAGCAGCTTCCTGGTGTGTGGTACTTGACGACGAGGAACCGGATGAGCTTTTGAAGAAGCGCTCTCCCAATATTCAGATGTTTAAAAATGATCTGAATGAAAAATATTCTTATCTTCTTAAGATGGTTTACAGAGATAATCCGGTGGATGTGATCATAGCTCTTGATGATGAAAGCCTTCAGGTAGCGGCTGAGCTTTTTGGAGAGATAGAGGATGCCTATGAGGCAAATTCTCTGGCGTATAAGTATAAGCTTGATGAAAATGGAAAGCTCCTCCCTTCATACGAATTGTACGGAGAGGGAATATCCGTTAGAAATATATCTTATCTGGACAGTGGAAGGATTGTCAGTATGATAGTTCCAAATGAGTTCAGTATGGGCTACAGGGCAGTCGAAAAAGCAGTATCAAAGCTTGATCACAAGCTTTCTCCTATGACGGATGACACTGTGGAATATCGCGTGATAAATCAGGAGAATATGTTTAAGGATGATAACCAGAAATACCTATTTACAACAATGCAATAAAAAAATAGTTGCAATTATTTTTTTGCAGCTGGCAGTCTTATCACTGCTGGTGTCAGGGTGCGGGAAGAAGCAGAGTGAATCTAAGGAAATACTTATTGGAGTCTGCGGATATGACCAGTATGATACCTTTTTATCTCAGCTCATACAATGCTTTGATAACTGCGTGGAAGAGGGTGTAAGTGTAGAGTATGTCTATGCTTCCCAGAGTCAGATCACTCAGAACGAACAGGTGGAAAAGCTGATAGCAAAGGGCGCAAAAGTCCTGTGCGTAAATCTGGTGGACAGAACAGCACCCAATACGATAATAGATCTTGCAAAGAAAAATGATGTGCCAATAATCTTTTTTAACAGAGAGCTTGTGGAGGAAGACATAACCAGATGGCCCAAGCTGTACTATGTCGGAGCGGATGCTTTCGAAGCAGGAAGGCTTCAGGGAGAGCTTGCCTCAAACATGACAAAAAGAGAATCATCCAATGCTGACAAGAACGGTGACGGACGTATTCAATACGTGGTACTTGAGGGCGAGGCCGGACATCAGGATGCCATTATGCGAACGGAATATTCTGTGAATACTTTGATCTCAGAGGGCGTGGATGTTGATAAGGTTGGATATGCCATCGCCAATTGGAACAGAGCTCAGGCTCAGACCAAGATGGCACAGCTGATAGAGAGAACCGGAAACGGAATAGAGCTTGTCCTTGCAAACAACGACGACATGGCTCTTGGAGCTGTGGATGCATATAACAGTGCGAAAATTTCCGCAGATGACAGACCGCTTATATTCGGAATAGACGGTACGGATGTGGGACTTGAGGCCGTTGTGAATAAGACAATCATGGGAACTATATATAATGACAAGGAAGGACAGGCCAGGGCGATGTATGATCTTGCCATGGCGCTGGCAAAGGATGAATCTCTAAGTGACCTTGACCTGCAGGATGGCAGATATGTAAGAACACACTATGAGAAGGTGGATGCAGCGAATGTGTTACAGTTTATACATAAGTAAGCAAAACTGTAAATGAGCTGCCGGAGGTTATGACGTGAGAATACAAATTACAGATGATTTTGATCCTAAAAAAATACAGATCAGTGGACAATGCTTTAGAGTAAAAGAGCCTGCGCCCGGGGTATTTAGATTTATATCCTCTGAGCACGTGCTTTTTATAAAAGAGATTTCCAATGATGAAACTGAAAAGAGCTTTGATGTATCCTGTAGTAAAGAGGAGTGGGAGAATGTCTGGATGCCATATTTCGATATGGAAAGAAGCTATCTGGATATTTGTAAAAAAGAATACGGAAAGCATGATTTTACGGATAAGGCGATTGATTTTGGGAGAGGACTGCGGATACTTAAGCAGGATAAATGGGAGATGCTTATCTCTTTTATAATCTCTCAGAGAAAGAGTATACCTGCCATATCAAGCGCTGTTGAAGCTATTTCAAGGAAGTTTGGTACAAAAATTGATTGTAGTGAAATTTTTCGTGGAAGCGATATTAAAACAGAGGAGCCTTTAGTAGATGCAGTATATGCATTTCCTACTCCGCTGCAGATGGCAAAGGCTTCCATGGAAGATCTGAAGGAGTGCGGACTTGGCTACAGAGCCCCCTATGTATATGATGCAATTAAAAAGGTAAACAGCGGCGAGCTTGACCTGGAGGCTTTGGATAGCCTTAACGATGATGAACTTTTTAATGCACTTATGGATGTTCACGGTGTCGGGAAAAAGGTGTCCAATTGCGTTTGCTTATTTGCATATGCCAGAATGGGCAGAGCACCTGTTGATGTGTGGATTTCCAGAGCCATTGATGAGGAATACGGAGGCGTTGATCCTTTTCCTCAATATGGAGAAAATGCAGGAATTATCCAGCAGTATATTTTTTATTATGAGAAGAATTTTCCAAGACTTTAAAAATGTGCAGAGTTATTTTATGAGGGAATAATGACATGTTTAAAAATCTTCTAAATTTAAGCTGTAAAAGAAAATGTTTAAAAGCGTTGTCTTTAGCTGCCGCGTGTTCTTTGGCAGTTGTATCTCTTTTCATGATTTATCCTGCATACAATGCAAAAGCAGGACATGTCGTCGACATAGAATCACCGGATGGACCAAGGGGATATGGCGTCTACATCGGAGCTACGGCAGAGCAGCTTCATAAAAAACTTGATAATGATACCACCATAGGGCTTGCAATCATCGATGTGCAAAATGTATCAGCCGAAGATGTGGGAATGCTAAAGGCACATGGCAGACGAATTTACAGCTATCTGAATGTGGGTTCCCTGGAGGATTTCAGAGATTACTATGATAAATACTCTGAATACACCTTGGGGGAATATGAGAACTGGCCAGGAGAGTATTGGGTGGATGTTTCTGAAAAAGCCTGGCAGGACTTTATAGTGGATAATGTTGCTGCAGAAATAGTGTTAAAGGGCGCGGATGGTTTTTTTATAGATAATACTGATGTCTATTACCTGTATGAGCACAGCTGGATCTATAAGGGGCTTGTAAATATTCTCACAAGACTAAGGGATAAATACAATCTGCCAATTATTATAAACGGCGGTGACAGCTTTGTGACAAAGCTGATGGATGAAGGAAAAACTGATCTGATTGCAGGAATCAATCAGGAGTCTGTTTTTAGCAGTATCCTTGATTATGAGAAATGCGAATTTGGGGAAAACCCGGCGCTGGACAGGGCATATTATGAAGAATACCTTGGCAGGGCAAAGAAGAATGGTCTCCTTGTTTTCATGATAGAGTATACTCAGGATATGAGACTTGTTGATAAGATAAAGGAATTTTGTCAGCAAAACGGCTATAAGTGTTATGTCACGGACTCATTGAAGCTTGACGGGAATGTAGAAGGCTGAATTATAAAAGGATGAAAAAAGTATGAAGAAATGTGTAGTTGTAGGCGGCGCCACAATTGGAAATTATGAATTTGTACGTAAACATATTCATGAGACAGACTATGTGATCTACTGTGATTGCGGCCTCTCTCATATGGAGAAGCTTGGGGTTTTGCCATCACTTATAGTTGGAGATTTTGACTCCCATGAGAATCCGCATATGGACACAGAAACTATAGTGCTTCCAACTGAAA
The DNA here is from genome assembly GCF_045999815.1 of Butyrivibrio sp. NATIVEDY162. Classification (GTDB taxonomy): domain Bacteria; phylum Bacillota; class Clostridia; order Lachnospirales; family Lachnospiraceae; genus Butyrivibrio. Next base: position 2,592,489 of record NZ_CP172573.1, read on the forward strand.
AGGATGATACAGATACGGTTTATGCAGTTAAGGAAGGAATAAAGCGAGGATTTACGGAGTTTATGCTGGTGGGTGTACTTGGAAACAGATTCGACCATTCCCTTGGTAATCTCGCTATTCTAATGATGCTGGAAGCAAAGGGGCTGCATGGAATGATAGTGGATGATTATTCAGAGATAACCGTATTGTCATCAGGAGGAAAAGAGGATGTAACGGATGACTGCAAATTTTTCTCTGTGCTTGCAGCAGGCGGAGATGCTCATGGAGTCAACATAGAAAATGCCAAGTACAACATAGAAAACGCAGATATCATCACCAATTTTCCTCTTGGTGTCTCCAACGAGGTTCCTAAAGGGAATACAGCGCAGATAAGTGTTAGTCAGGGAAGACTGTTCCTTATAAAGGTGTTTAATGAAGGGGAAAAATGAAATGTATAGAAACTACGGGGGAAAAAGTATAATAATTACGGTTACGAAAAGTAAGAATAGCAAAGAAAATATACAATGCAGGTAAAACATTGAAATAGAATAGATCAATGAAAATAGAGAGGTTTAAGGTATGAAATTTTCTAATGATAATGGTGCACTTATAGCAAAAAGACAAGGCGAGACATTACGAATCGAAGCCTGGGGAAAAAATGCTTTTAGAGTACGCACAACTATGTATCCTGAATTTACAGGAAGAAACTGGGCACTTACACCAAACTCAGAAGATGATCCCGGCGCACTTAACCGCTTTAAAGCAGATGCTGCGGTAGAAGCTAAGGACTGCTCTTCAAATACAATCATTTCAATAACATCAAGAGAAGACGGACCTTTTGCAGAAATAAAAAATGGCAGAGTGAAGGCAACTGTGAACTTTGCAGGTGTGATCACCTACTATAAGGATGATAAGATGTTCCTGAGAGAGTATTTTAGATGCTATGGTGGAACAGAGTCAAAAGAATCAAGATGCCTTAAATATATAAACAGAGACTACAGACCACACGTGGGCGGAGACTATCGCATCACTCAGAAATTTGAGAGTAACGATGGTGAGAAGATTTTCGGAATGGGTCAGTATCAGCACGCTTACACAGATTTGAAAGGATGTATCCTTGATCTTGAACAGAGAAATTCTCAGGTTTCTGTTCCTTTTGCAGTATCAAGCCTTGGATATGGTTTTTTGTGGAACAACCCGGCTGTAGGTCGTGTTACATTTGGCAATAACTATACTGAGTGGGTAGCAGAGTCCACTAAGGAGCTTGATTATTGGATCACAGTGGCAGATACTCCGAAGGAGATAGTTGAAAATTATACAGAAGTTACAGGTCGTTCACCTGAGATGCCCGATGATCTTCTCGGACTGTGGCAGTGCAAGCTTCGCTATCGCACACAGGAGGAGGTTCTGAAGGTTGCACACGATTGCAAGGAAAAGGGTGTGCCGATCGACTGCATAGTAATAGACTTTTTCCACTGGACAGTGCAGGGTGACTGGAAGTTTGATAAGACCTATTGGCCTGACCCCAAAGCGATGGTGGATGAGCTCCACAGCATGGGCATTAAGGTAGTTGTATCCGTATGGCCTACAGTTGATAAGAGAAGTGAACACTTCTACGATATGCAGGAGAAGGGACTCCTCGTGAAAAACGAGAGAGGCGGACTTCAGAACTATGACTTTGAAGGTGACTGCACGGTATTTGATGCAACCAATCCCGAAGCAAGAGAGTATGTTTGGGAAGTATGCAAAAAGAATTATTACGATCTCGGAATAGATATGTTCTGGCTTGATAACTCAGAGCCTGATCTTGTAAAGTACGATTTTGACTCACTTCGTTACTATATGGGACCTGCTCTTGAAGTGAGCAACATATACCCTCAGTATTACAGCAGAGTATTCTACGATAAAATGAAAAAGCTTCAGGATAAGCCTGTGGTAAGCCTTCTAAGATCAGCCTGGGCAGGAAGCCAGAAGTATGGAAATGTGGTTTGGTCAGGAGATGTTCCAAGCACATTTGAGGCATTAAGAGACCAGGTGGCAGCAGGACTTAACATGGGACTTGCAGGAATCTCATGGTGGACAACGGATATCGGAGGTTTCATGACTGACGATGTAAATGACCCCGATTTCAGACAGCTCCTTATCAGATGGTATGAGTTTGCGGTATTTTCACCTATCCTGAGAATCCATGGTGACCGCGGACCCTACAACATTCCGGCTCTTGACGACAGAAACTTTGGAGGTGGATATCTTCACACTGGCCAGGACAACGAGCTATGGAGTTATGGCGAAGACAACTTCAAGATAATGAAGGATCAGTTAAATCTCCGTCATGAGCTTAAGCCCTACATTAAATCACTTTTTGAAGAGACCAGTAAAAACGGATCACCTATCATAAGAACGCTGTTCTATGAGTTCCCTGAGGACAAGAAGAGCTGGGAAGTATATGATGAGTATATGTTTGGAGACAAGTATCTTGTTGCTCCCATACTTGAGCTTGATCAGTTTGAGAGAGAGGTTTACCTCCCTGCCGGAAAATGGGAAGACATAAGAGACGGTAAAGTATATGAAGGTGGCCAGACTATAACAGCAAAGGCTCCTATCGAGTCAATTCCGGTATTTAAAAGACAGTAAGTAAACTTGGTTTTCTATAAGAAAACAGAAATTAAAGGGAATGATATTCTCTGAGGATGAGGTTTATGAGAAAAAACATCCTTCAAATAACATCAATAATATTGTCGGTCTGCATCCTGTCAGGGTGCAGACTTCCTTTTCGTACAGATAATCTCACGGAGGGCGAACGCAAATATCCAGAGTTTCTGACGATAGACGTATATGATACCCAGGCAAATACACAGGGGCTGCAGCGCGGATGGTTTGCAAAAAAGGTCAGAGATAAATTCAATATGCAGCTTAATATAATCTCTTCCAATGCCGACCTGATCTCCGAGGCTACTTATGAGACCATGCGAGCATCGGGTAAGCTTGGAGACATCATAATCACAAATGTGGACAGAGGCAGACTCTCAGAGCTTGTAAAAGAGGGCCTTGTGCTGGATATGTCTCCTTATCTTGAAAAGGAAGAAAACCTTAGCAGATATAAGGAACAGATAGCAGCGACATCAGTATTTGCGGATGCAGAGGGGAGCTGGGCTGTGCCAAGTGAGATATCAGAATTTCCGGCTACTGAGCCATCAGAAAACAATGAGCCTACCAATGCTCCCACCATCAGATGGGATTTGTATAAAAAAGCCGGATATCCCAAAATTACAACACTTGAAGACATGCTTCCTATTCTTAAGAACATGCAGGATATGGCCGGAAAAAGCGATTCAGATAAGGATGTGTATGCCTTTAGTCTTTTTGGAGACTGGGACGGAGGCGCAATGCAGAATGCCGGAGCACTGGTATCGCTATACGGCTATGATATTCAGGATTTTGTCATGCTAAATCCTGAAACCGGTGATATGGTTTCGATAGCGGAGCCGGATTCACTATATATAAAAATGCTGCACTTTTTATTTGAAGCAAACCGAATGGGACTTGTGGATCCCGAATCACAGACACAAAACTATGAGACGGTTGCTTCGAAGATGAAGGATGGGGCAGTTCTGTATTCCTTCTGGCCATGGATGGGTGAATCCCTTTACAATTCGGATGAACATCTTGCTGAGAAAAAAGGCTTTGCATCGGTACAGATAGAAGATGCAAGTTATATATGCTGGGGAAATGATCCTGACGGAAAACAGAATTCGTCAATCATGGTTGGAGGAAACACCAAGGATCCACAGAGAATGGTTGACTTCATAGACTGGTTGTACTCTGATGAAGGCACAGAGTGTTGCGGTTCTCCAACAGGAGATTACAGAGGACCACAGAATCTCACCTGGACTAAAACCGAAGACGGGGCTAAGCTTACACCCTTTGGTGAGCAGGCCTTTATAAGTATGGCAAAGGATCTTGAAGTTCCTGAGGAATTCGGAGGAGAGACGTGGAGCGAAGGTGTATCTGCACTGAATTACAAGCCTGTAGACCTCAAGAACTATGACAGTGATGGTATCGGTTTCTATTATCAGAACTGGGAAGATTATAAAAATAAAACAACACAGAGCATCACAGAGGACTGGCAAAAACACTATAAAACCGACCTTTCCCCGATACAGTACTTTGACGAAAAAGACCTGATAACAGTAATTCCCGGAACTGAGTGGGCATCAGAGGACTATCCTGAATATATTAAAACAATTGAACAGCAGTGCAGGCAGACGATTAAAGATTACTCGTGGAAAATGGTATTTGCAAAAGATGAGGAAGAATTCAATAAGCTGAAGGAAACCATGCTAAGTACCCTGGTGAGACTTGGCTTCGATGAAGTAGTAAAGATAAATAAGGAAAATGCCGCTCAGAGATATGAGATACTGAAAAAAGCTGCAGAGGTGGCACCATGAACCGCCGGGGAAGAGTCGGTAGGCAGATGTACAGAATACTTCTGCTTACTTTGATCATACCAATTTCAATAATCGGAATCATTGCAGCCATCATACTTGTAAGACAGATGAATGGCAGATATGAAGAGCAGGTAAAGGCAGAGAATACGAGAATTAAATCCATTCTGTTTGATGTGACTTCGAGCCTATATACAAACCTTGAGCCTATAGTGTCGGTTCAGGCCTATAGAGACATGTTTTCGGCAACTAACTTTGATGAAAACGAAGAGAGACAGTTTGGCGAGATAAACCGTGCGATCACCTCCCTTAGGAGATCTACAGCATCTATATCTACCATAAATGTGTACACCAACAATCCCCGCATACCCACAGGAGGCTACGTAATAAATGTGGGGACAACAGGATTTGAGGAATCCGGAGATGCGGCTGAAAAGGCAGCAGGGAGCGGAGATGCTGACGATCCTTTTTCAAGATATGAGTGGTATAAGGGAATAGATCCTGATGCATGGGAGTCATACACCTGTACACACGTGCCTCTCAACGATTACGAGGATGCCTACGAACTGACTCTTGTTAGACGTTTCAATACCGGTGCATCCGGTAACAGAGCATATGCTGTTGCTACCATAAGTACCAACTATCTCAGAAACAGACTGATAACTACGGATAATTATATGCTGTCAAACCTTGAGGGATTACCGGCTTTCTTTTCGTCCAAATATGAGGACAGAGAAAAAGAGATGCCGGAGGTGTTCTCAAAAGATACTGAAAACTACAACTATTTAGGTGATGTGATGCTTGATGGAAAAGTGGCACTGACCTATGTTTCAAGCTTTGTACCATATAAGGCTGACAGCAGGTTCTTTGTTCTGGTGGGCGATTATGGTGCACACAAAGCAGTACGTGAGATATTGGTTGGCTTTTTGCTTGTACTTGTTCTGGCGATGCTAGGACCTCTTATTTCCATAGTTCTGTATTCAAGATATTTTACAGGAAGAGTATATACTCTTAGAGAAGCCATGCACCGCGCAAGCACCGGGGATTACGACATTATTGAGAATATCAGCGGTGACGATGAATTGTCAGATACCTTCAATGACTTAAAACTGACAACGGAGCAGATAAGAGATAACGAGGCGAAATATTACGAGGCGAAGATCCGTGAGCAGGAGCTTATAAACATGCAACAGAACATGGAATTCAAGATGCTTTCAGGACAGATAAACCCTCACTTTTTATATAACACCTTAGAGGCAATAAGGATGCAGGCCATAAGAGGCGGGGACAGGGATGTTGCTACTTCGGTAAAATACCTTGCAAAGATCATGCACTACGTTCTTGACAGCACAGGAACAAGTACTGCAAAGCTATCCGATGAATTAAAGCATGTGGAGAGCTATCTGCAGATTCAGAGGCTTCGCTTCGGTGAAAAGGTTGGATGGAATTTTTATATATCAGACGAAGTACAGCCTGATAAATATGAGATATTGCCGCTGCTCATTCAGCCAATAGTGGAAAACGCCATCAGTCACGGGCTAAAAGATATGGACAAAAACGGACACATCAGTATCGTGGCTGAATACGAGAGCAAAATAAAGAAAAATAAGGGCAATAATGAAGTAGAAAATGCATCTGAAGCGGTGGAAAATGAGGTGGAAAACAGTGATGACAGGCAGCTTATTATCACTATAAACGATGACGGAAAGGGAATGTCTGAGGAAGAGGTTATCTCATTAAACAGATCACTTGAAGAAAAGAGAAGTGATCATGACGGAAAAGGAGCTGCAAGTATAGGCCTTTACAATATTCATCAGAGAATAAAGCTTCATTATGGCGAGCAATATGGCTTGACAATACGATCAAATAAAGGAAAGGGCACAAGTGTAGAGCTAAGATTGCCCAGATAAGTAAGCGGCAAAAAGCCGGGGAGGATAAATGATAATGAGAGATAAAAATGTATTACTTCAAAAATGTATGGACAAAATGATTGAGGATAAGGAGCTTGTAGGAGTAAATTTTCTTGTCCTTAAGGATGGAAAGGAAGAACTTTATGCAGAGGCAGGTTATGCCAATTTAGAGCAAAAAAAGCCTTTTAAGAGAGATACGATTGTAAGGCTTTATTCTCAGAGTAAGCCTGTTACTGCAGCTGCAGCAATGCTTCTTATTCAGGACGGTGTCATTGAGCCATATGAACCTGTGGGAAATTATATCGAAAGCTTTAAAAATCAACAAATAGTGGAGGGGGGCGTGAGAAGACCTGTACGCATGGACCGTCCCATGTTTATTAAGGACCTTCTTGATATGACATCAGGTCTTGTATATCCGTTTACAGATACACCTGCTGAAATTGAAACAGGCAATCTCTACAATGAGATGATAGACAGATTCAGTACAGATAACATGATGAGCACCATGGAATTCGCAGAGCGTCTTGGAAAGGTGCCCCTTGCTTTCCAGCCGGGAGAACACTTCAGATACGGAACAAGTGCCGATATTCTGGGGGCTGTAATTGAAAAGGCATCCGGGATGAAATTCGGAGACTTTTTACAGGAGAGACTCTTTAAGCCACTTAACATGAAGGACACCGGATTCTATGTGCCCGAGGAAAAGATGGACAGATATGCGATGGCATATAACTGCTATGGAGAAGAGCCCATCCCCTATAGTGGCAACAATTTAGGTATACGTGATGATGGTAAAAAGAACGCGTTTGAATCAGGCGGAGCAGGACTGTTTTCAACAATTGACGACTATGCAAACTTTGCAAGAATGCTCATGAACGGCGGAACCTTTGAAGGCAAGGAGATTCTATCAGAGAGAACGGTAAGATTTATGACATCTCCTCAGCTTACAGATGAACAGCAGAAGGACATGAACAGCTGGGTTTGTCTTGGAGGCTTCTCATACGGTAACCTCATGCGCATCATGAAAAACCCGGACAAGTCAGGAATACTTGCAGGAAAAGGAGAGTACGGTTGGGACGGCTGGCTCGGACCATACTTCTGCAATGATCCGGAGACAAGGACAACAGTACTTATGCTTACTCAGCGTGTGGACTATGGCACAGGTACAGCTACCAGAAAATTCAGAAACATCATCTTTTCATAAAAGGCAAAAAAATCAGGTACAAAATTTACTGTATTTTATGTCAGATTAAACGGGTACTTGAAAAAAGCATATTCTTCTAAAATGACACTCGTAGGGACGACTCTACGGGTGCTTTTTTTAGCAGTATGTATTAGGGAGGATGAAAAAAGTGAAAAAGGAAAAAGCGGCAAAAATTGCCTACTATCCTTATCGGATTATTTCTGTTGCGCTTCTCATCATTTTGTTCTTTCCGGGGCTTAATGTTGCCAGAGTAAGCGGTCTTATAAACAGGAGCACATCGCTTCTTACAACAGGTTTCTCATACGGCAATTTAATATCGAATTTTGGAAGAGCTTTCAGAAAAGGTTGGGTTTTGGAATCTACTATGAGACTACTTAACATATCCAGTCTTGCAATCTGCATTGGAATAATTGCCTGTGCAATTGGTGCATGTCTGTCACTAGGAAACAGAAAATGCAAATTTGCAGGTAATATCTTTAGCACAGTCGGAGCTGTAGTTTCAGCATGTTCCATGGGAGGCATCTGGACAGCATATTTTCAGATAGCAGCAACATCAAAGCCCTCCAAAGTAGAGCCCATGTTCCAGAATTTTTTCTATGTAATGCTGATACTTCTGGTTCTGATGGTAATTATCTCAGTTGCAGTTCTTGTACTTGTGGGAAGACCACAGAAGAGTGAAAAGTTTGAGATGGAAACAAGATTTAAACTCTTTTTGATGTTCCTTCCTTTCATAATACTGACATTCGTGTTCTGCTACCTTCCTCTTTGGGGATGGAGATATGCGTTCTTCGATTATAAGTCAGGAGATACGCTTAGCATGACAAACTTCGTAGGATTTAAGTGGTTTGCTCAGCTTGTGAGAAACAAGTCAACAACAAGGGATATTGTCAACGTAATGAAAAATACCCTTGCAATGAGCGGACTTGGAATAGCAACAAGCTGGCTGCCCATGGCGTTTGCAATCTTTCTGTCTGAAATCAAAAACAGCAGATTCAGAAGATTTGTACAGACCTTTACTACCATACCTAATTTCATAAGCTGGGTTTTGGTATTCGCTATAGCATTTTGTATCTTTTCAACAGACGGATTTATCAGTTCGCTCATGATAAACCTTGGATTCTGGACAGAAGGAAAGAACTTCCTTATGAGCGGTCAGGGCACATGGGTCAAGATGCTGCTCTGGGGCCTTTGGAAAGGACTTGGCTGGAGTGCAATCATTTATATCGCAGGCATCTCAGGTATTGACCAGCAGCTTTATGAAGCTGCAACAGTTGACGGTGCAGGGCGCTTTCAGAAGATGTGGCATGTAACAGTTCCCGGATTGATGCCTACCTTCTATGTTCTGCTCCTTATGGCTGTGGCCGGAATTCTTTCAAACGGAATGGATCAGTACCTGGTTTTTGAAAACTCATCAAATACAACACAGATAATGGTTCTTGATCTCTATGTTTATAAGATGGGTATTGTAAAAGGTGCGATTCCGCTATCAACAGTAGTCGGAATGCTCAAATCAGTAATCAGCGTAACTCTTTTGTATGTTGCAAATACAATAAGCAAGGTACTTAGAGGAGAGACCATTGTCTGATGAAGTGACCGATAAGATGGGACGATTAAGAAATCCGTCTCATACATATAAGGAAGGGGCAAGAAAATGAGTGGCATTTCAAATGCAGCCAGGTTAGAGGCCAAGGCTGAGAGAGAGTATGAAAAAAAGCGCAATAAAATGATGCGCAAGACTCCCGGGGATATCATTTTTAATATCATAAACTATACTGTATTTGCAGTTTTTACAATAATATGTATTTTCCCGTTTTACTATCTTTTCATAAACACAATTAGTGACAATGAACTGGTAAGAAAGGGACTTGTAAACTTTGTACCTAGAGGAATTCATTTTGAAAACTATATAAGACTTCTGCAGGTAAATGATCTTTTTGGATCATTTGGAATAACAATCGCAAGGACGATATTCGGAACATTTTTCATGGTGCTTGCATCAGCGTTTGTCGGATATCTGGTAACGAAAAATGAAATGTGGGGAAGAAAATTCTGGTATAGATTTCTTGTTATCACAATGTACTTCAATGCCGGTATCATTCCCTGGTACCTGAACATGGCAATGCTGGGACTGACCAATTCATTCTGGGCTTACATAATCCCCGGAATAGTGGCACCATACAACATTATTCTGGTTAAGACTTACATTGAGTCGGCTATTCCCGGAGAGCTGGAGGAGAGCGCATCACTTGACGGAGCATCACACCTTAAGATTTTCTGGACAATAATACTTCCTTTGTCAAAACCGATACTTGCTACAATCGCTATCTTTGGTGCGGTTGGACACTGGAACTCTTTCCAGGACTCACTGATACTTATGCAGTCAGCGCCTAAGCTCTATACATTGCAGCACAGACTTTATATTTATCTTAATACTACAAGTAATCTGTCAGCACTTATGAGTGCCGGCAGCACATCCGGAATCAGTAAGAGTGTACTTGACTCGGCGCTGAACGGAAAAGTAATCAAATACACAATAGCTATGGTAACAATTATTCCGATCCTGCTTGTTTATCCCTTCATGCAAAGATACTTTGAAAAGGGAATCATGATAGGAGCGGTAAAAGGTTAAGGAGGATAAAATGAAAAAGAAGGTATTATCAATTCTACTCGCATCAACTATGGCTTTTTCCATGGCTGCATGCGGAACAAGTAACCCTGCAGGAACACCTGCAGATGCAGGTACAGACACTGCTGATGAAGCAGAGGATACTGCTGACAGCCAGGATGAAGCTGAGAGCACAGAAGCAGAAAGTGCAGAAGCAGAAAGCGCAGATGCAGACAGCTCTGCGGAGGCTTCAGAAGAAGGCGAAGCAGCAGATGAAGCTGATGCAGGTGAAGCAAGCGGAGAATTGGAGGGAGATTTATCAGACATCATTCCTTCAGAAACAGTAACACTTGATGTATATGATCAGCTTGCAAACTACTCAGGTGAGCAGACAGGATGGTTTGGCAAGGTTATGCTTGATAAGTTCAATGTTAAGCTTAACATCATCCCTGAAAATGACGGTGTCTATGATACTCGTATGGAGTCGGGTAACCTTGGAGACCTTGTAATCTGGGGAAATGACGGTGACCAGTATCAGCAGGCAGTTGATAAGGGAATGCTTTTTGACTGGGAAGAGGATGACCTTGTAAGTGAATATGGCCCTTATATAAAGGCAAATATGGAATCAGCTCTTGAAAAGAATAAAGGCATATCATCAGACGGAAAGCTTTATGGTTTCGGTTTTGATGTAACCAGATCTGCTAAGGATCCCGGCTCTTTCATGTATACATGGGATCTTCGTTATGACCTTTATAACGAGATTGGTTCACCTGAGATAAAGGATCTTGACGGACTTGTAGACGTTCTTTCACAGATGAAGGAAGCATGCCCTACAGACGATAATGGTAACCCGACATACGGCGTATCACTTTTCAATGATTGGGACGGTGATATGGTTATGTTTGTAAAATCTACAGCAACGGCTTATTATGGATATGATGAGTTTGGTCTTGGCCTTTATGATCCTTCTACACAGACATTCCATCCTGTACTTGAGGAGAACGGCCCTTACCTTACAGCGCTGAAATTCTACAATACACTTTATCAGAAGGGACTTCTTGATCCCGACTCACAGACACAGGGCTTCAATGGTATGCAGGAAGATTACCAGAACGGAACAGCTTTCTTAAATGTATTTAACTTCATGGGTTCCGCTCTTTACAATACACCTGATCATCTTGCTGCCGGCAAGGGTATGTTCCCTGTAAAGCCTACAGATGCAAAGCCTATCAGATATGGTCTGAATGTGTATGGTGGTAACAGAATCTGGTCTATCGGTGCAAACACAGAGTATCCTGAGCTTTGCATGGCAATCATCAACTGGCTCTCAACACCTGAGGGACGTATGACAGCTGAGTATGGTCCTAAGGATGTATGCTGGTACTATGATGAAAATGGTAACACCTGCTTTACAGACACAGGACTTGCATGCAAGACAGATATCTCTACAGAGATGGGCAACGGTTATGAAGGCACATATGATGACGGTGCATTCAAGATGAACAACTCAACATGGGCACTTGATGCTCCTAACCCTGACAGCAATGGCGAGACCTTTAACTATCGTAACTGGGCAAGCTTCTCTACAGAGGCAGGCTCTGATATAGAAAAACAGTGGAGAGAATTTGCCGGTGCTAACACACCTGACCTTTATCTTGATAAGCAGGATTATATTCTCGCTCCCGGAACAATGTACACAGGCGGCGTTCGCTCTGATGAGCTCCAGGTTGTATGGGACCAGGTATCAACCTGCATCAAGGACAACTCATGGAAGGCTATCTATGCTGAAAGTGATGAAGAATTCGACAAGATTGTTGCCGATATGATCCAGCAGGCTGATGAGTATGGTTATGATGAGTGCATAGAATTCCAGGAGAACGAAGCAAAACTCCGCGCAGAAGCTGAGAAGAAAGCACTGGCAGAAAACTAATTTGGAACCCCCACCTCCTAATCTGGGTGTTTAGTTGTAAGGAAAAGCTGCGGCTTATGGTCGCAGCTTTTTCCATCTTCTGTTTATTGAATTTTTACGAATTGAAAAGAAGCGTTGTGATAGAATGATAATTAACGGACGGAAACTATTTGAAAGGAGTCCCGTATGCAAACCGTACTTATTGCGGATGATGAAGAAAATATCAGAGAAGGCATAAAACTGATAATCGACTGGGATGAGCTGGGATTTGAAATCATCGGAACTGCATCAAACGGTGAAGAGGCACTTTCATCCATAAAAAAGCTTAACCCTTCTCTCGTGGTAATGGACATGCAGATGCCCAAAATCCATGGAATAGACGTTATAAAAAAGGCAAGAGCAGAAGGTTATGAGGGCTACTTTATCATACTTTCCGGGTACTCTGATTTTTCATATGCTCAGGATGCCATAAGAAACAGAGTCACCAACTATATTACGAAGCCCATAGACGAGGATGAGCTTTACGATACAGTTAAGAAAATAAAGGAAGAAATTGACAGGAACGCAAAAGAGGGCCGCCGCTCGGGACAGATCCGCAGCAAGGCAAAAAGCGTGGTGACCAGTGAGCTGTTGCTTGGAACATATTTTGATAAGGATGAGGAAGGCGACGTCTCACTTACTGAGGACAGGCGGGATGAATTAGAATCCATGGGCCTTCTTTCAACTTTATATCAGGTGATAATATTTGAGACCTACCACACAGGAAGGCAGGGAAACTCAGAATATGAATATCTAAATCTCCTTCCCACATTTCTTGATGAAAACAGCTTTGAGGCTCTGAATATAAAAGGAAACGACTGCATACTTTTAAAGGGAAAGGCAGCTGTTTCAAGGTTTGAGGACTTCATATCACATTATGAAAAATATTCGATCGAGTCAGACAGTCCTTTGGATAACATTTTTATAGCTATAGGGACTACTGTCGACTCACCGGTTAATATAGACAGCTCCTACGAATCAGCTAAGAGCATTGCTGACAGGAGATTTTTCTGTGATGAGGGAGAGCACTTTGTAAGGGCTGATGTAACGAGCAAAGATGCACCGGAAGAGACTTCGGATAATAGAAAAGCGGGTAAAACCGGTATAGCAGGCATATCTGAGGATGAACGAGGAAAAGCTGTTATTTTGGATAAGCAAAGGATTATGGATAAAATTCTGGAAGCGGTAATTGCGGGAAACAGAACGGCCATGGTCAATGCGACTGAGGATTTATACAACTATATAGAGAATAATATATCGGGCAATTCGGATGCATGCCTTTATGCTACCGAAATACTGCTTGGAATAAAGGACAGACTGACAAAGCAATATCCGATGTTAGCAGATGTTTTTGATACTCATGCAGGCATAATCGAATTTATAGAGGGGCGCTTTTATCTTTATGAAATTATGCAGTACATGGTTGAAACCATGGATAAGGTGCTGGGGAAACTACATGAGCACGCAGCATCAGAGAACATCATTGACGACATCATATCCTATACAGACAGAAATTATGCTCAGCCGCTGACTCTTGAGGATCTGGCTTCGAGGTTTGGTTATAACAGTGGATATCTGGGGAGATTATTCACTAGAACTACGGGGACTGGTTACAACTATTACCTTAATGAGTGCCGTATCAGCAAGGCAAAGGCATTCCTTGCCGAGGGCAAGTATAAGGTATATGAAGTTGCGCAGCTTGTTGGATATAACGATGTTGACTATTTTAGCAAAAAATTCAGAAAGCATGCAGGAATGACGCCCGCGGAATTTCGCAGGCAGAACAAGGAGGCGAAATGAGTTGGAATGAAAATTTGAAAAAAGTTCCTTATGGTGGAGATTATAACCCGGAGCAGTGGCCGGAGGAAATCTGGGAGGAGGACATGAAGCTGTTCAAGCAGGCAGGAATAGATACTGTCACTTTGAATGTTTTTTCATGGGCATCCCTTCAGCCCTCTGAGGATGAATACGATTTTGACAGACTTGATAAAATCGTAAAGCTTGTCACTGAAAACGGTATGAACATAATCATGGCAACTTCAACCGGGGCACATCCTGCATGGATGGCAAAGCGCTATCCGGATATACTTAGAACTGATTTTGAGGGAAGAAAAAGAAAATTCGGAGGAAGGCACAACTCCTGTCCTTCAAGCCCTACCTACAGAATGTATGCAGGAAGACTTGCCTCAAGACTGGCAGAACATTATAAGAAGCAAGAGAATATTATCGCCTGGCATATTTCTAACGAGTTTGGCGGCGAGTGTTACTGCGAGAAATGTGAGCAGGCTTTCAGAGAATGGGTAAGAGACAGATACAAAACAATCGAGGAGGTAAATAAAGCGTGGAACACCTCCTTCTGGGGACACACCTTCTACGATTTTGATGAGATAGTTTTGCCGAATGCACTTTCAGAGGAAAGCGTATGGGGAGGAAGGCTGCATACGGATTTTCAGGGAATTTCCATCGATTACAGAAGATTTAATTCTGAAGCAATCTTGTCCTGTTATTGTCTTGAGAGAGACGAGATAAAAAGAATAATACCTAAAGCTAATGTAACGACAAACCTCATGGCATTTTTCAAGCCTCTGGATTATCGAAAATGGGCAAAGGAGATGGATTTCATATCCTGGGATAACTATCCTCAGCCCACGGATACGCCTGCAAGGATTGCTATGAACCACGACCTCATGAGAGGTGTAGGCGACGGTGCACCCTTTGCACTTATGGAGCAGACTCCCAGTGTTACCAACTGGCAGCCCTATAATTCACTTAAGAGACCGGGAGTTATGAGACTTTGGAGCTATCAGGCCATGGCTCACGGTGCTGACAGCGTGCTCTTTTTCCAGATGAGAAGGAGCATAGGTGCCTGTGAAAAGTATCATGGTGCAGTTATAGATCATGTGGGAACAGGTAACACAAGGGTATTCAGAGAGGTAACTGAGCTTGGCAAGGAACTGTGGGAAATTGGAAGATGCTCTATAGGAATGGAGACAAAATCTGATGTTGCCGTGATGTTTGACTGGGACAACTGGTGGGCAACTGAGCTTTCTGCAGGTCCTACTAATGAGATGAATTATAAGGAGACCATAACAGAGTATTATGAGGCATTAAGGAAGCTTAATGTGAACGTAGACATAATATCTCAGGACTCTGACCTGACAAAATATAAGGTAGTGATCGCACCGCTTCTGTACATGGTCAAGGGTGATCTTGATCAGAGAATCCGCACTTTCATAGAGGGCGGTGGAAGCTTTGTGACAGGCGTATTCAGCGGATATGTTCAGGAGAGCGATCTTGTTATAACAGGCGGCTATCCGGGAAAGCTCCGTGACATACTTGGTATATGGGTTGAGGAGACTGACGCTTTTCCGACTGAAAAGCACAATCATTTCAGTTACCATGGTCAGAGATATTATGCGAGAAAGCTCTGCGATCTTATTCACCTGGAAGGTGCAAAAATGCTTGATGACTACGGATATCTTGAGGATTTCTATCAGGGAATGCCTGTTATCACATCAAGAAAGCTTGGTAACGGAAGAGGCTACTATGTAGCTACTGAAACTGATGAGGACTTTAAGTCCGTATTTTTATCAGATGTTCTCTCAAAAGCCGGGGTTCACCCTCTTACATTTACTTCAGGCGACGTGGAAGTTACAAGCAGAGAAAATGATGAAGAGAAGATTCTATATGTACTAAATCACGGTGACGGAGAAGGCATTTATGAGCTTCATGAAGACGGAACTGAATTGATAAGCGGCATAGAGCTGGCTTCCGGAATGCATAGGATAGCAGCAAAGGATGTGCACATTATCAGGATAGCAAAGTGACAGAAATAAAAGAAATTTGTTTATGGCAGTAAGATGAGGAGTTAAGCATGGAAGGATCTATTCAAACACTTAAATATCGCGCAGAAGAAATTCTGGAAGCTATGACACTTGATGAAAAGCTTGGAATGATTCATGGAAATGAACTTTTCAAAACGAAGGGTATTCCCCGTCTGGGGATTCCTCCGCTTGTTATGTCTGATGGACCTATGGGAGTAAGGGCAGAGTTTCACCCCACAAAGTGGATTACGGTTGGAAACACTGATGACTACGTATCTTATCTGCCCTGCAACAGTGCAGTTGCAGCAACATGGAACCGCAACCTGGCATCAAGAACGGGAAGTGTCCTTGGCAGTGAGGCAAGAGGCCGCAGAAAGGATGTCATCCTTGCACCGGGAATAAACCTTAAGAGGTCACCTCTGTGCGGAAGAAATTTTGAGTATTTCAGCGAAGACCCTTATCTGACATCGGAGCTGGCTACAGAGTATGTGAAGGGTGTACAGAGATGGGATGTGGCTGCCTGCCTGAAGCATTTTGCGCTTAATCATCAGGAAACTGCAAGACTTGAAGTGGATGAAGAGATTGATGATGAAGTACTTCGAGGCCTTTATCTGCAGGTATATAAGGATGTCATCGACAATGCCAATCCCTATAGTATAATGGTTGCTTATAACAAGGTAAACGGAGAGTACTGCAGCCAGAGCAAATATCTGCTTAACGATATATTAAGAAAAGAATGGGGCTATGAAGGCTTTGTAGTATCTGACTGGGGCGCAGTCCATGACACAGTAGAGGCAGCAGAGGCTGATATTGACTGCGAAATGTCAGTTACGGATGATTTTGACAATTACAAATTTGCAGAGCCGCTTAAAGAAAAGATTCTCAGTGGCGAAGTAGATGAAGCACTTATAGATAAAAAGGTTATTCGTATTCTTATTCTGATGCTCCGTCTTAACATGCTCGATGAGGATGTAATGATAAGGAAGGATGCAGCTTACAATTCCTTTGCAGCAAGACAGGACTGCCTTGACATAGCAAGAGGCAGCGTTGTTTTACTTAAAAATGAGGATTCGGTTCTTCCGCTTGGAAGATATAATATCAAGAGCAAACGAATTCTTATGATTGGTGAAAATGCCAACAGGATCCATTCTAATGGTGGAGGAAGCGCAGAGATAAAAGCGCTTTATGAGATT
Organism: Butyrivibrio sp. NATIVEDY162; assembly: GCF_045999815.1. Classification (GTDB taxonomy): domain Bacteria; phylum Bacillota; class Clostridia; order Lachnospirales; family Lachnospiraceae; genus Butyrivibrio. Next base: position 2,609,594 of record NZ_CP172573.1, read on the forward strand.
TCACCTCTTATGGGGCTGTCCTCCAGAATAGGCGGCGCTGCTGAGGTTACATACCTTCGAGGTTACGCAAGCACTCTGGTTGAAAATGCTACTCCAAATGGAACTAACTGGCAGGCACTGAGCCTTGAGGACGGCGGTGGCAAGACTGCCGAGGCTGAAGAGTGCGAGAATAGTGTTGATGAAATCAGTCCCGATGCCGAGAATGGCGAGAGAGTATGGAAGAATATATCGCAGTATAGGAAATACCTGCGCGAGGAAGCACTTGCAGCAGTAGATGATTATGACTATGTCATATTTGTAGGCGGCTTAAATCATGATATTGATTCTGAAGGAATTGACAGAAGAAATATTGATCTTCCTTATGAACAGAATGAACTTCTTGAGGCGCTCCTTTATAAGCGTCCGGATACCATCGTTGCTATGATTGGCGGTGGTGCAGTTGATATGACAAGATGGCTTGATAAGTGCAAGGCTCTCATATGGATGTACTATAATGGAATGGAAGGCGGTAACGCCCTGGCTGAGGTGATTCTTGGCGATATCAATCCCTGTGGTCATCTTCCGGAAACCTTTTACTGCAAGGCAGAGGACTCCTCTGCTCTTAGCGTGGGAGATTTTGGAGACGAGAAGCTTGTGCACTATCGTGAAGGATTCCATATCGGATACAGACATATCTATAAAGAGAAGATACCGGTACAATTCCCATTTGGCTATGGTATCTCTTACTCAGAGTTTGAGATAGCTGACCCTTCCTACAATACAGGAAGACATGCTGTAAGAGGTAAACTATTAAACAAATCAGGAGAAGATGGGGCAGAAATAATTCAGGTTTACAGACTTCCTGATGATATTCACGACTACCTTGAGCTTGTTGGCTTCGATAAAGTTTACCTTCGAGCAAACTCAGAGATAGAGTTTGAAGTTACTGTTCGCGATACAATTGGAGTCGGCAAGTATGCCGTGGGATTTAACAGTGCAGATCTGATAGAAATTTGATAATTAAAGAGATCTTAAGTAATATACTCTTTGATCTAAAAAAAGAAATAGATAAGAGGATAAAAAATGGCAAAAGAAGTTTGGCAACCGGGAAATATGCTATATCCCATTCCCGCAGTTATGGTCAGCTGCGGAAGAGAGGGAGAGACGCCCAATATTATAACTGTTGCATGGGCAGGAAACATATGCAGTTCTCCGGCTATGCTATCAATATCTGTCAGAAAAAGCAGATATTCACACAGCATCATTAAGGATACTGGAGAGTTCGTTGTTAACCTCACAAGTTCAGAGCTTGCCAGGGCGACAGACTGGTGCGGAGTTCGATCAGGCCGTGACTATGACAAGTTTAGAGAGATGCGGCTTACTCCGCAGGTATCTCAGAAGATAAGCGCTCCCGGAATAGCTGAAAGCCCTGTCAATATCGAGTGTAAGGTCAGGCAGGTTATTGAGCTTGGAAGTCATGATATGTTTATAGCAGAGGTGCTTTGCGTCACGGTAGATGATAAATATCTTGATGAAAAAGGACGCTTTGATTTAAACGGAGCTGATTTAATAGCTTACTCACACGGAGAATATTTTAAGCTTGGCAAAAAGGTTGGGAAGTTCGGATACAGCGTTTCGAAAAAATCCGGCAAGAAGATTGCATCAAAGACTAATAAGTTAGTCGCTAAGTCATCTGTTAAAAATGATGATAAACAGCAAAAACAGAGAAAGCCAAAAAAGAACAAGAAGAAAAAGTAAAAGTACCAGTTTAGAGGAGAGATTGTATGTCAGTACAGTTTATGAGAACAGGACAGCAGGGAATTCTTGTGTGGGATGAAGCTTCAGACTACAAGTTTGGAATAGATCTGTTTTTATCTGACATGGATGGAAGACAACTTAAGAATGTGGTAAATGCACAGGATCTAACAGATGTATCACTGATTTTTGGCACACATGATCATATAGATCATATAGACAGAGATGCCTGGAAGGAAATTGCGGCAGTAAATCCACAGGTAAAATTTGTTGCACCAAAATTTTTTGAAAATGATCTTCCCAAGGACCTTGGAATTAACAACGAGAGATTTATTTTTGTGGATGAGGAGATAAGCGCCGATGAGGGCGAGGTTCATATAGAGGCAATCCCTGCAGCTCATGAATTTCTTGACACATCACAGGATGGACTGCATCCGTATTTGATGTATGTTATTACTTTTAAAAATGTAAAAATCTGCCATATGGGCGATACCTGTATTTACGAAGGCGTATATCAGAAACTCAGAGAAAAGGGTCATTTTGATGTGATGTTTCCACCTATAAACGGCAGAGATGCCAGGAGACTCAGGGAGGACTGCATAGGCAATATGACCTATCAGGAAGCGGCAGATCTGGTTGGTGCTATGAAGCCTTCGCTTGCTGTTCCCGGGCATTATGATATGTTTGCATTTAACAGTGCAGATCCCAAGGATTTTATCGATTATGTGGAAATCAAATATCCGGGACAAAAAGTACAGATGTATGAAGTAGGTAAAACATTTACGCTGTGAGTCATAGTGAGATAAATACGCAGTAATTGAAGATATTAGGGCAAATTCTGATAAGAGATTTGTGATAATTTACGTTAAGTTAATAGGGAAAAAGAGTGTTCCGGGAATGTTCTTCCCGGATTTCTTTTTTATGAAAAATGGAATGGATAAGACAGCTATACAGATATGGAGGGATTCATGCTTACACCGGATAGATTAGAGAAAGACAGACAATATGATTCATTTGGAAATGGAGAGGTATTATACGGCAAAAAGAAAAACCATCTTCCTGCAATGGGATGGAACAGCTGGAATGCTTTTGGAAGCGGAAATACAGAAGCTTTGACCAAAGCTATGGCTGATAAAATCTGTGAGCTTGATCTAAAAGAGCTTGGATATGAATATGTAATTTTGGATGATGGGTGCTATAAGCCTGAAAGAGTAGATGGGAAATTATCAAATGAAGAAAATAAATTTCCCAGTGGCTTTAAGGCTCTTTCAGAGTATGTCCACGGAAAAGGTCTTAAGTTTGGAATGTATAACGATATAGGAACTAACCTATGCGCCGGAGCAGCGGTTGGTACCTGTGGACATGAAAAGGAGGATGCAGGCAGCTATATTGAATGGGGCGTGGACTTTCTAAAGGTTGATAATTGCTATTATCCTTTTGACAATGCCACATTTTCCAATCCGCAAAATGCAGCCTATACCTTTGCCCCAAATATCAGGGCAATTAAGCTTATTAATACTGCGGATAATAATGATTGTACAGAAATGGTATTCATGGCGACAGATGCAGAAATAAGCGGCACGCGTGCCTTCAATGAAAATGATTATGTCACAGGAATCGGCACTTTTGATGGAACAGGACCTGAAGCATCACCTGTGGGGCCTAGAAGCAGTGAGCTTATTTTTGATGTATCTGAAATAGATTCTGATTCGGAATATGAGATAAGTGTGGAATATCAGCCCGGATTTAAGGAAGGCGTGGGAAACTGGCTTCAGATTGCGGTAAATGAAGAACTGATTTTTGATGATTTTCTTAACAAAGAAATGGTACCTTCCCTGAAGGAAGAGGAGAAAAAAGAAGAGGAATCATTGCCCTTTGCGTGGAGCAGCCCTATAAAGGTAAAACTGAAAAAGGGTGAAAACAAGATTCGTCTGATGAACCACAGAAGGCAGGAAAATACTCTGAATTCTTATGCCAGATTGTTGAAGGAATTAAATGAATTAAAACCTGATAATGACATAATATATTCAGCTTGTGAGTGGGGAAAAACTCATCCTCAGAACTGGGCATATAAAGTATGCGACTCGTGGAGAATTCTAAATGACATTACCTTCCGTGTGGGAAGTGACGAAGATCCCGGACATGGAGCCTGGGTTGAGGATTATACCACAAGCGTGACAACTCAGTACAATAAAGCTGTAATTATGGATGAATATGCAGGTCTTCAAAAGGGATGGAACGATCCTGACATGCTTATGATCGGCATGGATGGACTTGATGAGACTCAGTGCAGGACACACATGACTATGTGGTGTATGATGAATTCACCATTGATGCTTGGACTTGATCTTAGAAGAATTACTAAAGATAACTGGATTTACAAAATAATCTCCAATAAAGATGCGATATCCATAAATCAGGATGCGCTTGGAATACAGGCAAAGCGTTTATATTCAACACTTGCAAAAGAACAGCCTGATAAGGAATATATCAGAGATATAGACCGGATAGATATTCTTGTTAAGCCTCTGGAGAACAATGAGTTTGCCATCAGCTTTATCAATGTAAGCTGTGAGGACAAAAACCAAAAGGTGAGCATAGGCATTTCAGATATAACAAAAGCTTTTGGAAAACTGATTAAGTCAGCAAAAAAATATAATGTTAAGAATATCTGGACAGGCGAAGAGACTGAGAATACAAGCGGTATATTTGAAGTTGAAGGCATAAAGGCCTGTGATAATATCACCTTAATTGTATCAGCTTCATAATAAAAGAAGCTGCCGGAGATATCCTTAATCAGAGAGTTTATATGAGCGTTGAAGAATTTATAGATTACGTGATAGATGAATATGTAGCGGTACATCCCGGAGAAAATGATGATATAGGGCATTTCTGGAAAGAGGCTATGGGACTCTTTTCAGAAGCTATGCTCAAAATGCCGGTTAGTAAGAAAAATGCCTCTCGAATCCTATATGCACTTTCAAAGGACGTGATGCATCAAAGGGCTCTTGACTGGAGAAGGGCAAAAAAACTCCGGGATATCTATGAATGCCGGGTCTGTGCGGAGGCGATTGCTCAGATGGTTGAACGAGGAGCTATAACCTGTGCGAGAGAAGACATCTTTGGCATAAACGATCTTATGACTGATGAGGAGCTTCAGACAGCTGTGAAGAAAATGATTTGAGCAGCTTGATAGTCATAAAGCATAGGCTAAATCCTTGGAGCAATTCCAAGTTTTGCGTGCATTATTTTTTTACTTTCGTACATTCTCTTGTCAGCTAACAGGTAGACACTGTGCGAGTCTCTGCCGTTTATTTCTGTACTGAAGGCAAATCCCGATGCAACGCTTCTTCTGTAGCCCGGATAGAGAACATTTTTTACCTCAAGGGCATCTTTTAATCTGGTAAGAAGCGTTTCAACCTCGTTAAAGTAATCTTTTTTCAATATGGCTACAAATTCATCGCCGCCTATTCTGGCAATGAAGGCTTTTTGATCAAAGCATTGTTTAAGTACTGTAGCAAATTCTGTCAGATACTTATCCCCAATGGCATGTCCTTCTTTGTCGTTAATTTCCTTAAGTCCGTTTAAATCCAGGCTGATAATGCAGTAATCATCATTTCCATTGTCGAGGTCAGTCATATATTTGTCATATCTTGAGCGGTTCGGAAGGTCGGTAAGGCCGTCTGCGTAAGCAAGGTGTGTGAGAGAAGCGTATTCCTTGCGCATAGCAAAGGACTCAGACATATAAATAAAGTAGTTGATCAGGATCGTGAAAACGAATACAAGTCCGCCGATAGGAAGCAGCCTTACAGTAAGCAGATTCCTGGGGATTATATGTTTTATTTCAAGTGTGAAGGCTATAAAGTTTATAGGATATGATAGAGCAAAGCATGTAAGTCCTACTGTCTGTATGATTTCAGAAGGCAGCAGCTTTTTTTGCTTTATATCTTTATAAATGGTAACCACAAGAAACAGAGAACACATGATGGATATGCTCTGGAAATAGTGGAGTGTACGATTCATATGTATTAACCCTGAAAAATGTAGAACAATAAGTACCAGGCACACTACCGTACTTGTTCCTGCAATTACAAGAAAAATCCAGTCTTTGTAGTGATCATGTATGCATCCGATAATTGTATAGGAAAGGGGAACCATGGAGTAAAGGCAAAGATATTCTACTTCTGAAGATTTCGAATTGGTCCAGACGAAGAAATCAATCAGTCTGAAATAACATAATATCCAAATTCCCATTATTACAAAGAGAACTGAAGAAAAAAGCTGAGACAGAATGCTGGGAAGTGTCTTATAAAAGCTTAAAGTAATTATACAAAAAGCAGCACCAAAAATAATCAGGAAAATACCGGTAGCAAGAGGGAAGAAATTATTAAATAAATAGTTTCTCACAACGTCATGATATTCTCCATATACAGGTGGCCAGAAATAGGTATAGGAACTTTTTTCGGTTTGATAAAGCTTTATTGTCAGAGAAATTGGGCTATCCTTTTGGGGCATTGTAATTACGTTCAAATTGCAGCCGATAAAACTTCCGCTGTCTATCAGGTCATGGAAATTGGAAGCTATGAGCTCACCATCTGCATATACATCAATAGCAGAATATCTTGATAAAAACATAAGAGAAGGGAAGGTATACTTACTGCTTGCCGGCAGCGTTTTGGACATAGTATAGAAGCTTCCTCTTTTTGTGGGGAATGCGATACTTTTGCTAACGTACGAAAGATCTATATTTTCATAGACCTGATCATCTATAGTTATAGTCCAGCCATCATTTTGAATAAGGGGTTCATCTATGTAGACAGGCTTAAAAAGATAATGGCATATGGTTGCCAAAACCAAAAAGGTTATAAAAGCAATGATAAGGAAATAAATTCTTTTATTCATAGTCAGATTCACCTCCTTCATTGCTAAGAGAAGAACCTATTATGTCGTTTACAAATTTGCCCATTTTTGAAGCGTGATGAGCTTCTTTTTCTGCATACATTCTGTTGTCTGCAAGCACAAAAACATTCTCGGCACTTTGATCTTTTACTTCATTGCTGTATGCACATCCGCAAGATGTGGAAATGTTGAATTTTTTCTCAGAACTATTAAATGAAGCTATTTGATCATTCAAGTCGATAAGAAGCTTTTCGCAGGAACCCGGAGCAGGGTCTTCGATGGCTATGAGAAATTCATCGCCCCCGGTTCTTCCTATAAGTGATGCCAAACCACCAAATGTCTGCTTAAGCAGTGAGGCAAAGGATGACAACATTCTGTCGCCTTCCTGATGGCCAAGGCTGTCATTAACGGTTTTTAGGTTGTCAAGATCAAGGCTGATAAGAGCAAAGCTTCCGCGAACAGATGCCATATACTGCATGCATTTAGCACGGTTCATAAGCCCTGTAAGAGCATCAGTATAAGCAAGACCTTCCAAATGCTGTTTTACATATACAGAATTGATATGCTCGATTCCGTGATAAAAATAGAAAACAAAGAGGCATAAAACGAAACAAAGTGCACCCAATGTCATGAAATTGATGTTTACGGAGATTTCGCCTCCTGCTACAAAGAACTTAAATACGTTGTATTTTATGATGTCTATCACGGAGCAGATAATGAAAAGCAGGAGTCCGAGAAGAAGAATACTGTCAGATGTTTTACCAACATATTCAGGTGAGCTCTTTTGTTCTTCATAACTTTTGATTACATTGAGAACAAGCTGCGGAAGAATCATTATTGCCTCGGATAGAGCGATGACATGGAGCGTTGATACGAAGTTATTCATGTGTGCAATGTCAAGTAAATGCAAAATCAGAGTGACTATAGGGAAAAGAGCATTTATAGCTATAAGTGTTTTGTTCAGATTAGTGTTCAGCTCGGGATGTGAGGACACAAGGAATGTGATGATTGCAAAAGGCACAGAGAAAAGCGTAATGTATTCGATCATGCAGAAGAATACTTCGTGATCTGAAAGAAAGCAGAAAATGTCATTGTAGGCAAGATTATATGCACCAAGTGTGAATGATATTACTGAGCTGAATATAAGTGACAGGTCGTGACTGTGATATATGTAAAGATATGAGGATAAAGTCAGAAGGAGAAATGAAAAGAGTGATAAAAAACCACCTATAAAGAAGGGCAGGCGCTTACTCTGGATAAAGCTAAGCTCCACGTCATGGCGATTCCCATAGTAAACCTCGGAGAGTCCTGAGAAAGCATTGTCCTCATAAACCTTAAACGTGATGGTAATACGTTTTCCTGTGGTTGCATAAGCGTCATTTAGAGGTATAACGATAAAATGCTTTGGAATAAGTTTTCCTTTTTGGGCATAATCCTCGCCGTAAGAGTATATCTGTTTTCCATCGATGGTTGCAATAACTGCCGCCTGTATTGATCTGAACATAAGACATGCGGAAGGCACGTTTTCTTTGGGAATATCTCTGCTGATAACAACCTCATCACCTCTGTTGGCGGTTCCGATATCGAGATTTTTAAGTTCAACGTTTTCTGCGTAGAAATCACCATGCCTAACAGACCATCCATCATTCAGGATGGCCTTGTAATATGTGCTTGGTGTGGTCATAAAGGAACTGCCGAACATTATCAGTATGATTGGGACAAATACCAGCAAGAGGGGCAGTAGCCACACATTTATCCGCATGTAATCACGTAGTCGCATTTTTATGTCTCCTAGATATAAGTATAGCAATAAATAGGAGAGGGATTTATTAAAAAACAGTTTATTATTCTGAATTTTGTATAATAAATAAAGCCTTGAGACTTAACCATCTCAAGGCTTTATGGTGATTTTTTAAAAGCTTCCGCTGCTTCCACCGTGTGATGTTCCGGAAGATCCTGTGTGAGTAGACGAACCGGAGCTTTCTTTCGGCTTTGCAGAACGAACAACAGATTTTCTTATAAATCTGTCGCTCCTATGAGTAAGAGAGAGGCCTTTTTGTGTATAGTTGGAGGCTCCTGTCTCTCTGTGAACTGTCTTTAGCTGCATAATGAATATAAACAGCGGTATCAGTGCCAGAATAAATCCGGCTATAAGACAGATTATAAATTTCGGAAGATTAAAGGTTCTGTATTCTACATCTGACTTAAGCCTATGCTCGCATGAGGAGACGAACTCATCGAAAGCGGCATAGTAATTGCCTGCAGATAAATCACTTTTGCAGTCGTCAATAAGTGTTTCCTGAGCAGAATCGGTAAAGACTTCTATGGCACTTCCTGTTGTGGTTATGTGCCATTTTCTGCTGGTTATGTCAATGAGAAACAGTATTCCGTCATGAGAATTGCCGTAGCCATAACCATTGTAGTCATAGAAATCATCACCGTACATTTCAACGGTGCGGTCGCCAAGTGTATCAACGGTAACAATAACTATTGCAGAATTATACTGAGATTCCACTCTGGAGATGTGTTCTGCAAGAGCATTTTCTTCTTCATCAGTCAGAAGTTCGGCTGCGTCAACTACCGGAAACAGAGAACCATCGTCGTAGTATACCGGAGTAACCATGCCTTCGGCTCCGGCCTTTACACATAAAGGCAAAAGCATCGGCATGATCAGCACCATACATATGATCATTAACGACACATAATTAAGTTTTCTTTTGTAATTCATAGACTGATCCTTTTCACTAATTGTTGATTATGAGTAAGCATATAAAAATGCTCAGAAGCGTGAAACCAATCGTGGAAAGAAGGTACAGGATTGTGGCCTTCTTTTTACTTACAGGCAGGTTTCCGACAAATTTGCCGCTCTGACCGTTCATGGCAAACAGATAATTTTTGCCGTTCCAGCTTGTATTTAGAAGCCAGACAGGGTAGAGGGCATATTTGTGTCTAAGGTTCCTGACATTTTGCTGCTTGGAAGTGATGTTCACAGTTGAATAGCCGTCTACGGTATTTCTGATGTCTGTTTCAACTGTGTTTTTCATACGTTCAACAATATGTGCTTTGGTGTCTTCGGCCTTGATGTCATATCTGTTAGCTAAAAAGCCCGCGAGATATCCGCCATTAAAAGGGACGGCTTCGCTAAAATTAAAGGGCTCAATGGACTCCATCAAGTCATCAGGCATTTCTTTGGATGCATCATGAGGGACATTTGCAAAACTCTCAGAGCCGCTTCTTTCTACGCCGTAGTGACTTGTCTCTGTGTAGTTATAGTCACTGTCACTCCAGGTTCTGACCTTTGTAGCAGAAAAGCTATAGTCTCCATCTACAGTGGCATCATACAGCCAATAAGGAATGTATATGCCCCGGATCTTATCAATATGGTTTTCTGCATAGAAAACACTGGGTAAAAGGAGCTTGCCTTTAACATATCCGGCATAAGCGTTCATTGCGTCCTGTTTATTCTTTTTGAAAGGAATAACATAGTCGGGACGCAGATCACCGGAGAATTTTTCCTTGACGACTACATTGTTGCTGCAGAAGGGACAGGTTAATGAGCCTTCATTTTCGGAAGCAACAATTTCGCCGCCGCAGGACTGACAGGAATAAACCACCATTCCTTCAGTTTCACCGGGCTGCCACTCATTTCCCTCCTGCATCCACTCATTGCTGTCAGCTTTTGCGTCCTTATCCTGTTCCTCCTTGCGGGGAGCAACATAGTCGCTGACTTTAATCTTGGTATCGCAATAAGGACATGCAAGAAGCTGACTTTTTGCATCGAAGTTCATTATCCCGCCACAGGCGGGACATTCGTATTCAGTTAATCCCATAAATCAATTTCCTATCGTAATATTTCCTGACCGGACAAAAGCTGTCTTACTGTCTGGGCTTTCCGCAGTTAGAGCAGAACTTTCCGCTATTTACGGTTCCGCAGGAACAGGTCCAATCTGCACTTGGTCTGGGTTGTCCGCAATTGGAGCAGAAATTGCCATTGTTTACAGTTCCGCAGGAGCATGTCCAGCTGCCCTGGCTCTGAGGCTGCATCTGAGCGGGCTGAGGAGCTGCCTGAGCCTGCTGTTGACCCATAGCGAAGAGATTAGCAGCATTAGCGCCACCTGCCTGCTGAGCCATATTCATACCTGCAAATGCCATCATAGGACCGGTGCTGGTATTCTTGGCAGCATCCTGCATAGCCTGAGCCTGAGCACCTACGAGTGCGCCTGCAGCCATGTTGGGATTGGAATATACAGCGTTCTTCTGAAGCTCCTTTATCATCTTCTCATCTTCTTCGGAAGCATTTACAGAGTTGATACCAAAGGTTGAAATCCTGATTCCGTAAGTATTGCCCCACTTGGAAGAGAGCACTTCGTTGAGTGCATCAGCAATCTCGGTTGTATGTCCGGGAAGAGCACTGTAACGTACACCGGCTTCGGAAATCTTTGCAAAAGCGGGCTGAAGTGCTGTGAGGAGCTCACTCTTAAGCTGTGACTCGATGTTATCTCTTCTGTATTCTCCCTGGAAGTTGCCGCAAAGGTTTGTATAGAAAAGAATAGGATCCACAATCTTGTAGCTGTATTCGCCGTGGCAACGGATTGAAATGTCCACATCAAGACCGATGTTTCTGTCAACTACACGGAAGGGAACAGGGTTAGCGGTACCATATTTATTACCGATAATATCCTTTGTGTTTATGAAGTAAACGCGCTGATCATTACCTGTATCTCCGCCAAAACCGATTCGTTTACCGATCTTCTTAAAGGTTTCCTTGATATTATCTGAAAGGTCACCATAGAAGAGAGAAGGCTCTGTGCTGATATCGTAAACAAATTCACCGGGCTCTGCGCAGATTTCAGTTACCTTGCCCTGATCTACTATAAGCATGCACTGTCCGTCAGCAACAGCAATTATGGAGCCGTTTGAAATAATATTGTCGTTTCCTTTTGTATTTGAGCTGCCTTTCCCGGTACGCTTTGAAGCCTTAACTGCAAGTGTATCTGCAGGAAGTGCATCACAATAGAAATAGTCCCTCCAGGAATCAGCAAGAACGCTAGATGCAGCACCAATTCCAGCTTTTAAAATACCCATACTAATATATCCTCCTTAATAAATTATTTAACGCTAATTTTTTGATAGTTAACGTTAAAAGTTCTGTGTTGTCTGACCAATTTCAGACGCTGAAAAAATTATACCACAATAATTGCCGTGGCAAAGTAAAATATGCACAAATACTAACGATTCTGCAACTTTTTGCAAAAATTCAAACATATTTTGCGGCTGCTGACAGGTTAGATGGATTTGTTTTGGCTAAACAACATGTATTTATGCGCTTCCGCACGGTATAGGGTATAATGAAAAGGATATAATATTGAGTTAACGGGTACTCTATAAATGAAAAAATGCAGATTGAACTATTGTAATCGTGAATACGAGATAAATGCAGGAACGCTGTTGTCTGAATTTATTCTGAAAAATGGAATAAATTCAGAGATGCCCTGTGGGGGAACGGGACTTTGTGGGAAATGCAGAGTGAAATTTTTATACGGAGCCACAAGGATAACAGCAGCTGATAGAAAGCATCTGACTGAAAAAGAGCTTGAGGAAGGTGTCAGATTGGCTTGCAGAGCGATTATTACTGAAGATGCGGGCTTTATAATGCTTTCCGGAAAAAAAGAAGAAGGCATATTGTTTTCCGGAATTGAAGAAAAAGAGGTTCCGTCAGGTGAAGCTGATGTTGCACTGGACATTGGAACGACTACCATTGCTGCAGCCTTTTTGCAAAAAGGTAAGGATGGCAAAAACGATGTCGTATTAAAAAGAACGATAATGAACCATCAGCGTATGCTTGGAGCTGATGTGATAAGCAGAATTCAGGCTGCAAATTCAGGGAAGGGAGAAGAATTAAGAAGATTTGTATCCGATGATATAAAAAGACTGACAGAGGGATTTTTGGTAAAACGGCTGATCATAGCTGGAAACACTACGATGCTGCATATTCTGACGGGGGATTCCTGTGAAGGGCTGGGAAGAGCACCGTATACGCCCAAAAGACTATCATATCCGGATTACAGTCTGCGGGATTTATTAATAGAAGAGCTGGTCAGTAATACTAAATGTGAGATCTTTTCAGGGATATCAGCCTTTGTTGGAGCTGACATAGTATCAGGCATGTATTCGCTTTCCTTTGACAGTATTCCGGAGGGGAAAAGATATATGCTCATTGATCTTGGAACAAATGGGGAGATGGCACTTGCAGATTCTACGAGGATAAGCGTATGTTCTACGGCAGCAGGACCGGTGTTTGAAGGCGGAGGAATATCATGTGGAATGCCCGGGGTTAAAGGGGCAATCGAACACATAACGCTTAACAAGAGAGATATAATCCGGGAGCTTAGCGTTATCGGAGATGATGAGCCTGTGGGAATCTGCGGAAGCGGAGTGCTTGAGCTTGTGTCGGAGCTTAAAAGAGTAGATTTGATCGATGATACCGGGCTTCTTAAAGACCAATTTTTTGATAAGGGCGTGCCTTTATATAGTAGAAATGAGAGCGGCGGTTCAGAGAAAGATATATTTTTTACACAGGATGATATAAGGGCTGTGCAGCTTGCAAAGGCAGCTATACGAAGCGGAATAGATACTCTTTTGAAATCACATGGATGCGGTCCCGGGGACATAGATGAAGTATATCTGGCAGGAGGCTTCAGCGAGCACCTCGACATGGAAAAAGTGAAGTACTTAAGCATCGTTCCAAAGGAATTTATAGATAAAGGGATTTGCAGGTGTGTAGGAAATACATCCCTAAAGGGCTGTGAAATGGCATTAAGTGACTGTGATTACAGGGAAAAAATGAACAGCATCCTAAAGAAGTCTACGGAAGTTAAACTTGCTGAAACGGATATGTTTGGAGAAGCCTTTTTAAAGGCGATGAATTTTGAGGAGTAAAAGTTTATAAAAAATTTATATTTTACACAATGTTTTTTGCCAAAGTGTGATTGATTTATGATTTTGTTATACTTATAATAGAACGATAATATAATTTACGAGGTAAGCAATGGATAACAATTATACAAACAACAATGGAACCGGAGGAGATAACAGTCCTAAAAAACAGAATGTATTGCTTCTGGTTGTAGCTGCACTTATTGCAGTGCTTTTCATGACTTACATCATGAGGGCGGTTACTTCAACCAGTAACAAAGAAGTGACATATTCTGAATTCATCCAGATGATAGATGACAAAAAAGTTGAAAGCGTAGTCATTGAGGATGACAGGATAAATATCATTCCGAAGGTGAGCTCAGATGAGCTAAAGTACAATCCTTTTTATGGCTCTACCATGGTTATGACATATTATACAGGTAAAGCTGAGGATGATTCCACACTGACAAAAAGACTCCTTGATGCAGGCATTCCTGTGAGTAGTGAAGTGCCGGATTCTTCAAGTGCTATCATATCTTTTGCTGTATACTATGTACTTCCTATAGCATTGATGTGGCTGATCCTGTCCTTTGTGTTCAGACGTATGTCTAAGGGGGGAGGACCGCTCGGAATAGGAAAGAACAATGCAAAGGTATATATGCAGCGTGAGACCGGAGTCACATTTAAGGATGTGGCAGGTGAAGATGAAGCGAAGGAATCACTGGTTGAGGTAGTAGATTTCCTTCATAATCCCGGACGATACGTGAAGATAGGTGCTAAGCTTCCGAAGGGAGCGCTTCTTGTAGGGCCTCCCGGAACAGGTAAAACTCTTCTTGCTAAAGCAGTTGCAGGAGAGGCACATGTTCCCTTCTATTCACTTGCAGGTTCTGATTTTATTGAACTTTACGTCGGTGTCGGTGCAAGCCGTGTGCGTGAGCTTTTTGCTGAGGCCAGCAAAAATGCACCATGCATCATCTTTATTGATGAGATTGATGCCATCGGCAGAAGCCGTGACAGCAAGTATGGCGGCGGTAATGAAGAGCGTGAACAGACATTGAACCAGCTCCTTTCTGAGATGGATGGTTTTGATTCTTCTAAGGGAGTACTTGTTCTTGGTGCTACAAACAGACCCGAGATACTTGATAAAGCGCTTCTCAGGCCCGGACGTTTCGACAGACGAATAATAGTTGATAAGCCTGATCTTAAAGGTCGTGAGGAGATACTGAGAGTACATTCCAAGGATGTTAAGATGGATGAAACCGTTGATCTTAAGGGAATAGCTCTTGCTACAAGCGGTGCAGTAGGTTCAGACCTTGCCAATATGATAAATGAGGCTGCTATCAATGCTGTTAAGGCACATAGAGAGTATGTATGCCAGCAGGATCTTATGGAAGCCGTTGAGCAGGTTCTTGTCGGTAAGGAAAAGAAGGATAGAATCCTTAGCAAAGAGGAGAGAAAGATCGTCTCCTATCACGAGGTTGGACATGCCCTCATAAGTGCTGTTCAGAAGAACACGGAGCCCGTTCAGAAGATTACAATTGTGCCGAGAACAATGGGTGCACTTGGTTATGTAATGCAGGTTCCTGAGGATGAGAAATATCTTGAGACCAAGGATGAGATAATAGACGACATAATCGTATCTCTTGGTGGACGTGCAGCTGAGGAGGTTATTTTCAACACGGTTACAACCGGCGCTGAGAATGATATTGAGAAAGCTACCTCTATGGCTCGCAGCATGATCACTATGTTTGGTATGAGCGAGAAATTCGGACTCATGCAGCTTGAATCCATTCAGAACAGATATCTTGACGGAAACAGAGTGCTGAATTGCAGCCCTCAGACAGAATTCCTTGTGGATGAAGAGGTTAAACAGCTTCTTGCTGATTGTTATGAAAAAGCTAAACAGATCATCTGTGATCACATAGACACCATGGATAAGATCGCTCAGTTCCTTATTGAGAAGGAAACAATCACCGGTAAGGAATTTATGAAGATTTACCGCGAGGTTGAGAACATTCCTGAGCCTACTGAGGAAGAGCTTGAAGCTGCAAAGCACGGAAGAATCTATGCAACTCGTCCTGAGTCAGCCGCCGTGGGAGAAAATGTTCCGATCAAGGAAAAGAAAAAGCCTGAGGAACCGGCTCCGGTTCAGCAGAACCCTGCTTATGAGCAGCAGAATATGCAGCAGGGAGGAACGTATGGTCAGCCTATGGGAATGAGCAATACACCTCAGAATGACCCATACAGTTATAAACCGCAGAGCTATTCGGGATCGATTTTTGATGCTGAAGTAAAAGATTCATACGGACAGCCGGCAACTCCTGCAGATAATTCGAATGCTCAGAACGATGGTGCAGACCAGGAAAATCAGGGCGGTGGCCGTTTTTCACATGTACCGGACAATTTTGATAACAACAACTAAAACAATAATTAAGGCTGTCGCATAGCGGCAGCCTTTCTGCTAATATTTATTATGGAAGAAAAATTCAACATTCAGGAAGAATTAAAAAAATTACCCAAGAATCCCGGCGTATATATCATGCGTGATGAAAATGATACCATTATGTACGTTGGAAAAGCTATAAATCTGCACAACAGAGTAAGGTCTTATTTTCGCAAGATAGTCGGAAGGGGGCCGCAGATTGACCGCATGGTCAGTCAGATTGCGAGATTTGAGTATATAGTAACTGATTCGGAGCTGGAAGCCCTGGTACTTGAAAACAACCTTATAAAGGAAAACAGTCCCCGATACAACACCATGCTCAAGGATGATAAGACCTATCCCTATATCAAAGTTACGGTATCGGAAGAATTCCCGAGAATTCTCTTTTCCCGACTTATGAAAAAAGACAAGTCAAAGTATTACGGACCTTTCACCAGTGCGGCGGCTGTCAAGGATACTATAGAGCTGATAAATAAGATTTATGGCCTTAGAACCTGCAACAGAGTGCTTCCAAGGGATATAGGAGTTGACAGGCCATGCCTGAACTATCACATGAACAGATGCTCAGCACCTTGTGACGGTAAGATATCCAGGGAGGAATATGCTGAGAGAATTCAGGGGGCATTGGATTTTCTTGAGGGAAATTACAGCCCAATAATAAAAGATCTCAGTGAGAAAATGGAAGCGGCTTCTGAAGAGCTGAATTTTGAAAGAGCTGCGACATATAGGGATCTGCTTTCAAGTGTGAGGCAGGTAGCCCAGAAGCAGAAAATGACAGATGCGGCGATGGAGGACAAGGATATCCTGGCAATTGCTTCAGATGAAAACGATGCAGTGGTGCAGGTATTTTTTGTCCGGGATGGAAGACTTATAGGCCGCGAACATTTTTACATGACACATGTATCTGAGAATCCACAGAGCGAGATACTGCTGAATTTTGTTAAACAGTTCTACGCAGGAACGCCCTTTATACCAAGAGAGCTGATGCTCCCGGAGGCAATAGAGGACATGGATATAATAGAGAAGTGGCTTACTCAGAGAAAGGGAAGCCGCGTTTATTTAAAGGTTCCCGAGAGAGGCCAGAAGGAAAAACTGATGGAGCTTGCAGCTCAGAATGCAGAGCTCGTTCTCAGTAAGGATAAGGAGAGACTTAAGAGAGAAGAAGGCAGGACTATCGGAGCTGTTAAGGAGATTGAAAAACTCCTTGGAATCAGCGGCTTGTCCAGGATGGAAGCTTTTGATATCTCCAATATCAGTGGATTTGCCAATGTTGGATCCATGGTGGTGTACGAAAAGGGCAAGCCCAAAAGGAGTGATTACAGAAAATTCAGGATAAAATCTGTTACCGGTCCCGATGACTATGCCTGCATGAAGGAAGTGCTTACAAGAAGGCTTATGCATGGACTTGAAGAGAGGCATGAGCTTGAGGTAAGGGAAATAGATGCCAGGTATGGAAGCTTTACAAAGTTTCCTGATCTGATACTGATGGATGGCGGAAGAGGCCAGGTAAATATTTGTCTGCAGGTGCTTGAGGAGCTTGGGATTAATATTCCGGTATGCGGAATGGTTAAGGATGACAACCACAGAACCAGAGGCCTTTATTTTAATAATGTCGAAATCCCGATAGATAAGCGCTCTGAGGGATTCAAGCTTATAACCAGAATTCAGGATGAGGCGCACAGATTCGCGATTGAATATCACAGATCCTTAAGAAGTAAGGCTCAGGTTAAGAGCTCTCTTGATGAAATACCGGGAATCGGACCTGCCAGAAGAAAAGCTCTTATGCGGCATTTTAAATCCATAGAAGAGATAAGGACGGCAGATGTGGAAACTCTTAAAAAGGTTCCTGAAATTCCGGAGAATCAGGCAATGCAAATATATGAATTCTTTCACCCGTCTGAATTGTAAAAGCCCAGCGGTTATGCTAAACTGTGGTAAGTTATAGGGAGGTGTCTAATGTCAACGGTAAAGCTTAAAACTGTAATAAAAAAGATGGAACTGGAAAACCTCACTCCTGAACTTGACGTTTCCAGAATCCGTATTCATCAGCCCGACATAAACAGACCTGCGTTGCAGCTGGCGGGCTATTTTGAACACTTTGAGGCTACAAGGCTTCAGGTAATTGGATTCGTAGAATATACCTACATGGAGTCTATTCCTGCTGAGGATAAGGAACGAGTTTATCGCGAGTTTCTCTCCTTTGATATTCCCTGTGTAGTATTTTGCAGAAACCTGATTCCGGATCCGCTTTTTGTTCGAATCGCTATTGAAGAAAAGGTTCCGATCATGGTTACAAAGAAGCCTACATCATCATTTATGGCAGAGATAATTCGATGGTTGAATGTTGAACTTGCTCCGTGTATTTCAATTCATGGTGTACTGGTTGATGTCTACGGTGTCGGAGTTCTTATTACAGGTGAAAGTGGAATTGGTAAGTCAGAGGCAGCACTTGAGCTTATCAAGAGAGGACACAGACTTGTTTCTGACGATGTAGTAGAGATCAGAAAGGTAAGTGATGTAACACTTATCGGTTCTGCTCCTGATATCACAAGACATTTTATTGAGCTTCGCGGTATTGGCATTGTGGATGTTAAGACACTTTTCGGTGTATCAAGCGTTCGTGACACTCAGAACATTGATCTTGTAATAAAGCTTGAAGAGTGGGACAAGGATAAGGAATATGACAGACTTGGTCTGGAAGAGGAGTACACAGAATACCTCGGCAACAAGATTGTCTGCCACAGAATTCCGATTCGTCCCGGCAGGAACCTGGCTATAATCTGCGAGTCAGCTGCTGTAAACCACAGACAGAAGATGATGGGTTACAATGCTGCCCAGGAGCTTTATAACAGAGTACAGAATTCACTGGCTAAGGGTCACGATGACGACGACTAAAATAAAAAAATAAGGTAGAGGTATTTTTGACAATGGATAATCAGAATACGGCAATTTACGAGAACTATGTATTCGGCGTAGATATCGGCGGAACAACAGTAAAAATCGGACTTCTTGATATGGATGGCCATAAGATAGAAGTATGGGAGATACCCACAAGAACAGAAGATGAAGGTAAAAATATTCTTCCTGATATTGCTGAGGCAATAAGAAAGAAGATGGAAGAGAGAGGAATAAAGGACTCTCAGGTTGTTGGCGTAGGAGCAGGTGCTCCCGGACCTTTTGCTGATGATGGAACTATTTTTAAGGCTGTTAACCTTGGATGGAGCGAGTTCAATATGAAAAATGAGCTTCATGATCTGGTTAAGATTCCCGTTAAGTGCGGTAATGACGCAAATGTTGCAGCACTTGGCGAATATTGGATGGGAGGAGGCCAGGGCTATAAGGATATGCTCATGGTTACTCTCGGAACCGGCGTTGGCGGTGGAATAATCCACAAGGGCAAGATTTTTAACGGTGCTAACGGTGCAGGCGGTGAGATCGGTCACATTCATATCAATGATGATGAGACACTTACCTGTGGCTGTGGTAATAAGGGATGCCTTGAGCAGTATGCAAGTGCTACAGGCGCTAATCTTCTTATGAAGAGAGTTCTTGAGGCGAGTGATGAGGAATGTGTTCTTCGTGGAAAGGACTATACATGCAGAGATATATTTGATGCAGCTAAGAAGGGTGATAAGCTCGCAAATGAGGCTATTACACAGTACGGTGAATACCTTGGAAAAGGCCTTGCTATGATAGCTTCCACCATTAACCCTGAGATTATCGTATTTGGTGGTGGAGTATCCAAGGCAGGAGATATTCTCTTTGATCTTGTTCGTCCTTCATTTGAGAAATATGTATTCCCCGGAGCTAAGAGAACAAAATTTGCTCTTGCAAAGCTCGGTAATGATGCCGGCATTTTCGGCGCTGCAAAACTTGTTTTGGATTCGGTTTCAGAGAAATGAGATTAGACTTATATGATAAACTGGCCGAAATAGTATCGGCAGAAAACATCATAAAGAATGAAGAAATGAGCAGGCACACCACGTTTCGCGTCGGTGGGCCTGCCGATTATTTTGTAAAGATTGACAGCAAATCCCGCCTTTGCCGGGTAATCGGTCTTTTTAATGAGGAAGGACTTACCATGCAGGATAATTATTATGTGCTTGGTAATGGGAGTAATCTTCTTGTGGCCGACAGCGGGTATCAGGGCATTATTATCTCGCTTTGCGGAGAATTTGCGGAGTGCAGATTAGAGAACTCCAATGTTATAAGTGCAGGGGCAGCATGTTTAAATGTGGCCGTAGCTAATCTGGCACGGGATAATGCTCTTAAGGGATTTGAATTTGCTCATGGCATTCCGGGCTCCATAGGAGGCGCCTTGGTGATGAATGCAGGAGCCTATGGCGGAGAGATGAAACAGGTTGTCAGTACGGTATATGCCATAGACGAGAATGGACATGAGGCAGTTCTGGACAGAGAAGACCTTGAATTTGGTTACAGAACCAGTGTGTTTAAAAAGAAAAAATATGTTATTACAGGGTGCCTTATTGAACTTGAAAGCGGTAATAGAGACGAGATACAAAATCTGATGGATGAGCTTAAGGAAAAGAGAGTCTCCAAGCAGCCGCTGGAATATCCCAGTGCAGGTTCCACTTTTAAGAGACCTGAAGGTTATTTTGCGGGAAAACTTATAGAAGATGCCGGGCTGCGCGGATATTCCGTAGGAGGAGCACAGGTTTCGGAAAAACACTGCGGTTTTGTGATAAACAAAGGCGGTGCCAGTGCTGATGACATTTTCAGACTTATAAATGATGTTAAGAAAAAAGTAATTGAAACATCCGGTGTTGAATTATCACCGGAGGTAATACTTCTGGGGGATTTTAAGGCATGAGAATTGTTATAGTGACGGGAATGAGCGGCGGAGGAAAGTCCACTGCAATTCATATGCTTGAGGACGCAGGTTTTTATTGTGTAGATAATCTGCCCCCAAGGTTATTTGAAAAATTTATTGAACTTATTACTCTTCCTGACAGTGAGATATCCAAGGTTGCACTTGGACTCGATGTCAGATCGGGACAAAGTTTTGAGGATGTACCAAAAGTAATAGATGAGCTCCGGAAGAGAGGACTCCCTGTGGAGGTGCTTTTCCTCGAGTGCTCAGATTCTGTGCTTGTAAAAAGATATAAAGAGACAAGAAGGAGACATCCGCTTTCACCTGAAGGAAGGATAGAAGACGGCATTCGCAAGGAGCGCGAGCAGCTTGTGAAAATCCGTAGGCAGGCGGATTATATTATCGATACATCTCAGCTTCTCACAAGAGAATTCAAGGCAGAGATGGACAGGATTTTCGTTGCCAATGAGAAACATAATAATCTGATGGTGACAGTCTTATCCTTTGGATTTAAGTATGGCATTCCATCGGATGCAGACCTGGTATTTGATGTAAGATTTTTGCCAAATCCTTTTTATATTGATGAACTCAAGCACTTAACGGGAAATGACAAACCGATTCAGGACTATGTTAAAAGCTTCCCCGAGTGTGATAAGTTCCTGGACAAGTTAAAGGATATGCTGGAATTTCTAATGCCCGGATATATAAACGAGGGTAAGTACCAGCTTGTTGTGGCTATAGGTTGTACCGGCGGACAACACAGGTCGGTTACAATAGCTAATGAGATTTACGAAAGATTAAAAGAAGCTGATAATTTCGGGGTGAAAATTTATCACAGAGATTTGAAGCATGCAAGGTGATATAGATGTCATTTTCAAGTGATGTGAAAAATGAACTTGCAAAGCAGATAGCCTCCTCAAGGCATTGCAGACTTTCGGAACTGGCGGCTCTGGTTCTTGGATGCGGAGCAGTCGGCAAGTCTGAAGATGGCGTGTATACAGTGTTTTTACAGGCTGATGCGGAGGCTCAGGGTAGAAAGTTCTTTACAATACTAAAAAAAGCATTTAATATAGAGGCTAGCGTGCTTGATAAAATGCCGCTTATGCACCTGGGAGGAAAGGTTTACGTGCCTGTTCTCCGGGGAGAAGAAGAGATTTCTTCTATATTAAAATCTATTCATATAGTTGATGACGATGGAAATATCAGGACTGCCGACGATGGTGTGAGCCATAGGATAACCAGACAGGCCTGCTGCAAAAGGGCATTTTTGAGAGATACATTTTTATGTATTGGCTCAGTTAGCGATCCGAGTAAATCATATCATTTGGAATTCGTCTGTACTTCGCAGAAGTTTGCTGATGATCTGAGGGAGATGATTGAGAGCTTTGACATAGAGGCGCGTATTGTAATGCGTAAGAAATACTATGTCGTATATATTAAGGAGAGCACAGCTATAGTTGATCTTCTTAATGTAATGGAAGCTCCTGTGAGTCTTATGAATATGGAGAATGAGCGCATTGTAAAAGAGATGCGTAATTCCATAAACAGAAGGGTCAATTGTGAGACAGCCAATATCACAAAAACAGTCAATGCAGCATCGAGACAGACCACGGACATATTGTATTTGCGAGATCACTACGGATTTGAGAATCTTCCGAAGGGACTTGAGGATATGGCCAGGGTCAGGCTGCAATATCCGGATGCAACATTGTTAGAGCTTGGAAAATATCTGGATCCACCGGTTGGAAAGTCAGGTGTTAATCACAGGCTAAGAAAGCTCAGCGAACTCGCGGATAGGTTGCGAGGATGAGTGACACTGCGATTTCTGCAGTAAGAGGAGGAAATTATGATAACAAAATCTATCGAAATTAAGCTTCCAGGTGGACTTGAGGCACGTCCGGTTGCCGAATTGGTTCAGCTTGCAAGCCGCTATGACAGCACAGTGCATATTGAAGCACAGTCAAAGAAGGTTAATGCGAAGAGCATCATGGGTATGATGACACTTAGCCTTAGCAGTGGCGAAGAGGTAACAGTAATTGCCGATGGCTCAGATGAGGCAGACGCAGTTGCAGGTATGGAGAGTTTTTTGATTGGGAATCTGCAGCTTTCTTAAAACAACAATAAATATGTAGAAAGCACCGGTTGCATTCAGTATAATGAATGTAACCGGTTTTTTATATCAAAAAATATTATTCATATAATTATGCTGTTCCATCCTATTAAGGAGGCCACATGAAAAAGAAGAAAATGCTGTTTGTTTATAATCCAAAGGCAGGCAAGGAACGAATAAAAAGTAATCTGGTGGATATCATAGATATTTTCGCCAAAGCAGGTTATGAGATCACTGTTTATCCTACACAAGAGCACGGCGACGCTACTTATGTAGTGCAGAACAGAGAAGACATATATGATATAGTTGCCTGCAGCGGGGGAGACGGGACTTTGGATGAAGTTGTAAATGGTATGTGGAAGTCTGAAAAACGTATTCCCATAGGCTATGTCCCTGCCGGTTCAACAAATGACTTTGCGATGAGTCTGGGAATTCCTTCTACCATGCATGCTTCAGCAGAGGCTTTGGTAACCGGGAAAACATACGATTGTGATATCGGCATTATGAATGATGAGATTTTCGTCTATATAGCTGCTTTTGGTATGTTTACAGATGTCTCCTATCTGACCAGACAGGACATTAAAAATGTTCTTGGACATATGGCATATATATTTGAAGGTGCGAAGAGGCTCTCTGAGATAAGATCCTATCACATTAAGGTGACTACCGATGAACAGGTAATAGAGGATGATTTTGTTTTCGGCATGGTAACAAATTCTATATCTGTGGGCGGTTTCAAGGATATAACAGGGAAAAATGTGACCCTTGATGATGGTGTGTTTGAGGTTACTCTGGTAAAGCTTCCTGATAATATGCTCGATATGAGCAATCTTATAGCTGCGTTCTTGAACAGAGATATAGACACAGAGCAGATGTACTGTTTTAAGACCAGGCATGTCATATTTGAATCCAAGGAAAACATATCCTGGACAAGGGATGGGGAATATGGCGGTGATCATACCTATGTAGATATAAGAAATGAAAATAAGGCACTTACCATAGTTGTGCCGGATAAGAAATAACGTGATTTTATGGACGGTTAGCGGCATGCTGGCCGTTCATTTTTTGTTCATAAAACGTTTAAAGACTATTAACGCCAGATTATTTCTTAGACATTTATTTTCGATATACTAAAGATGTCAGATGAAGAAAGGCAATACCAATAAAAATAACTTTTTCATAATAAGCCAAGGAAACAATAGTTTCCTTGGCTTCCTCCCTTTTTAGGGCTAATTTTGTAAGTAATTACTCTATGATTTCTGGTTCGGGATAATCTACTCCGAAGGTTTCTACAGTAACAGTTTTCATAACCTGATCTGTTGTAGGTCTGTCTGACCAGTCTGTTTCGGTTTCAGCAATTTTATTAACTACATCCATTCCCTCTGTTACTTTGCCAAATGCTGCATAGGCACCGTCGAGGTGAGGAGCATTTTTGTGCATGATGAAGAACTGTGAGCCTGCAGAATCAGGGAACTGTGTGCGAGCCATTGAAAGGACACCTTCGGTGTGAAGAAGGTTATTCTCAAAACCATTCTGAGAAAACTCTCCCTTGATAGAATAACCGGGGCCGCCCATTCCTGTGCCGTCAGGATCGCCACCCTGAAGCATAAAGCCCTTGATCACGCGATGGAAAATGACACCATCATAGAAGTTATGGTTTATCAAAGATATGAAGTTGTTAACTGTGTTGGGAGCGATTTCAGGATAAAGCTCCGCTTTGATTACGCTGCCGTCTTCCATTGTTATGGTTACGATTGGATTTTTGTTTTCAGACATTATGATCTCCTTAATTAAATGATAAATAGCTGCGGGATTTCCATACTATCTACGTTTTTTCGTGGTAGAAATCCGCGATTAATTATACAATATACATGAGGTATATAAAAGTTGCTAAGGGAAATCATTTTTTGTTTAAAAAGAAGACCGGGTGAAGCGGTCTGTGAAAAAATAAATAGTGCCGCTGAATATCTGGAAGAAGAAGGATTCGAAGTCGCAATTCTGACGCCAGGGAGCAAAATGCAGGGAGAAGATGACATGGACTGGCTTCTGTCCGGATTGTCGGGGAGAGCTCCGGGAGATATGCTGATCGTATCTGATTCAACGAAGATAGCAGAGGAACTTATTGAAAATGACTATTATGTAGTGGGAATCTGGCATGATGAAAACCAATCGGAATCATTTGCAGGTCTTAAATACGTATTCACGGATATAGAAGAGATTGCGAGGGATTCGTACGAGAAAGCTTACCAGAGATATGCACATCTTCCGTGGGAAATACTGCAAACAGACAGGTGCATAATTCGAGAGACAACGGTTGAGGATGTGGATGAATTCTACAGACTTTATGCAGATCCCGAGATGACACGCTATATGGAGGGGCTGTTTAAGAACCCTGAGGATGAAAAGCGGTATACCAGAGACTACATAGAAAAAGTATATGGTCTTTTGGGATTTGGAACCTGGACAGTAATTCGCAAGGAGGACGGAAAAATCATAGGACGCGCCGGATTTAGTGTGCGAAACGGCTTTGACGATATTGAGCTGGGGTTCCTGATAGGAACTGAATTTCAGAGGCAGGGATATGCTTATGAGGTGTGCAGAGCCATACTGGATTACGGGAAACAGGTTCTTCAGTTTGGAAAGGTGCAAACCTTCGTTAAGGCGGAAAATGCAGTTTCTATCCATCTGTGTAAGAAACTTGGATTTGAGATATTGGAGGAAGTTGATATAGAAGAAAACATATATGGGGAGGAATATCATGACGGTGTAAAAGTAGCACCTTCAGAAGCAAAATATGGGAAATATATAAGAATGGTGCTTGATATTTGAATTTTTTTACGTTACCATACAAATTGTGAAGAAGAGGACAAAAAATTACGTAGTACCCAGGACATGTAGGAGGTATGGATGAATTCTATGGAATTGTTTTCGTTAATTGCAGGGCTTCTCGGAGGATTAGCTCTGTTTATGTATGGTATGAATGTAATGAGTGGCGGACTTACCAAGGCAGCAGGAGGTAAGCTTGAAGCTGCACTTAGCAAGGTAACACGCCATCCTATTATTGCTTATATCTTTGGTGTGGGAGTCACCGCACTTGTTCAATCGTCATCAGCTTCAACTGTAATGGTTGTCGGTCTTGTTAACTCAGGGATCATGACACTTAAAGAGGCAGTAAATATTATTCTCGGTGCAAACCTTGGTACTACATTTACTGCATGGCTGCTCAGCTTGAATGCTATAAGCAGTGATAACTTCCTGATAAATCTTTTAAAACCCACATCATTTACTCCATTTTTAGCAATTATTGGTATTGTTCTTTACATGTTTTCAAAGAAGGATAAGAAGAACAATATCGGTCTTATTCTCATTGGCTTTTCAGTGCTTATGTTTGGTATGAGCATGATGTCTGATGCTGTTTCTCCTCTTAAAAACGACAAAGGTTTTCAGAATGTGCTTATGACTTTCAGTAACCCTGCTATCGGATTCTTGGTAGGTGTATTCTTTACCATGGTAATACAAAGCTCTGCCGGAACCATCGGTATCATGCAGGCTCTGGCAGCGTCGGTGCACATACCTTACAGCGTTGCGCTTCCCGTTGTTGTAGGCGCAGAGGTTGGTACATGTATCACAGCGATATTATCATCACTTGGTGCCAATAAGAACGGTAAAAGAACAGCTCTTATGCATTTGTATTTCAATGTGATCAAGGCTGTGTCCTTCATGATCATATTCTATACGTTACACGCCTTTGTTCATTTTGCATTTATGGATCGGACTGCAGGAATGGTAGGAATAGCTTCCATCCATACACTTATAAATCTGGTGGCAACTCCTCTGATGCTGCCATTCTCAGGATTACTGGTGAAGATGGCTATGGCTACTATTCCCATCGACGAGAAGGAGAGAGAAGAGCAGGAGGAGATGCTTGGTATTACAAAGCTGGATCCACGCTTTCTGTCCAATCCGCCCTTCGCTCTTGAGCAGGCAAAACAGGTTGCAATGGACATGGCTGATTTCGCGAGAGAGGGTCTTGAAAAAGCAATACCCCTTCTTGAGGAGTATGATACTGATAAAGCAGATGAAGTCAGAAGGCTTGAAGAAAAGGTGGACCGCTATGAGGACCAGCTTGGAACCTATTTGATGCAGATAAATAACCATCATCTTGCAGAAGCGGATTCAAGAACATTATCAATTCTTCTTCACTGCATGACTGATTTTGAGAGGATAAGTGATCATTCACTTAATATAGCTCAGATAGCCCGCAATATGAGAGACAAGAATGAACACTTTTCAGCTAAGGCAAGTGAAGAGCTTAGAATATTCTCAAATGCGGTTAAGGAAATAGTTGACCTGGCTTTCCAGTCGTTCCAGAATCAGGATTTGAAGCTGGCTAAATCTGTAGAACCTCTTGAGGAAGTAATCGACGGTCTCAATATGGAAATGAAGAGAAGACATGTCAGACGTCTCCGAAAAGGTAAATGCACTGTAGAAATGGGATTAAGTTTATCTGAACTTGGAACCGACTATGAGAGAATTGCAGATCACTGTAGCAATATAGCGGTCTGCCTGCTGGAGGTAAGCGCAGGTCTGTTTGATACACATGAGTATATCGAGCACCTGAAGGAAGAGAAGAATCAGGAGTTTGAGATTGCAGTTGATCTCTATGAGAGAAAGTACAGATTCCCTGCTATGAAGAAGGGATTTGATGAAGAGGATGAGATTGATGCCTCATTTGCAGAGAATCATGCTGTTATTGTTGACCTTATGAAATCGGATGATGCGGAGATTGTAGATGAAGCCATTGCATCAGCAGGACTTTCCAAGAAAGATGCATTAACTGAGAAGGTCAAGGACAAAGTAAAGGATAAGGTAAAGAAAGAAAAGAATAAAGATAAGAAGGATAAAGAGAAGAAAGAAAAGCAGAAAAAAGCTAAAGAGTAAAAGAGTTATAGATTTTGGAAGGATATAAAGAAATGAGTACTAGAATTATTGAGTTAAAAAGAAGTGTGTTTGAGAGTAATGATGAAAGAGCTGAGCTTTTAAGAAAAGAGCTTAAGGATAAAGGAATTTTTCTTTTAAACCTCATGTCATCACCCGGATCAGGAAAAACCACAACACTTAAGGCTACAATTGCAGCCCTTAAGGATAAGTACAAGATTGGAGTTATGGAAGCTGATATTGACTCAGATGTTGATGCAAAGAAGATTGCTGAGACAGGTGTTAAAGCTATTCAGCTTCACACAGGTGGAATGTGCCACCTTGATGCAGATATGACCAGACAGGGTCTTGATGCATTGGTAGAAGGCGACGTAGAGCTTGCAATTCTTGAGAACGTGGGCAATCTTGTATGTCCTGCTGAATTTGATACAGGAGCATCCAAGAATGCAATGATACTTTCAGTGCCTGAAGGACATGACAAGCCACTTAAATATCCTCTTATGTTCAGCATCTGTGATGTTGTACTCATCAACAAAATAGATGTTGCTCCTTACTTTGATTTTGATCTTGAAAAATGCAAGGAATACATACATATGAGAAATCCGAAGGCTGAGATCATTCCTATCTGCGCTAAGACAGGTGAGGGTGTTGATAAGTTTGCTGACTGGCTCAGTGCACAGATTGAGGATTGGAAGAAATGATTGTTTGCCTTTGCGGTGAATAAGCAGGAAGACTAAAAAAGACGAAAGAGAGTTTAATGATACAGGGACGAATTCATTCAATCGAAACCTTCGGTTCAGTAGATGGACCGGGGGTTCGTTTTATCATATTTTTAAAAGGTTGTAACCTCAGATGTAAGTATTGCCATAATGCTGATACCTGGAACCCGGAATCCAATGATCTTAGATCCGCAGAAGAACTTCTGGATAAGGCAGAAAGGTACAGAGGCTATTGGGGAGACGAAGGAGGAATTACTGTAAGTGGCGGAGAGCCGCTACTGCAGATTGATTTTTTGCTTGAGCTTTTTAAGGAAGCTAAGAGCAGAGGAATCAATACCTGCATTGATACGGCAGCAGAGCCCTTTACCAGACAGGAACCCTTCTTTTCCAAGTTTAGGGAGCTTATGGAATACACGGACCTCCTTCTTGTTGATATAAAACACATCGACAATGACGAGCATATTAAGCTTACGGGTAAACCTAATGAGAATATTAAGGACTGCCTTCAGTATTTGTCTGAAATAGATAGGCCCATTTGGATAAGGCATGTTCTTGTGCCGGGAATTACGGACAATGATGACTATCTGATGAAGACCAGAGAATTTCTTGATACACTTAAAAACGTGCAGAGAGTTGATGTGCTTCCATATCATTCTCTTGGACAGTTTAAGTGGGAGGAGCTTGGTATTCCTTATCAGCTGGAGGGAGTGGAGGCACCCACACCTGACAGAATCGAGAATGCGAAAAGGATTCTTGGTGCTCAGTGAGAATTTTGTATTCCGGATAATTTTCCGGGTGACATAATTGTTTACAAGTAAAGAGATAAAAATCGTTAATTTATTGCCAAAGTTGACAAAAGTTATCAACTTTGGCTTTTTTTCGCGGTTTAAGGTTGAAAAGTAATGCAGTATATGTAAAAATACCAATCGGGTGTCAAACTATGAATATACATATTGTGGTGTTTGTATTACAATATACAATATATAGTGGTTATGGTTTGACGCACAAATTATTTCATGCAACGTTGCCTTGGCAACTTGAATAATAGATGCAATTTCTGAGGGTGGTATCGTTTTTCACAAGAGAGGAGCATAAATTATGAGAAATGAATGGAGAGGTTTTAAAGGTAATAAGTGGACTGATGAAGTTAATTTAAGAGACTTCATTCAGAACAACTATACCATGTATGATGGAGATGAAAGTTTCCTTGCAGATGCAACAGAAGCTACAGACAAGCTCTGGGGCAAACTTCAGGAACTTCAGAAGAAGGAACGTGAGAATGGTGGCGTTCTTGAGTGTGAGACAGAGGTAGTTTCAGGTCTTACAGCTTATGGCCCCGGTTACATTGACGAGTCTATGAAGGATCTTGAGACTGTTGTTGGCCTTCAGACAGATAAGCCTCTTAAGAGAGCTTTCATGCCTTACGGCGGAATTAAAATGGCTGAGCAGGCTGCTGAGACATACGGCTTTAAGGTAAATGAAAAGTATCACAAGATTTTCACTGAGTATCACAAGACTCACAATCAGGCTGTTTTCGATGCATACACACCTGAGATGATGGCAGCTCGTCACAGCCATATCGTTACAGGTCTTCCGGATACATACGGACGTGGCCGTATTGTAGGCGACTATCGTAGAGTAGCTCTTTATGGTATTGATTTCCTTATCGAGCAGAAGAAGGAAGATTTCTCACTTTGCGGATGCGGTGTTATGACTGATGATGTTATCCGCCAGAGAGAAGAGATAGCTGAACAGATGAGAGCTCTTCGCGGAATGAAGGAAATGGCTGCAGCTTATGGCTTTGATATTTCACAGCCTGCTAAGAATGCAAGAGAAGCAGTTCAGTGGTTATACTTTGGATACCTCGCAGCTATCAAGACACAGAACGGTGCTGCTATGTCAGTTGGACGTGTTTCAACATTCCTTGATATTTATATTGAGAGAGATCTTAAGGAGGGTACTCTTACTGAGTCTGAGGCTCAGGAGCTTATCGATCACCTTACAATGAAGTGCCGTATGGTTAAGTTCGCTCGTATCCCCAGCTACAATCAGCTCTTCTCAGGTGACCCGGTATGGGCAACCCTTGAGGTAGGTGGACTTGGAATGGATGGCCGTCACATGGTTACAAAGAACGACTACAGATTCCTTCACACACTTGAGAACATGGGACCTTCACCTGAGCCTAACCTTACAGTTCTTTATTCATCAAGACTTCCTAAGAACTTTAAGAAGTACGCTGCTAAGATTTCAGTTACAACATCTTCTATCCAGTATGAGAATGACGATGTTATGCGTCCTGTATGGGGTGATGATTACAGCATCTGCTGCTGCGTATCAGCTACTCAGACAGGTAAAGAAATGCAGTTCTTCGGAGCAAGAGCTAACCTTGCTAAGTGCCTTCTTTACGCTATTAACGGTGGTAAGGATGAGAAGTTCCTTGATAAGCAGGGTAACCATATGCAGGTAGGTCCTGAGTATGCACCTATCACATCAGAGTACCTTGATTATGATGAAGTAATGGCTAAGTATGATAAGATGATGGATTGGCTTGCAAGCCTCTATGTAAACATCCTCAACCTTATCCAGTACATGCATGACAAGTATTACTACGAAGCAGCTGAGATGGCTCTTATTGATACAGATGTACGCCGTACATTCGCTACAGGTATCGCAGGCTTCTCACACGTTGTAGATTCACTTTGTGCTATCAAGTACGCTAAGGTTAAGACAGTAAGAGATGAGTCAGGTCTTGTTGTAGACTACAAGATCGAGGGTGACTTCCCTAAGTATGGTAACGATGACGAGAGAGCAGATGAGATCGCTGTATGGCTTCTTAAGACATTCCTTAAGAAGGTTAAGAAGAACCACACATACAGAAATTCAGAGCCTACAACATCAATCCTTACAATCACTTCAAACGTTGTTTATGGTAAGGCTACAGGTGCTCTTCCTGACGGAAGACCTGCATTCGCTCCTTTTGCTCCCGGTGCTAACCCGGCTTATGGTGCAGAGCAGAGTGGACTTCTTGCTTCACTTAACTCAGTAGCTAAGCTTCCTTACGAGTATGCACTTGATGGTATCTCAAATACACAGACCATCAATCCCGGTGCACTTGGTCATGATGATGAAGAGCGTGCAAATAAGCTTGTAAATGTAATGGATGGATACTTTGATCAGGGTGCACACCACCTTAACGTCAACGTATTCGGCGTTGAAAAGCTTAAGGACGCTATGGAGCATCCTGAAAAGCCTGAGTATGCTAACTTCACAATCCGCGTATCAGGATATGCTGTTAAGTTCATTGATCTTACAAGAGAGCAGCAGATGGATGTAATAAACAGAACTTGCCACGAGAGAATGTAATTCTTTACAAAAATAATGGAGCTGTCGCATTAGACTAATGCGATAGCTCCTTTTTTAGACTGCTAAATGAAGCAGTTGAGATGCAATTGTGAAGTATGCCAGCAGTGATATCGCATCTACGATTGTTGTTATCATAGGCGATGCCATTACGGCAGGGTCAAAACCAAGTCGGTCTGCGCACATAGGAAGCAGGCATCCGATACTCTTTGCAATAATAACTACAAGGAAGAGTGTCAGGCATACTACAGCAGCAACAGAGATCTGTAAACGATCTATAAGCAAAAGCTTGATGAAGTTTGCAAGTGAAAGTGTAAGTCCACAGAGAACTGCTACCCGGACTTCTTTCCACCAAACCTTAAAAATCTCGGGAAACTCGATTTCACCAAGTGACAAACCACGAATGACGGAAACACTTGCCTGAGATCCGGCATTACCGCCGGTATCCATCAGCATCGGGATGTAGGCTGTAAGCACTACATAAGCTGACAGGGCATCCTCAAACCTTGTAATAATGGCACCGGTAAAGGTGGCACTTATCATGAGGAATAGCAGCCAGGGCATTCTGTTCTTGTAAGTATCAAGAATACCTATACGGGAATATGGCTTATCGGAAGGGATGATAGCAGCCATCTTCTCGATATCCTCTGTAGCCTCTTCTTCAATGATGTCGACTACATCATCGATGGTGATAATACCGATCATTCGGTTTTCATTATCAACCACAGGCATGACGGTGAAGTCGTACTTTTTGAACATATTGGCGGCTTCTTCCTGGTCAGTCATAGTGTTGATGCTTATGACGTGAGTATTCATTATGTCACCGATCTTCTCATCGCCATCCTTGATAAGAAGGTAGCGAAGAGCTACGGTGCCCACCAATATACGCTGGTTTGTAACTACATAACAGGTATTTACTGTTTCGGAATCCAGTCCTATCTTCTGGATTCGGGCTATGGCCTGAGAAACAGTCATATATTCTTTCAGATCAACATACTCCACCGTCATTATTGATCCGGCAGAGTCTTCAGGGTATCTAAGCAGATGATTTATATCAGCTCTGGTATCAGGTCTGGCATTCGCAAGAATCTTTTTTACGATACTTGCAGGCATCTCCTCTAACAGGTCTGTAGCATCATCGGCCATCAGATTATCGATAATATTACCCGCTTCCTTGTCAGACAGCGACTGAATAATATACTGCTGATCTTCCAGTTCAAGATTTGCGAATACGTCAGCAGCCATATCCTTTGGCAGGATACGGAACATTTTTAATGAGTCTTCGTTCTCCATGTCGTCCATGATAGCAGCGATATCTGCAGTATTCATCTCCGCAAATGTCTGGCGGAGTTTGGTATACTGCTTGCTCTCAAGGAGTTCATGGATTACGTCCATGATTGTATTTTCTTCCATGGGAATCTCCTTTCGGTGTAGGTTTTTATAAAGTTTGTACTTCGAGGCAGAGGATTATCGCTACTAGCATGTGTAATCTTCTTCATAAAACCACCACCTTTCATTTGGAGATTTCCCGATATGCGGGATTCTAAGATATGATTGTTCCGGAAGTCAGTAAAAAACATAAATTGTTTTAAGAAACTTTTGGAACCTACAATAGTGTAGCACATTTTGAAAGAAAAAGGCACAATTTAATAGAATAAGTGAGAAAACTTCCGGGACCAAATGCAAACAAAAACAGCCCTGCTAAGAAAAGCTGCGCAGGGCTGTAAACATAATTATTTTGTAGTGAAGAATTAAAGTTTAATGCTATAAGGTGTAGCTTGTTAGTTTAGCAAAACACTTTAATTTCTTTTCCACCTGCTACGGATGCAAAAGGTCCGGGGATAGCTGATGGATCTCTGTGTGTTCCGAAGTAGTCCTCATCAAATGTTATGGGAGTTCCATCAGGATTCTCATAGTACTGTTCGGGCTGAAAAGCTTTTCCTAAAGCCTCAGTTGTCATGATATTGCAGGTAAAGTCACCAAGCTTGTCAAACAGGTCGGTCTTAATAAACCAGCTGCCCTTTTTCTCAGTAACAGTAACAGATACTTTGGATTTTTTATCAACAAGTTTGTTCTTTTCCTTCTTGTAGACGGTAGCTCCGTCAAAGTAAGCGTTTCCGTCAATCCATACAGGAAGGTGTCCAAAGTGTGCTTTTGCCAGGCCGCCCATATCGGGATGTTTTTCAAAGTCGAATTGATCAGCCCAATCCTCATAGGTAGGGAAGATATCAAAAGGCGCAGTTCCGACTACCTGATAATCTGAATCCTGAGGAGTCTTTTTCTTATCGGTTACTTTATACTGTTGTACAAAGATGTTGTTGTATACTCTGTCATCACCATGAAGGATGGTCATGAAGCCGGCTACTTCGGTGCGATGACGGATGTGGTAAGGAGTATAACGAGGCTCTCTCTGGTCATTTACGATGCTGTCAACACCTGAGTTGATAAGGCTGAAGCTTCCAAGCACAAGGTTGTGAACAACAGCAATACCCTCGCTGGGGATGGTAATTGATACGGGTGAGAGCAGAAGGTTATTATCAATTAGAGTAGGTCCGTGGCCAACTTCGATAAATACATCTGTGTTAAACATTGCGCCGGGAGCCTGCTCTATTCCTTCAGGTCTGCAGTTATCATGCATAAGGTTCTGAGAGATTCTCGCACCCTGAGCCTGCCAGTCAAGCCAGACACCCTGGATGCAGTCGTGGATATGATTCCTTCTGATGGTAACATCAATTGCTGCATGGAGTTTGATTCCCGCTGTTTCAGCGCCGCCAAGCTGCTGTGAATTACATACGTGATGGATATGGCAATCCTCAATTGTAGAGAATACACCGCCCATACGACCTACAATACCGGTCTGTTCACAGTGATGAATGTTACATCGTCTTACTATGTGATGGCCTATGTTCTCCTTAAGCCATC
This sequence comes from Butyrivibrio sp. NATIVEDY162, assembly GCF_045999815.1. Classification (GTDB taxonomy): domain Bacteria; phylum Bacillota; class Clostridia; order Lachnospirales; family Lachnospiraceae; genus Butyrivibrio. The sequence continues at coordinate 2,644,465 of NZ_CP172573.1, forward strand.
CATGATACTGACCGCGGCAAACTGCGTCGCGCTCCATCTGTGTAGGGCTCTTTACATGATGTTTTGTAAAGTACATATCATTTTCAGGGTCAAGATATTTTCCGAGTGAGATACCACAGCATTTGCTGTTGCTGATCTCGCAATCCTCGATTATCCAGCCTTTACTCCAGTGAGGCCCGATCATTCCGTCCTGATATGCTGCGGGCGGAGCCCATGTTGTAGCGGCTTTATTTATTGCAAATCCGCTTACTGTAATATAATTGATGCCGTTTTCGTCAGGCATGAAGCAGTTTCTTCTCACACTGATCTCGACCTTTTCCTTGGTGGGATCAAGCTTTTGGAAATTGGCATAAATAACAGTTTCATCGCCATCCTGCTCAGTGTACCAGAGGTACTTTGCTTCTTCGGGATGCCATGCAAAGGGATCGGGTTTACCGGCCTTTAATTCAGCAAGTGAATCAGTTTCATACATCATGAGATCATTAATGAAAACTGCACCTGTGTGACGGATCTTGGGTGAAAAATACCAGTCACCGAAAACTCTTTCTACATAAGGATTGAAATCTCCAAATATAGAGTTATTGACACGTGTGCTGTATATTCCGCCTTTTTCCTTTTTCCAATCTGTGATGAGTTCGGCACCTGTAATAACGGCGCCTAAAGGCTCTTCTGAACGATATGTGATTCTTGCAGATTCCTCTCCGGCATTTTGAGGAACTACACGTTCACGATAGATTCCGGCCTTAACTATTACTTCATCACCGGGCTTTGCGATTTTTGCTGCAGCATTAATCTGTTTAAAGGGAGCATTTTCGCTTCCATCGCCATTGCGAAAAGCATTGGCATCTACATAATAAACCATACATTTCCTCCCAAAATCATTACAACAATCAACTGTTGAATTGTATAAAATATGTTTCATCGTACGATTTCAGTTTAATAATGTCAATAAGTTGCATAAAAAAATACGATAAAAAGCAATAATTATATGCAATATGACAATAAATGAAAAGTCCATGGGCTTATCATAAAGATTACATATGGAGAATAGTGGCTGAAAGGGTGCCGCATATTTACAAAAAATACAGGAAAAAATGATATAGTTTAGTAATTGTATGTGCTATGTTTAGTTAGAAATAAAAAAGGCTTTATGGGGAAGAAAAATGTTTTTGATAGAGCAAATGTTTGTACTTTTCATATTGATGGCTATAGGAATTATATGCAGAAAAACCGGTCTTATGAATGATGCTGTCAGTAAAGGTATGTCAGGAATTGTGGTAAATATTGCCAGTCCTGCTTTTATAATATCCGCGGGAATAAATAAAGATGAGGTGGTTTCGAATAAACAGCTTTTGGCATGCATTTTGGCAGCGTTTTTCATATATTGGGGGCTTATATTGATTGCGGTGGTTCTTCCATATATATTGAAGATTAAGAAGAAATACTATGGAACTTATAGGGTAATGACCATTTTTTCAAATATAGGATTTATGGGATTTCCTATTGTATCAGCTACTTATGGAAGCGTAGGGCTTCTGTATGCGGCTTTTTTCCAGTTTCCCTTCAATCTGCTGATTTACACATATGGAGTCAGTGCTATGAAAAACGGCGCCAACGAGGAAGATAGTGGAAGCTTTTCGTGGAAGAATATTATAAATGTCGGAGTTATATCTGTATTTATTTCTATAATATTCTATCTGGGCCGTATTCATGTGGCAAAGCCCATAGAAGATGTTGTTACGAGTATAAGCGGTCTGACTGTGCCAATGAGCATGATGGTTATTGGATATGCCCTTGGTGGGATGAAAATTAAAGACCTTATGTCTGATTTTAAGCTGCTGTTGTTTGCTGCATTGAAGCTTCTGGTGATTCCTGTAATCGGTGTCTTTATCCTAAAAATCTTTATAAAAGATCCAATTCTTCTGGGAGTATGCTTTGTTATGATCGCGACACCAGTTGGAAGTATGACGGCGATGCTGGCGCAGTATTATGGCGGAGACGAAGAAACTGCGTCAAGGGGAGTGGCACTTACTACGCTGTTATCGGTTGTAACTATTCCTTTGGTGGGGGCTGTTTGTCTCTAAAAATGTTCGATAAATTTATAATTTCTTTATGGTTTCTTGACATATGATTAATTGAGTACCCTCATGGCCGGTGATAGAATTAATGTGTGATACTGTATATTAGGCAATTGCTGTGATGACGGAAAAGTGATCCGCATTAGGACCTAGAGGGGATTTGATGAAAAATAAAAAATTGCAAACCTGCATATTGGTAGTTGTTTGCATTTTTATAAATCTTATAGGCAGAAGAATAGCTTACGTGTTGCAGCTTCCTTTTTGGCTGGATGCGGTAGGCACTATTCTCTGTGCGATTGTTCTGGGACCCGTGGGTGGTGCTGTCAGTGGTGTTTTCACAAACATAATTCTTGGCATTTTTGACAATATGAATATTGCCAATTTGTCCTATAGTATCGTTTCTGTAGGCATAGGTGGTTCTGTGGGGATTTTTTACCCTAAAGTGGGAAGACACAATATGTTCAGAGTCATTTCGACTGCTGTCTTTGCAGGATTGGTTGCAGTTATTTTGTCCACCCCGTTAAATATTATTTTTTATAACGGAAGATCAGGGAATATATGGGGAGACGGGCTTATAGACATGATTTCCAGATATGTCAATGTTCCGGTTGTATATTCGTTTCTGGGGGAGATGTTTGTTGATATCCCTGATAAAGCCTTAAGTGTTATTATCGCGGCAAGGATAATCTATGTTTATCATTTTTTCACTGACAGAAGAAAAAAAAGAAAGACAAAAAAGCTGATGCTGTGGTTTGTTTGCCCGGCGCTGTTCTTTATGGCGTCGCTTGATGCGAAAGCTATAGACATGGCTTCGGAATATGCAGCAGTCAGCTATGATACTGATGACGGACTTGCCACCATGGAGATAAATGATATAGCTCAGACAAAGGATGGATATATCTGGGCCGGAACATATGCAGGTCTCTACAAATGTGATGGTTACAAATTCGAGGAAGCTGATCTTGATGATAGGATCAGCAATGTCATGCAACTGTTCTCAGATAGGAAGGGAAGGCTGTGGATTGGAACAAATGACAGCGGAATAGCCTGTTACTCTCCTAAAGATAATAAGATTGTTTTTTATTCCATAAAAGAAGGAATGCCTTCTGATTCAATAAGATCTATCTGCGACGACAAGGAAGGCAATGTCTATGTAGGCACAGCTACGAAGCTTTGTATTATTCACAAGGATTCCTCTCTGACAATAGTTGAAGAGGGAGAATTAAACGGTGTAAGGTCTCTCACATGTGATGATGAAAATCTGGTTGCAGGCGTGACTACCGCAGGTGAATTATTCTTCATGAATAATGGAGAGTATGTAAATAAAACAGAACTTGAGGACGAGAATGTAACTTTTGGTGCAGTGGCAGCGGGGTATCATGACGAATTCCTTGTGGGAACCACTTCCAATTATGCAGTATATGCAAAGCTTGAGGGAAAGAGAATTGTCTTTGGGAAAAAATATGTTGTTCCGAACGGAGAATACTTTAATAAATTGTATTTCTCAGAACAGAATAACGGATATTTTTGCGGAATGGAGACAGGGATTGGATTCCTGACAAGAGAAGGTAAATATACAGATATGTCCACAACTGAGTTTAACAGTGCTGTGGGTGGTATCATTATCGATTATCAGGGGAACGTCTGGTTTGCTTCCAATAAACAGGGAATAGTAAGGTATTCATGGAATCCTTTCATGGATGTATTTGCCAGAGCCAAGGTAGACAAAGATGTAGTTAATGTAACCATGATAAAGGATGGTCTCTTGTACGTGGGCACAAACAACGGACTTCTGACAATTGACCTGAAAACATATTATTCAGTACCAATAAACAATTCTGACTATCTGAAAGGGGTCAGGATCCGGGATATTATGGAGGATTCTAAAGGTAATATCTGGATAAGCACCTATGGGAAAAGCGGACTGATAGAGATAAGGGCTGATGGAACGATAGATACGTTTAACAGCAGAAATAAAATGACTGAGGGTGGAAGATTTCGTTCAACGCTGGAACTGTCTGATGGGACGATAGTAGCTGCTACAACTACAGGCCTGAATTATATAAGAGACGGCCGGGTTATTAAGACTGTCGGAGAAAAAGAAGGTCTTACTACGCAGGTTCTCAGCATGTGCGAAATTGCCGAGGGTGATTTACTGTGCGGAACTGACGGAGATGGCATAGTAATAGTTTCTGATGGAAAGATATTATACAGATATGGCAAGAACGACGGCATGGAAAGTCTTGTAATCCTGAAAATAGTGCAGTGTGGAGAAGGTGAGTACGTATATGTTACAAGTAACGCTCTATATCACTATAAGGACGGTCAGGTAAGAAAACTGACACATTTTCCATACAACAACTGCTACGATGTTTTATTTACGGATGACGGATATGCGTGGATTAGTTCAAGTGCCGGAATTTTCATAGTTAATAGAGATGACCTTATTGACAATACAGAGGACTATAATTATTCGCTGTTAAATAAAGCCAGGGGGCTGAGTTCATCGCTTACTTCCAATTCCAAGAATGCATTTGACAGTAAATATCTGTATTTATGCTGCGCAGATGGTGTAAGAAGAATTGCTGTTGGAGATGAAAATTTTGTAGACAGGGATTATGCAATAAGAATAAGTAACCTTACAGCCAACAATGAATCAATAAAGCCAAATGCTAAAGGTGAATATATAATTCCTGCAACCTCCGGAAGAATAACCTTTGACATAGCAATTCTGAATTTTACACTTTCAAATCCGATGCTGCACATTTTTCTTGAAGGGGCCGAGGATGAGGGGCTTATCTGCACACAAAAAGAAATGCAGGCTTTAAGCTACATGAATCTTCCCTTCGGAGAATACGTTTTACATGTTCAGGTGTATGATTCTGCCGGAAAATACGTTGTGCGTGATGAGAAATTCACTATAAAGAAAGAATCACAGATATTTGAAAGATTATATTTTAAAGTGTACCTCTTTGCGGTCTGCGTACTTTTTGTGCTCTTTATCGTATGGCTTATAGGACAGATCAGGAGCGGCTTAACCAATGTAGAAAGACTGCAAAAGGAAGCAAAGATAGATCCCATGACTAAATTCTGGAACAAGACCTATACGGAACAGTTTTTATCAGCTGCCTGCAAGGAGCATGAAGGAATACTGATGATGATAGACCTTGATAACTTCAAGCTTGTTAATGATGTTTACGGACATGAGATGGGCGATAAGGTATTGATAAGATTTGCGGAGCTGATTCGAAATTGTCTGAGAGAAGATGATTTTGTGGGGAGAATAGGCGGAGATGAATTCCTGACATTTATATTGGGAACATCTGAGGAGAGCGCAGTAGCCGAAAAAGCGAAATACCTGAATGAGCAGATTGGAAAGGTGTGTGAAGAACTCATGGGAAAAGACAGTTCAATCCCTCTTGGAGTATCGGTTGGAGCTGTGGCTACGGCAGATGAGGGTGAGGACTATTATGACCTTTTCCGAAAGGCAGATAAGGCGTTATATAACGTGAAGCAGAACGGTAAGCATGGTTACTTTATGTATAAAACAGTAGGTTATTATTCAGTGGATGAAGTAAATGCAAACGGCGTGGCCGGAATAAAAATGCTATTGGAAGAGAGAGGCGGAGTTCACAAGGGTGCTTACCTGGTGGATTTTGACAAGCTGCAGATGGTTTACAGGCTGTTTGCCAGAATGGCAAAGAGAACCATCGTAAATATTTGGATTGTGCAGTTTGTTCTTACGAGAAAGGACGGAGGAGATATTGAAAAGGGCGTAATGGACAGCTTTGTGGAGCTCCTCAGTGTGAATTTAAGAAGTAATGATGTAGTTGCCTTAAACGGTAATAATCAGGCGATTTTAATCCTTACGGACATAGCAGAAGGGGAAGGAAATGTGCCGATAGAAAGAATTATTGCTCAGTGGAACAAGATGGAAGGGAATGAAAGATACGATCTAGCCTATGAAACTGAAGGAATGGGATGAATGTTTTAGTCATGAGACAAGATTTTATAACAAAGTCCGGTTAATTGTGCTAAAATGGTTTCTGATGTTTTAATGCGTAGGAATTACCTATTAAAATAGAAAAGATTTGGATTTATTTTAAGGAGAATTTAAAAATGCAGTCACGTACACATACATGTGGTGAGCTCAGAATCGGGAACGTGGGCAGTAAGGTTAAGCTTGTGGGCTGGCTTGAAAACCTGCGTGAGGTAGGATCAGAGCTTGGCTTTGTTGTTTTGAGAGATTTTTACGGAACAACCCAAATCGTCATTGAAACTGAGGATATGATGAAGGTTGTTAAGGGTATTAACAAGGAATCAACTATTTCCGTTGAGGGAACAGTTAGAGAGAGAAGTTCAAAGAACCCGAAGCTCCCTACCGGAGACATTGAAGTAGTACCTGAGAAAATAGAGGTTCTTGGCCGTTGCAGATACAACGAGCTTCCTTTTGAGATTAACAGAAGCCGCGAGGCTGATGAAACCGCTCGTCTGAAATATCGCTATCTTGATCTTAGAAATCCTGAGGTTAAGAAAAATATCATTCTTAGAAGCAATGTAATTGCAGCACTTAGAAAGTCAATGATAGAGCATGACTTTATGGAGATCACAACACCTATTCTTACTGTGTCTTCTCCTGAAGGTGCAAGAGATTACCTTGTTCCTGCAAGAAAGCATCCCGGAAAGTTCTATGCGCTTCCGCAGGCTCCTCAGCAGTTCAAGCAGCTGCTTATGACTTCAGGAATTGACCGCTATTTCCAGATTGCACCCTGCTTCAGAGATGAGGATGCAAGAGGTGACAGAAGCCCGGGAGAATTCTACCAGCTTGATATGGAGATGGCATTTGCATCTCAGGAGGATGTATTTGAGATTTGTGAGGATGTTCTTCCTCCAATCTTTGCTAAATATGGCTTATATGACAGAGCATCAAGCGCTCCGTTTGCTCGCATTCCTTATAGAGAAGCGATGGAAAAATACGGATCAGATAAGCCGGATCTTAGAATTGATCTTACTGTTCAGGATGCAACAGAGGTTCTTAAGGATTGCGGATTCGGACCTTTTGCAACCAAGGCAGAGGATGGAAGCGATACAGATGTTAGAATCAAGGCAGTTGTTATCTCTGATTTCAAGGAGAGTCGTAAGTTTATTGATAAGACAATCGCTGATGTAGAGGTTCAGGCAGGTGCTAAGCCCTATTGGTTCAGACTTGATGAGAATGGCGAGATTGTCGGCGGTATCGCAAAATTTGTTCAGGATAAGAAGGATGAAGTTATTTCAAGCCTCGGACTTAAGAGCGGTGACCTTGTTGTTATTAGCTCAGGTAAGCTTGGACAGGCTCAGAAGACAGCAGGTGTTGTAGTTAAAACCTTTGGTGCGGCTGTTCCCGGACATATGGATAAAGAACAGTATGCATTCTGCTGGATAGTAGACTTCCCCATGTACGAAATCGGTGAGGAGTCAGGCGAGCTTGAATTCTGTCACAATCCTTTCTCAATGCCTTCAGGCGGAATGGAGACACTGCTCAAGGCAGAGAGAGGCGAGATTGATCCTCTTGACATCATGGCTGATCAGTATGACCTTGTATGTAACGGCGTTGAGCTTTCATCAGGTGCTGTACGTAACCATGATCCTGAGATCATGATCAAGGCATTCGAGATGGTTCGCCTTGGTGAAGAGGACGTTAAAGCTAAGTTCCCTGCTATGTACAATGCATTCTGCTATGGTGCACCGCCGCACGCAGGTATCGCACCCGGCGTAGACCGTATGATAATGCTTCTTGCAGGAGAAAGTTCCATCAGAGAGATCATTCCGTTCCCTATGAACAAGAATGCTCAGGATATCATGATGGGTGCTCCCGGAGAAGTAACAGAGAAGCAGCTTGAAGAGCTTCACATCAAAACAGTTGTAGAAGAATAAAAATCGTATACAGGTTATATAATCAGTTAAAAAGCCAAGAATTGCTTGTAAAAGCATTCTTGGCTTTTTGTTAAATGTTTGTAAAATCGACTTGTAAGAATTGTTTTTTCTGAAAAATACTTGTATTATTGAAATATATGTTGCGGTATTTCGGACTTTTTTGAAATTATTCAGAAATGGGCTATCGATGCGGCATATAATCAATCAAAATTCAAAATTTTCATGAAAAAGACGTAGATGATCAAGAAAACAACTGATTTTTCAAAACTTATGACGCAATTTGCTATGGTAGGTCAGCTTGGATTGTCACTTGTGACACCGCTGCTTATCTGTATTTTTGTGTGCTATATGCTGACGACTAAACTAGGAGTTGGCGGATGGGTTTATATTTTGGGATTCTTCTTTGGACTGGGAGGTTCAGCCATGACAGCCTATAAGGTATATCTGGAAGTGGATAAGAAGAACGAAAAGAAAAAGCGATCCGAAAAAGAAGTGAATTTCAGCAAGCATATTTGACGGATGGTGGGAACGGAGAAAAAAGTTTATGGTGGTTCAGGATGCAGTAAAAAAAGAGACTACCTTCATTGCTGTGGGGACAGCAGCTGCTAGTCTTTTGGTTTTGGTTTTATTTTTTCTTTTGCATCAAGTGGTACCGGAAAATGCACCTTTTGGCTACAAGGTACCTTTTGATTATACAGTCTTCTTGGGAGCGATAGGTGGAACTATCGTTGCAGTGGGTAACTTCTTCTGGATGGGACTCACAGTACAGAAGATTACAGGGATGAATGAAGAGGAGACAGACAAGGCGAGAAGCACTATGGCTGTAAGTTTGCGCTACCGCACAATGATGCAGCTTTTGTGGGTGATTCTTTCCATATTCGTACCGGCTATAAATCTTGTAACCGGTGTGGTTCCTCTTTTTATTCCGAGTATTTTAATAAAAATTCGCGGGATTTTAACTGCGAGGAAAGGAAGGTGAAAATAAAGTATGAACTTTGAAGTAACCGGCAGTAAGATCTACTACACCATTCACACCGGCATACCGGTTCTGGGCGATTTCAATATCAATGAAACCCTGGTGGTAAGCTGGATTGTAATGGCGATAATTACGCTGCTGTGTATCTTCCTGACGAGAAACCTTCAGGTCGAGAATATTTCAAAGCGCCAGGCGGTTGCGGAGATGATTGTTGAAGCGGCACACAATCTGGTTCGAAGCAATACCGGCGGGACCAAGTTTGACTGGCTTATTCCGCTTGTATCTACAATATTTGCAACAAGTATAGTATCGAACCTTATATGCCTTGTGGGACTGCGAAGTCCTACAGCCGATCTGTCCACAGAAGCGGCATGGGCAATTGTCGTATTTGTGATCATCACTGCATGCAAAATCAAAGCTGGAGGATTCCTTGGATATTTGAAAGGATTTACGACTCCTATAGCTGTAATGACACCGTTCAATATTCTTTCTGAGCTGGCAACGCCCGTAAGTATGGCTTGCCGTCACTTTGGTAACATTCTCTCAGGTATTGTTATTGACGGTCTTATCTATGCAGCTCTAGCCATAGCGTCTTCTGCATTATTCGGACTTATTCCCGGCGTTGTGGGCGATGTTCTTTCAAATATTCCGATACTTAGTGTCGGACTCCCGGCTATTCTGGGCGTATATTTTGACTGGTTTACAGGATGTATGCAGGCGTTCATTTTCTCAATGCTGACGATAATGTATATCGCTAATGCAGCTGAGGGATAAAAAATTAAATAAGTAAAAAATCATATAAAAATCTAGGAGGATTTCAACATGAGCGATTTTCAGATTTTAGCAAAAGGTATTGCACTTGCAGGATGCGGTATCGGTGCAGGATGTGCACTGATCGCCGGTATCGGCCCCGGTATTGGTGAAGGAAATGCCGTTTCTAAGGCCCTCGAGGCAATCGGACGTCAGCCTGAGTGTAAGGGCGACGTAACAAGTACCATGCTTCTTGGTTGTGCTATCGCAGAGACAACAGGTATCTACGGTTTCGTTACAGGTCTTCTGCTTATCTTCGTTGCACCGGGCACATTCATGAACTACCTGAACTAATTGTTCAAGCAGTACAAAGCCCCAAAGTAGAAATAATGGAGGTACACGAATGGGCACACAGGATCTAGTTACAATCGTTCCGTGGAATTTCATAGCTCAGATTTTAAACCTCTTCATTCAGATGTGGCTTATCAAGAAATTCCTTTTCAAGCCTATAAATGAGGTTATTGAAAAGAGAAGGCAGCTCACCGAGAACGAGATCAAGGGAGCAAGAGAAGCCAAAGAAAAAGCTGATTCAATGAAGAAGGAATATGAGACCAGCTTATCTTCAGCTCAGGCAGAGGCAGCAGAAATCGTTGCCAATGCTACTAAGGAAGCCCAGGGCAAGGCAGACACTATTGTCAAGGAAGCCGAGCAGCAGGCTAAGGGCATTATGGAGAGAGCAGAAGCTGACATCGAGCAGGAAAAGAAGAAGGCCATTAATGAGGCTAAGGACACCATCGGCGGTCTTGCTATGGATATTGCAGGAAAAGTCGTGGAGAAGGAAATCAACGAGAACGATCATAAGAAACTTATTGATGAATTCATTAACAATGTAGGGGAGGCGTCATGACCAAGGCTGGAGATTTATACGGACAAAGTCTGTATGATCTGGCGCTTTCGGAAAACCTTACGGATGATATCTTAAGTCAGATGGAATCGGTCAAGGAGATATTTAAGGAGAATCCGGATTATATCACTCTTTTATCGGAACCTTCTATACCGAGAAAAGAGAGATTAAAGCTTGTAGATGAAGCATTTGACGGACAGCTCCAACCTTACCTGCTGAATTTTATAAAAATTCTTATTGAAAGAGGAATTCTTAGACAGTTTTCAGCGTGTGAAAAAAGGTTCAGGAGCAGCTATAACAAGGATCACGGCATTGCAGAAGCAGTTGTGACAAGTGCTATAGCACTTAATGAGTCGCAGGTAAGCGCACTTAAAGCAAAGCTTGAATCCATAAGCGGTAAAAAGATTCTTCTAACTCAAAAAACCGATGGAGCTGTACTCGGAGGTATCAGAGTGGAGATAGAAGGTAAGCTCTATGACGGAACAGTTCAGGGGCGCCTTGATGAACTCCGCAAGAAGGTTGACGAGACAGTCCTATAAGAAAGAATAAAACCCACGGAGGCTTTTAGAATGGAATTAAAACCAGAAAAAATATCCGAGGTGATTCGAAGCCAGATCAAAAACTATCAAAATGCGATCATTCAGAATGAGACCGGTACAGTTCTTACCGTTGGTGATGGTATTTCCAGAGTTAGCGGACTTTTGAATTGTATGTCTGGAGAACTACTTGAGTTCGAAAACGGCACATTCGGAATGGCTCAGAACCTCGAAGAGACAGTAGTATCCGCGGTTCTGTTCGGAGAAGATGTTGGTATCAGCGAAGGACAGACCGTTAAGCGTACCGGACGCGTTGTTTCCGTTCCGGTAGGCGATGCAATGATAGGACGTGTAGTAAATGCTATCGGACAGCCCATTGATGGCGCCGGTCCTATCGAATCAAATGATTTCAGACCTGTTGAGATTAAGGCACCGGGTATTATCGAGAGACAGCCCGTTAAAGAGCCTCTTCAGACAGGCATCAAGGCTATCGACTCCATGATCCCCATCGGACGTGGACAGCGTGAGCTGATCATCGGTGACCGTCAGACAGGTAAGACCACTATTGCTATTGATACGATCATCAACCAGAAGGGTAAGGATGTAATCTGTATCTATGTCGCAATAGGTCAGAAGAGATCTACGGTTACATCACTTGTGGCAGAACTGCAGAACGCAGGAGCTATGGAGTACTCCATAGTTGTAGCAGCTACGGCTTCAGAGCCCAGCCCGCTGCAGTACATTGCACCTTACACAGGCTGCACCATGGGTGAGTATTTCATGAACAAGGGTAAGCACGTACTGGTTATCTATGATGACCTGTCCAAGCACGCTGTTGCTTATCGTGCACTTTCACTGCTTATCCGCAGACCTCCGGGACGTGAGGCATATCCCGGTGACGTATTCTACCTGCATTCAAGACTTCTTGAGAGAGCTGCTAAGCTCTCCGATGAAAATGGCGGCGGTTCACTTACTGCTCTACCTATCATCGAGACACAGGCAGGTGACGTATCTGCGTATATTCCTACAAACGTTATCTCCATCACTGATGGACAGATATTCCTTGAGACCGAGCTTTTCCACTCAGGTATCATGCCTGCGGTTAACCCCGGTATCTCAGTATCCCGAGTAGGTGGTAACGCGCAGATTAAGGCCATGAAGAAGGTTGCAGGTACACTTAAGCTGATTTATTCACAGTACCGTGAGCTGCAGAGTTTCGCACAGTTCGGTTCAGATCTTGATGAAGACACCAAGAGTCGTCTTGCACAGGGTGAAAGAATTGTGGAAGTTCTGAAACAGGATAAGAGCTCACCGGTTGCTGTTGAGAAGCAGGTTGCCATCCTTTACGCAGTTATCAACAATGTACTGACAGATGTTGCAGTTACAGATATTGCGGAGTATGAAGCTGGTCTTTTCGAGTTCCTTGATACCAATCCTGATGGAAGCGATGTTATGAAGACAATACGCGAGACAGGAAAACTCGAGGCTGAAACCGAAGAGAAGATGAAGAATGTACTTAAGGCATTTACCGAGAAGTTTCTTGCCGGTAAAAAGTGATAACGGAGGATAACGCATGGCTGCTAATATGAAAGCTGTGAAGCTCCGGATAAAAAGCGTACAGAGTACCATGCAGATTACAAAAGCGATGCAGCTGGTTGCAGCAAGTAAGCTGAGAAAGGCCAAGGAGAAAGCAGACAATTCCAAGCCTTATCTCGGAACACTTCTGGATACACTGCAGGATATCGCAAATGGGAACCACGATTTCCAGTCACCTTATACGAAGACAGGAAAAAATGATAAGTGGTTATATGTTGTAATCGCCGGTGACAGAGGACTTGCGGGAGGATATAACTCCAACCTGTTCAAGTTCATGGAAAGCGAAACAAAGGGACGTGATATTGAAGTATTTCCGATAGGAAAGAAATCCGTTGAATATTTCAAACACAGAAATGTTCCGATTTTCACAGAGGAATTTGCAGAAGTTGCCAAGGTAACTATTTCAGAGTGCTTCTCTGTAGCAAAGATTCTGTGTGAAGCTTATAAAGAAGGTAAATTCGGACATATTTTCCTGTGCTATACGGACTTCGTATCAATGATGTCACAGGTTCCTAAGGCAAGTCCCATCCTGCCGTTGTCAGATCTGGCAGATGAAGGTGGCTCGGCTAAAAAGTCAAAATCGCTTATTCTGTATGAGCCGGACAGTGAGACTGTATTTAATGCAATTGTACCGGAGTATTTGGCGGGAGTGCTTTACACGAGTATCAATATCTCTGTTGCGAGTGAACTTGCAGCGAGAAGAACTGCGATGGAAGCAGCTACCGACAACGCAGAAGAAATGATTGAAACATTAAGTCTGTATTATAACAGGGCACGTCAGGCAAGCATTACTCAGGAAATCACAGAGATTGTTGCCGGTGCAGAAGAACCGTAATAAAAAACCGATTCCCATGGCTGATCGGTCCTGCTGTTACAGGAGGTGATATTTCAGCCAGGGGATGAGAGGAAAAAGGAGTACTCACGATGAGTGAAAAACATGTTGGAAAGGTAATACAGGTAACAGGACCTGTCCTTGACATTCGTTTTGGCGAGGGTGAGCTGCCGGATCTGCATAGTGCTATTGAGATCAAGAATGGTGATTCCACTCTTGTAGCCGAGGTAGCACAGCAGATTGGTGATGATGTAGTTCGTTGTATTGCAATGAGCTCCACGGATGGACTTGTTCGTGGAATCGATGCAGTAGATACAGCTGCTCCCATCTCAGTTCCGGTAGGTGACGAGTGCCTTGGACGAATTTTCAATCTTCTTGGTGAGCCCGTTGATAATCAGCCTGCTCCCACAACACAGGAGAGATGGCCTATTCACAGACCGGCTCCTTCATTTGAAGATCAGGTTCCTGCTACTGAGATTTTTGAGACAGGAATTAAGGTAGTTGACCTTATCTGCCCTTATGCTAAGGGTGGTAAGATTGGTTTGTTCGGTGGTGCGGGAGTTGGTAAAACCGTCCTTATCATGGAGCTTATCAATAACGTTGCGAAGGCACATGGTGGTATCTCAGTATTCACCGGTGTTGGAGAGCGTACCCGTGAAGGTAATGACCTTTACGGAGAAATGAAAGAAAGTGGAGTTATTAACAAAACTGCACTTGTTTACGGACAGATGAACGAGCCCCCGGGAGCACGTATGAGAGTTGCTCTTTCCGGACTTACAATGGCTGAATATTATCGTGATGTTAAGAATCAGGACGTGCTTCTTTTCATCGATAACATCTTCCGTTTCACACAGGCCGGTTCTGAGGTTTCCGCGCTGCTTGGACGTATGCCTTCAGCCGTTGGTTATCAGCCTACACTGGCTACAGAGATGGGTGCGCTGCAGGAGCGTATCACATCAACAAAGAAGGGCTCAATCACATCAGTTCAGGCTGTATATGTGCCTGCCGATGACTTGACTGACCCTGCACCTGCAACGACATTCACACACTTGGATGCAACCACCGTTCTTTCTCGTGATATTGCATCAAAGGGTATTTATCCGGCAGTTGATCCTCTGGATTCCACCAGCCGTATCCTTTCACCTGACGTAGTTGGTAAGGAACACTACGAAGTTGCTAAGGGAGTACAGCAGGTGCTTCAGAGATATCGTGAATTGCAGGATATCATCGCTATCATGGGTATGGATGAGCTTTCCGATGAAGATAAGCAGACAGTTTTCAGAGCTCGTAAGGTTCAGAACTTCCTGTCACAGAGCTTCTCAGTTGCTGAGCAGTTCACAGGACTTCCGGGCAAATACGTTCCTCTGAAGGAAACCATCCGCGGATTTAAAATGATTCTTAACGGTGAGTGTGATGATCTTCCTGAGTCAGCATTCCTGCTTGTTGGAACAATTGATGAAGTGTTCGAGAAGGCTAAGAAGAATAGTTAAATATACTAGAGATGAGGGTTTAACAATATGGCTACTTATCATTTAGAGATCGTATCCATAGATGGATTGGAATATGAGGGCGAAGTCGAGAAGGTTTTGCTTCGTACTGTTGATGGTGATGTTGAGATTTTAGCTCGCCATACCAACTACTGTACGGGAATAGGTATGGGAACCGCCCATGTAACCTTCGCAGATGGCAAAGAGAGAAAGGCTGCCTGCATAGGTGGTATGCTCTCTGTCATGGAAGGCGAAGTCAGAATTCTTCCGACAAACTGGCTGTGGAGCGATGAGATAGATGTGGAACGTGCGCGATCAGCAAAAGCCAGGGCAGAGGAGGCACTGAAAGATGCCAGACTTACCAAAGAGGCGAGAGTCCGCGCCGAAGCCAAGCTTTATAGAGCACTCGTGCGAATTGGTTCCGCTGATTAAATTTACGATTCAGCTTTTTGTAGGGTGATCTGCAGACTCGGGGGAGATGTAAATCACGCTTACCCAGGCTGATTGTGATATTTGAAGGCGCTGTGGCTTGCCTATACGGCTTGCTGCAGCGCTTTTGTAAAATAAACATTGAAGTTGCCAGGATTATTAGATGCTTTAAGAGATTAATCCCTTTTCTGCTTTGATATGAGGTATATAATTTGGAAAAAAAGGAAAAAATCAGCTGACAAATTCCATTTGGTACCTAATTTCACTGAAAACTGAGAGGTATTTTTGAGGAAAAGGAAAAATTTAGCAAAAAACCTCTATTTGGTATCTATGATTATCAGAAATAAGGGTAACAAATATAGAAAAATTGCTTCATGTTGAAAAAAGTATAAAGAAATGATTTGCATTGCATAGAAAAAGTATACCAAACGGAGTCTTTTGTTTGATTATTTCCAATACTATGGTTTAACTATGAATAATAGCCTTGGAATATCAAATTGCGTATTTGTTGAGAAGCTTGCTTTTTAAATTAAGTCATCACCAAAATGTAGACTGATCAGACCTTGAACATAGCTGATATCAAGAGGACAGGCAGGGGTTTCATATGTGAGGATTAGATTATTTCCTGGGATATATCCGGAATTTATATAATTTCTAATTTTGTTACACATAGAGTTTTGATACTTGGATTGGTCAGCAAGACCAAAGTGCTCCCAGATGTATAGCTTATTGCTAAACGGATGGCGAATCGTAAAGTCGGGATAAATAGTGTAATCGCCCAGTACAAGTGCCTTCTCATATGCATAGGAAAGTTGGTGATCGTACAAAGCGTATGCAATAATTGCTTCTGATTTAGATCTGACAAATTGATCTTTGGGTGCCTTTACTAACAAAGCTTCCGGATGATTTGGGTTAGACTCATATTCTTGATCGCATAGCCAGTGATAGGAGTCTGAAAGCAGAGGAATATACGGAGAATCAGGAGAAGTGATTTTGTCAAGCTTACAATGTTTCCTTACTCGTAAATAAGCATTAATTGCAGAAATTTCATTTTTGATATCACGGATATAGCTATTCAATAAAGCCTTTTTAGCAAGTTGTGAAGCATAATCTGCTCTGCTTTTTGAAATATAGGTCCTTTTGATTTTACCGGAACTGTCTTTTTCCTGAAGGTACCATTTAGCACCGTTTTGATATATAACAAGAGTTCCGTCAGGTAAAGTATTGACTTCAGATTGGTATTTTAGAAGTAGCCGGGTTAGTAGCTGCTTCCTTGTAGAATAGTAATTTGTCATAATTTTATTTTTGATTATCGCCTGGATCTTGTAACTGATGGTGACACGGTAGATATTTTTTTATACATGAAAATTTCTAGTAAGTCAGTAAATAACTCCAGGTAATAAAAAGTACTCCTTTCAAATTATATGCACCCTTAAAAAGATAATTGCTTCAAATAACCAAAAATGGAAAATGTGGATGAATATCCTTGAAACGATATAGACAATAACATATCCAAACAAATTTGTAAATATATAATCTTTATATTATTGCAAGATTATTCAAATGATTCAAAACCAGAATGAAATGCAAGTAGAACCATATAAGAAATACTAAAAAGTAGGGAAAAGTGCAAAGTAAAAACAAATCTAAGAGAAGAAAGAATAAGATAAAAAAGAAAAAGTAGAATAAGAGATACAAGACAGGGAAAAATAATCACAGAAAATAAAAAAGTGGAGAGATAATATGCAGAAAAATGTCCTGGATGAGCAGAAAAAGGTAGCACTGTTGCTGATCATATACAGAATTCCCGAGTTTATTACATCGCTGATAGCTGCGGCTGCAAGCGGTTCTATGGTAGTGTGGCTTGAGTTTGTTGAGAATGCAAGTATTCTGATACCGGGAATCATAATATATATACTTTCGATAAGACTTAATAAAAATTTGAAATTCAGGTTCAACTATGGAACAGGAAAAGTAGAAGCTATTTCGGCACTATGTTGTGAGACGTTTGATATAGCCGGAATTTTTTGCGTTCTTGTTTTTGCGGTAAGAAGATTATTCATACATGAAACAGAAGAAGAATTCCTTATATTTGCGCTTGTAATCAGTATTATTGGTTTGCTTATAGACATATTTATTTATTTTAAAGAGAAGAAATTCATAGAAAAAGAACATAGCAAATTGATTCATTCCGCTTTTGTTGCTGCAAGGAATGAATTTGTATTTGATGCGATATCAATTATTACCCTGATCATTGGAATAGTATTTAGCAATACTACATGGATTTCATATTTTTCGCCTGTAGTCTGCATAATTGTTGCGCTTCCGCTGGGATATATTGTCATTAAGCATATTTTGGAAGCTGTCAAAGAACTTATTGATCTGACACTTGACGAAGATACACAGCTTAAGATTCTGAAGGCTATAGGTCAATTTTACGATTACTTTGAAGAAATTGGTGAGATAAAAAGCCGCATTTCCGGTAATGATAAATACGTGGATGTGGAGCTTAGGTTCAAACCGGATATGAAGTATGTTGAGGTCTGCAAGATTGCAGAAGAGATAAAAGGAAGGATAAATGAGGAAATAGACGGCGGCACTATCAACGTGGTGCTTCTCTGAGGAAAAACGTATAATTCGGCAAATAGTAATCAGAGGGGATGGTGCAATTGAAGGTTCTAATTACTTCTGATGGATATAGGGACGATATAAATGGCGTTGCCCAGATAGTAGCAGTTTACGCTGATGAAATGAGAAGGCGTGGAATTGAAGTGAAAGTTCTTACTTTATCCGACCAGAATATAAGTTATAAAAATGGTGATGATTATTACCTGCAATCATATAGATCAATCTTTTATCCTGAATGGAAAAAGAGTCATATCAGAAGACATGAATTTATCGATGAAATTGTTGCATGGAAGCCTGACATTATCCATATTCACACAGAAGGTCCTACGGGGATCATAGCTAATATGATCTCAGATATTTGTGGTGCGCCTATTGTCATGACGTCTCATACAGATTATTCAAAATATGTGTTTGGAAAAGTTTGCAAAATTTTTCCAATTACATTGATCCCGATGGTGTGGGGGCTTTTTGCATATAAACATGCAAGTCTTGTTATATTGCCCGCTGAAAAAGCACTGACATTCGATCAGCATGTATTCGTAAAGAATAAGTGTAAAGTTTTACATAACGGAATAAATCTAAAAAAGTTTCAGAGAAATGTGACCAAAGAAGAGCGCAGAAAGTTGATGAGCCAATATGGCATCCGTGACAATAATAAGATTCTCCTTGTGGTATCACGTCTTGGTAAGGAGAAGAAAATTACAAACATCCTAAATTGGATGAAACAGCTTTTGGAAAAAGATCCGGAGATTCAGCTTGTTATCGTAGGAGACGGATTATACCGGAAAAAACTGGAAAAACAGACAGCTAAACAAAATATAAGTGATTCTGTATTTTTCACAGGAAGAATTCCTCCTGATCAGATTTATCGTTTTTATAGCATAGGAACAGTCTATGTTTCGGCATCGGATTTTGAGGTTAACAGTTTGTCATATATTGAGGCTATGGCCTGCAGTTTGCCAATAGTATGCAGAAAAGACATGTGTCTTAATGGAGTTCTGGAAAACGGAGTAAACGGGTATTCCTTTGAAACAGGAGATGATTTTTGTGAATATATCATGAAAATATTTGAAAATGAGGATATACGGCTTAAACTTGGCCAAAAAGCGAAAGAGATGTCTTTGAGGTTTGATGATAAACATTTCGTGGACAGCACGCTGGAAATATATGATGAAGTCATTACAAACCTGGAAGGAGTATGTGTACATTGAGTAAAGTTGATAATCTTGACGGGGTAATGGAAAAATTCGACAGACGCTTTCGTCTTAAAAAGGCAATAAATCTGGTAATATCCATGGTTATTGTGATGATTGGAATAGTTCCGATGTATATTGTCTTTGCAAAAAAGGCAGGAATATATGCTCTCAGATGGCTCACTGTTGATGGAACGCTTTTTACTATGATTGGCTCACTCATATTCATAGTTGTTAACATGTATGAAATAGTTACAAGTAAAGAAATGACGCATGTTCCGGTATATTTTATAAGACTTTCCTGTGCAGTTTCAGAGGCGGTAATAATGATTGTGGTATTTATAGGATTCTGCCTGGGAGATCCGTCAGCTCTTGATGAGTGGGATGAGGTTGTAACTCACTTTATTATGCCTGTTCTTATGGTTATTTCATTCATTACAAATGATTCACCAATAGGCAAAGTAAAACCTCTTATGAGACTTAACGGAACCTGGTTTATTACGATATATGGACTTGTAATTATTCGGCTTTTCACATCAGAAGTTATGCCAATGAATATGATTCCTTATCCTTTTTTGGATCCTTCAAAGTTACCTATATGGATGATAATTGGCTCGATTTTGATCATATATATCATTGCCTACGCTATAGCTACAGTGCTATATCTTCTTAATAGGAAGCTGTCATGGTTATGGTTTTTTGAAATTACAAAGAGAAAGTAGACTTCCGACTTCCGAAAACTGGCGCAGACAAAAAGTAAAATAGCTATATCTGGGCACCTTACTATTGTGGGTGCATTCTGTAAGAAAACCACCTGAAAATTTTGTATAAATCTGATAATTGAACAACAGCATCTTTTCACCTATAATGTGTGTACGTTAACGGAGAGGGATAAAAAACGCTTTTTTCATGGTAAAAAAGCGCAAAAATCCAAGTTCAGATACAAAAAACTAATAAAAAGCGGGGTAGGAAAGATGGTAATTAAAAGCGTAACAGACAAAGAATTCAAAGAGTACGGCAGAGTTGTTGAGGGTTATAGTGTTGCAGAAATCTTAAAGACACTTGAAAATGATACACCTTGTCCGGATGGAGTTGTTTATGTGGCTGAGGATGAAAAGCTCATGGCAACAGCAGATACTAAGGATCTTGGTACAAGCCTTTTTGGCGGAATGCCTTTCCAGTTTGGCTACTGCAACGGACATAATACAAAGATGAACTGCATGGAATATCACAGAGACAGCGAGTTCAACCTTGGCACAGAGGACTTCATTCTTCTTCTTGCTAAACTCAGCGATATCGAAGACGGCAAGCTTGACTCATCAAAGGTAGTAGCATTCAAGTGCCCTAAGGGCGTACTTGTTGAGGTTTATGCTTCAACACTTCACTATGCTCCCTGCCATGCAGATGCTTCAAAGGGATTCAAGGTTCTCATTGCACTTCCCAAGGGAACAAACGTAGGAACCACTAAAACAGCAGGTAAAAACCTTGATGACAGAACACTTTTCGCTACAAATAAGTGGCTTCTTGCACACAAGGATGCATCTGAGATTGCTGATGGTGCTTATGAAGGAATCACAGGCGAGAACATAGATATTGCCGGACTCATCTAATATATAGAACTTTGAGGGAAAAATGGCAACAATAACAGAGATAGCGAAACATGCAGGTGTTTCAATAGGTACTGTGGACCGTGTTCTGCATAATCGCGGATATGTGAAGCAGGAGACAAGAGAGAGAGTCGAGAAGGCATGCGAGGAGCTCCACTATGAGCCTAATCGTGTGGCTCAGGGACTTGCGGTAAGGAAAAAGAAGTTAAAATTTCTTTTCATGATTCCCAAGACACAGTATAGTCCGTTTTTCATACCCGTCAGGGAAAGCGCCGAGAAAAAGGCCAAGTCTCTTGAGGCTTATGCGGCAACTACAGATATTGTGGAGTATCCTGACAATTTGGACGAAGAGAACAAACTGCTGAAATCGCTGAAAAAAACAATAGGTGAATATGATGGAGTCTGTATAACGGGCTCCACTTCCTCTATCAATAATTTGATAATCGAAGAGCAGAAAAGGCGTGATCTTCCGCTTGTTTTTTATAACAGCAGACTTGATGGAGTGGAGCATCTTGCGTATGTAGGATGCGATTATATCGCTTCTGGAAGGCTTGCTGCAGGACTAACTGCAATGGCAGGCGGAGAAGATGCGAAAATATGCTTTTTCACAGAGTACGACAGTATAAAGGAAAGTGCCACAGAGCGTATCAGAGGCTTTTCAAACGAGATGAATTCCCGGTATCCCGATATGGAGCTTCTTGGTAAGTGGAGTATAGCGCTTGACCGTGAACAGAACAGACGCGCAGTCAGAGAGATGCTCACAAAATATCCTGAAACTAATGTGGTATATGTTATAAATCCGCGTGATTACGATATTTGCAGACTTATAGCTGCGGAGGATTCTGAACACAAGATAAGGATCATAACCAACGACCTTGTAGCGGTGCAGTATGAGATGTTTCATAAAGGAATGATAACTGCAACCATATGTCAGGAACCGGAAAAACAGGGAAAGCTCTCGCTGGAAATACTGTTTAATTATCTGGCGTATGGCACAGTGCCTAAAAAGGTTAATTATACGGAACTTAGTATCCATATTGAGCAGAATTTGTAACTTCTTGCGAGCAAAATGCGGAAATAGCTCGCAAGAATCCTGTCTTTTGCAGGATTCGCCCTTCGCTTTGCGAGGACACTGAAAATAGTTAACAGAATTTTTGAATTAATTCTGTGAAATATGTCAAATTGACAATAATCACTGTAAAACTTATGATTTAGTAGATGTGTTAACGTACACACAAATTTGGCTTTTAGCGGTTTTGTTATGGAAAATCGCATAATGATCAACAATATTTTTAAAAGGGTAGGAGGACATTAGAATGAATAACATTCCCCAGGTTAAAATTGGTCTGGTAGCAGTCAGCCGTGACTGTTTCCCGGCATCACTTGCAATCAATCGTAGAAAGGCTCTTATCGATAGCTATAAGAAGCTTTACAACGATGTAGATGTATATGAGTGCCCTGTTTGCATCATCGAGTCAGAGACTCAGATGGTAGAGGCACTTGAGGATATCAAGAAGGAAGGCTGCAACGCTCTTTGCGTATATCTTGGTAACTTTGGTCCCGAGATTTCTGAGACACTTCTTGCAAAGCACTTTGATGGTCCTGTAATGTTCTGCGCAGCTGCAGAGGAGTCACAGGGTGACCTTCAGGACGGCAGAGGAGATGCATACTGCGGTATGCTTAACGCAAGCTACAACTTAAAGCTTCGTGGCGTTAAGGCTTACATTCCTGAGTATCCTGTAGGAACAGCTGATGAGTGTGCTAAGATGATCAACGAGTTCGTTCCGATCGCAAGAGCACTTGTTGGACTTTCAGATCTTAAAGTTATCAGCTTTGGTCCTCGTCCGCTTAACTTCCTTGCTTGTAATGCTCCTATTCAGCAGCTTTACAACCTTGGTGTTGAGATCGAAGAGAACTCTGAGCTTGACCTTTTCGAAGCATTCAACAAGCACAAGGATGACAAGAGAATTCCTGAAGTTGTTGCTGATATGGAGAAGGAACTTGGTAAGGGCAACAAGAAGCCTGAAATCCTTGCAAAGCTTGCTCAGTATGAGCTTACACTTCTTGACTGGGTTGAGGAGCACAGAGGCTACAGAAAGTATGTTACAATCGCTGGTAAGTGCTGGCCTGCATTCCAGACACAGTTTGGATTTGTTCCCTGCTATGTAAACAGCCGTCTTACAGGCCGTGGAATTCCGGTATCTTGTGAGGTTGATATCTACGGTGCACTTTCTGAGTTCATCGGAACATGCGTAAGTAACGATGTTGTTACACTTCTTGACATTAACAACTCTGTACCTGCTGATATGTATGAGCAGAGCATCAAGGGCAAGTTCGATTACAAGCACACAGATACATTCATGGGCTTCCACTGCGGAAATACATGCTCAAGCAAGCTTACTGAGTGCACAATGAAGTACCAGAAGATCATGGCTAGAAACCTTCCTGAGGAAGTTACACAGGGTACACTTGAAGGTAACATCGTTCCAGGTGATATCACATTCTACAGACTGCAGAGCACAGCTGATAATCACCTTAAGGCATATGTTGCACAGGGTGAGGTTCTTCCTACAGACACAATGTCATTCGGTGGAATCGGTGTATTCGCTATTCCTGAGATGGGACGTTTCTACAGACACATCCTCATCCAGCACAACTTCCCTCACCACGGTGCTGTAGCATTCGGTCACTATGGTAAGGCACTCTTTGAGGTATTCAAGTATGTAGGCGCTGAAGTAATCGGCTACAACCAGCCTGCATCACTTCCTTATCCTACAGAGAACCCTTTTAAATAATCAGCAATGATTGTTTTAGTCAATATAACTTTGGCTAAGAAAAACAAATAAGAGTATAAGCGCCTTTCGAGAATTATTATTTTCGGAAGGCGCTTCTTATTTTTGATATGGAAGATGGTTGCGAATGAAGAGGTGGGTTACTGCACACTAGAGTAGCATATTCATGATTTGGTATACTTTGCATAGCAAAAAAGTAGAAGTTATAAAAAGAATTTTCAAAAGGCAAAGAATAATATGCATTTGGTACCCATGAAATAAAGAAAAAAGGGTACCAAAGTAAGAAAAATACTTCTATAGTGAAAAAATAAGAAAAAAGGGCTATAAAAATATTAAAAAAGGGTACCAAAGTGATAAAATTGATGACGTGGTGAAAAGATTGCATACAAGCAAAATACTTGGTGATTAAGAATATAGGAAGGATATACAAATCATGAAAATCGTTGCGGTAGAAATTGACAGCGTAGGAAATGACATTGATTACAGCAGTTTATCAAAAATAGGAGAGGTTACATTTTTCAAAGATAAGATAACTGAGGATAATGCGAAGGAGCGCCTTGGAGGCGCTGATGTACTTTGCATAAACAAATCGAAGATCACAGCAGAGATACTTGATAAGATACCGAACCTTAAACTTATATGTGAGTTTGCCACAGGTTTTGATAATGTGGATATTAAGGAGTGCGCAAAAAGAGGGATTAAGGTAGCTAATGTAGCAGGTTATTCTACAATGTCTGTAGCACAGCATACTTTTGCACTTCTGTTTTATATTATGGAGGCGCTTAAGGACTACGATGAATTTGTAAAAAGCGGAGAATATGCGTCACAGTCACATTTTTGTAAACTTGATATACCTTTTCATGAGATCGATGGTATGACCTGGGGAATCATAGGAATGGGGAATATCGGAAGAAAAGTTGCTCAGATTGCAACCGCCTTTGGAGCAAAGGTGATCTTCTATTCAGCTTCCGGAAGAACAGATCACAATAGTGAAGATGAGCAGTATGAGATGGTAAGCATTGATGAACTTCTTGAGAGAAGCGATGTGCTGTCACTCCACTGTCCGCTTTCAGACAAGACCAGAGGCATCATAGATGAGGCAGCTTTTAAAAAGATGAAAAAGACAGCGATTTTAATAAATGTGGCAAGAGGCCCTGTAGTAAATGAAGATGATCTGGTAAAGGCACTTGAGGATGGAGAAATTGCGGCAGCAGGACTTGATGTTCTGACGGTGGAGCCTATGAAAAAAGATAGTCCGCTTCTTAGGATTCAGGATAGTAAGAAACTTTTTGTGACACCTCATATGGCGTGGGCGAGTGTGGAGGCAAGAAGTCGCTGCGTGGAAGAGGTTGCAAAGAATATCCTGGCATTTGAAAAAGGAGAAGCAAGAAATATTGTTGGGTAATTGAAGCCTTCGAAATAACAGGAAGCATTGTTGTGTAATTAGGGAGGCAGATGCCAAATTATATGAGGGAAAGCAGAGCGGAAAAAACAGAGTTGTGGGATGAGATATTTTTGGAAAGGAATAACGATAGATGAGAATTACTATAAAGAATGAACAGTTAACAGCAGAGATTGACACTCATGGAGCTGAATTAAAAAGTGTTAAGCGTGGCGATAGAGAATACATGTGGTGTGCAGATCCTAAATTTTGGGGACGTACTTCGCCTGTTCTTTTCCCTTTTGTAGGAGCTGTGGCAGATGGAAAATATCGCTATGAAGGCAAAGAATACTCCATGGGACAGCACGGCTTTGCAAGAGATATGGAGTTTGAAGTAGTGGAAGAGTCTGATGACAAGGCAATATTTATACTTACTTCAAATGAGCAGACAAGAGAAAAATATCCGCTTGATTTTAAACTTACAATTACTTATACCCTTGTTGCAGATACTGTAACAATAGGATGGAAAGTGGATAATACAGGAAAAAAGGACCTTCCATTTGCGATAGGTGCACATCCTGCTTTTAACTGTAAGCTGAACAGTGAAGGAACACTTAAGGGAAACTCGGTAATACTTAAGACTGATAGAGATGTCCTCACCGTGAGGAAGTTCCATGATCCGCTTGCAGCTAATGAGACCTACAATCTTGAATTGGGACAGAATAAAGCTATAGAAATTGATGAGCACACATTTGATAATGGTGCGATAATCCTTGAGAACAGTCAGGTGAGTGGAGCGGCGATTGCAGATGCTGAGGGAAAAACATTTGTGGAAGTAATGTTTGACGCACCTCTTCTGGGGATCTGGTCACCTTCAGGGAAAAATGCACCATTTATCTGCATAGAGCCATGGTACGGAAGAGCTGATGCAGAAGGATTTAGCGGTGAATTAAAGGATAGAGAATGGAATCAGACACTGGCTCCGTCCGGGAAATTTGATGTCAGCTACAGTATTAAGTTTAATTAATTGGCATTTATTTCTTTTTTAGGTGATGAAAGTGATTTGAGTTTGCATTTCACTAGAGAGCATTTATTATTCGATTGGTACCCATAAAATATAAATAAATGGGTACCAAAATAAGAAAAAGAGCTGTGTTGATAAACAGAAAACCTATTTTGCCCCCGCGATATTTGGAGCTTCCTTCTGTGTGGTTGCGCGATTTATCAGGATAGGGGCGATTACCTCGTGGAGGATCGGGAGTTCCTCAGGGATTCTGCGGTGCCTGCCTTTGATCTGAGCAACCAGTATTTCCATGGCGGATTTAGTGATCTGATCAAGCTGCTGACCGACAGTACTGAAAGGAATAATAGCCTGAGCAGAAATTGGAGATCCGTCGTAACCCACTAATCTAAAATCATCAGGAAAATTCCCATAAGTTCTAAGTAAATGCAAGAGGGAAATATTAGCAAAAGTATCATTTGCACAAAAGACACCTTTACGTTTCCCGGGATATCTTTTTGTAATATCGGCAATAATCTTGGAAATATTCTCAGTATACTCTTCATAGCTTTGCCCCAAGTCCTGGATTATAACTTCGTTAGGTACATTCTTCTCATTGCAGACATACTTAAAACCGTTCAATCGACCATAAGAGTAAGAGTGATTATCTTTAGAATAATATGCAGAGCGTGTTGCTCCGTAAGGTGTTGAATCTATGAAAAACAGAACATCGCAGTCGCTCTTATACAGAAGACTTGTGGCCTGAATTCCCCCCATATAGTTGTCATTATGAACACTTGAGATAAATTCATCTTCACGTTCTATGGCAACAATCGGAATATCGTAGGATGCATACTCTTTTGAAGAAATAGTATGAGAAAGTGTAATTATGCCCTCAACATTATAAGCTGTCAGTTCGCGAATATACTTCCTCTCCAGCTCTATATCCGACTGCCCTTCGAAGACCAGAAATTTGTAACCGTAAGTACTGTAGGAAGAGAGCAGATGGTGCATTACCTCAGAGTAATAGGGCATATAGAGGTTGGGTATGATAAGACCGATAAATTCTGTATGTCCGCTGGGAAGGATCTTGGCTATCTTGTTTTCCTGATAACCAAGAGTTTCTACAGCATCTCTGATCTTTTCCTGATTCTCAAGAGTCAGAGAGTCAGGATTACTAAAATATCTTGATATTGTTGTCTTTGAAAAATTGCAGTATCTAGCCAGATCTGCATAAGACACTTTCTTTGACTTCATAAATTAATCATCCTATTCAACAATAATTTAGCAGCACACAGGCTATTATCGTAAACGAAATTAGGAATTGCCTAATGTGCCTGATAATAACCGCACCCTATATTATACACAAAAGGCGCAATTAAAGTAATCGGTAATTCAAATGCACACGGTTTTGAAAGGATACGTGAAAATGGCATAATCAGGATCTTAAAAGACAGAAAGTGTGCAAAAAGGGAGGAAAAATGGGAAGTAGGGGAGAGAAAAGTCTTGCAGCCAAGAAAGCAGACAGAAGCAAGAAGAATTAAGCAACAGTAACAAGGAGATTAGACAAAAATGAGCCATTTGTAACAATGAGTTATAACAGTAAAACGGGAGTATTTTCCGTATCAGACGGAGTAGTTTCTGATTTCCTGATCATAGGCAGAAATCGCGAGGATGCCATAACAATCGTTTACGACAGAGGAATCATCGAACTGACTACAGGAGATGATACAATACTTCAGATGACGGATTTGCCACATTTAAGAACTACTGAGTGCAACAGGATAAGCTTTGATAGTGGCAGAGGCACTCTTAAAGTGGGCATGGTTTATTGAATGTAAAAAATATAAAGGCTACAGGAAAATCAAAAAATCATCAGTTCCTGTAGCCTTATTTTATTATTGTATATTTTGGTCAGGATTCAAATTTAGCTTTTTCTTCTTTTCACATTTATTCCCTACCAAAACCTGACCGGCCGGGCAAGTCTTTTTAACTCCTCCGGCAACCTTTTCCAGCTCTTTATCTGTCAACTCTTCAACCTTTTTAGCAATTTCATTGATATCGTTATTTATTACCTTAGCCATATCATTTACCTTTCCACTAAATATTGTATGTTGCAGAGAAATATAATATATTGATTTTATATTATTACTGTAATAAGAACCATTAAACCTTTATTATATTTTTCTAAAAATATTGCATATGATATATCTTGATAATGCAGCAACAACAAAAGTTAATCAGGATGTTCTGGAGGCTATGCTTCCCTATTTTAGCCTGCAGTTTGCCAATCCTTCTGCCTCACACCATTTCGGACTTGAGGCAAAAAAAGCTGTTGAAAAAGCCAGGGAGTATTGTGCAGAGTTAATCGGAGCAGATCCTTCTGAGATAATCTTTACATCAGGCGGCACTGAAAGTGACAACACCGCGATTTTTAATGTGCCAGAAAATCGGCACATCATTTCATCTATGGCAGAGCATCATGCCGTTTTAAATCCATGTAAAAAAATTGAAGAACTTGGGCGCTGTGTCACAGCTCTTTCGCCGGGTGAAAATGGTGATGTATCAGCTTCTGCCATTGAAAGCGCATTGGAAGAGGATACAGCTTTGGTTTCCGTCATGACTGCCAATAATGAGATAGGAACCATAACCGATATTAAGTCCATTGGCATATTGTGCAGATCCAGGAATATTCTGCTTCACACTGATGCAGTGCAGGCTTTTGGACATATCCCGATAGATGTAAATGATATGAAAATCGATCTCTTATCAGCCAGTGGACACAAGCTTGGCGCTCCTAAAGGAGTTGGCCTTCTCTATGTGCGCAAAGGCGTTCGGATCTCACCTTATCTGTATGGTGGCGGACAGGAACAGGGACTAAGATCCGGCACTCTGAATGTTCCTTCGATTGTTGGTCTTGGAGAGGCGGCAAGACTTAGCAGGCTTCACATGTCTGAGAGATCCGGCGCAGAAACTGAACTAAGAGACTACCTGATTTCAAGGGTTCTGTCCGAGATATCCGGAGCAAGATTGAACGGAAGCAGGGAGAGCAGGCTCCCGGGGAATGCGCATTTTACGATTCCGGGGGTAAACGGCGCAGAAATCATGGAAATACTATCCGGTAATGAAATATATATTTCCACAGGTTCTGCCTGCTCCTCATCCAACTCAAGGCCAAGTCACGTCCTCACTGCTATAGGCATGTCTGCGGCAGAAGCCCGCTCTTCTATCCGTGTTACACTAAACTATGAAAACACAAGAGAAGAGATAGATATTTTTATTCAGAAGTTGAAAGAATATGTTGAAGCATTAAGAGATCTTCAATGAGAAGATATAGCTTTTATCTATAGATAACATTTATTGTTCCATGCATTCAGAGCGTGATTGTATTGACGTTTAGAACTATATTAAAGAGGCGGCAATCACGCCCATGACAACTTCTTTCAGGTAATAAATGATTAGAGTTTATCCACAGGTACGCAGCATTTATTATTTATGTCGCATACTTTCTGTACTCTTCTTCTATATTTTTCGTCCATTAGAGGATCTGTATTTAGCCAGGTTTTCACGATTTCCATTGATATCAGAGTGCCGATTATCTTGGCGCCAAGGCACAGGATATTGGAGTCCGTATGCTGTCTTGCAAGTGTTGCGCAGAGCGGGTCCTGACATACTGCAGCGTAGCAACCGTTTATTTTGTTGGCTATAAGGGCGCTCCCGTAGCCGACACCATCGCAGAAGATACCTCTGTCACATTCGCCCTTAGCTACAGAAAGGGCAGCGGGATAAACAAAGTCTGACAAATCACAGCTTTCTTCATCGTAGGTCCCAAAATCTTCAACTTCATAACCATTTGCAAGAAGATATGTCTTTATTTCATTTTTCATGGCTGTTCCTGCATGATCGTTTGCCATAGCTATTTTCATGGTGCGCGCCTCCTTATAATAGTGATAGTTGTTGGTTACTTATTATGATGACACAAGGGTCAAAGGTTTCTTTGATTCCTACTTAATATTCTAGCACTTAACGGTAAAAAGAGAGAATACAATAATAAACGACTTTTTTATTAGCAAAATTGCTCAGAATTTGCTCCGTTAACCAAAACTTGCTCTGTTTAGATTGTTTTTATTTTTTCTGTGAGATATTATTATAGGAGTGCTGATACATCGGAGGGGATTAAGTATCACATGATTTGCGATGTATGAGAATATATTTCTATAGCATAGGGTGTCAGGAGACTGGCGTCTGAATCATATAATAAGCGTAGTAAAGGAGAATTAATACTATGACATTAGAAGAAGCTAAGAAGAAACTTGAAGCAAACGGACAGATGCATGTTCTGAAATACTATGATGAGCTCTCAGAAGCTGAGAAGGCTGCTCTGTTGCAGCAGATTGATGAGACTGATTTTGAAGTTCTCAAAAATGCCAAGAATCTTGGACATGGTTCACAGAGGGGCAAATTTGAACCTCTTGCATGCATGCAGCTCTCTGAAATTGAGAAGAGACATGACGAATTTACACAGATCGGTACAGATGCTATTAAGGCAGGAAAAGTTGCAGCATGCCTCCTTGCAGGTGGTATGGGAACAAGACTTGGTTCAGATGATCCCAAGGGTATGTACAACATCGGTCTTACTAAGGAAGTGTTCATTTTCCAGAGAATTATAGAGAACCTTCTTGATGTAGTTAATGCTACAGGTTCATGGATTCATCTTTTCATTATGACAAGTGAGAAGAATCATGAGAAGACAGTTAAGTTCCTTACAGAGAAGAATTTCTTCGGATATAAGGCTGACAAGGTTACTTTCTTCAAGCAGGATATGGCTCCCGCTTCAGATTACGAAGGTAAGGTATATATGGAAGAGAAGGGACGTATCTCTACATCTCCTAATGGAAATGCAGGCTGGTTCTCTTCTATGATCAAGGCAGGACTTGATAAGACTCTTCATGCTGAGGGAATCGAGTGGGTTAACATTTTCGCAGTAGATAACGTACTTCAGAGAATCTGCGATCCTACTTTCGTAGGTGCTACAATCGAGCAGAAGGCTGAGGTTGGCGCTAAGGTTGTTAAGAAGAATGCTCCTGATGAGGGTGTAGGTGTTATGTGTCTCGAGGATGGCAAGCCTTCAATCGTCGAGTATTATGAGCTTACTCAGGAGATGATGGATGCCAAGGATGAGGCAGGAGAGCCTGCATATAACTATGGTGTTATCCTTAACTACCTCTTCAATGTACCTGCTCTTGAGAGAATTGCAAAAAATGAACTTCCTCTTCACGTAGTTGAGAAGAAGATCCCTCATATAGATGAAAATGGTGAACTTATTAAACCTGAGACACCTAACGGATGCAAGTTTGAGCAGCTTGTTCTTGATATGATCCACGAGCTTGACAGCTGCGTTCCTTATGAGGTTGTTCGTGAGCACGAGTTTGCTCCTATTAAGAATAAGACAGGTAAGGATTCAGTAGAGTCAGCAAGAGAGCTTTGCAAGAAGAACGGAATTGAGCTTTAAATCCTGAAATACAGGCAAAAAGGGAGGACAAAAATATGGCAATATTAGTTACAGGTGGTGCAGGCTACATCGGAAGCCACACAGTAGTTGAACTTCAGAATGCAGGTTATGATGTGGTTGTAATGGATAACCTTGCTAATGCCAGTGAGAAGGTACTTGACCGTGTTGAGGCTATCACAGGTAAAAAGGTTCCTTTTTATAAGGCTGATATCCGCGATAGAGAAGGGCTTGAGGAGATTTTTACTAAGGAAAAGATTGATTCAGTTATTCACTTTGCAGGTCTTAAGGCGGTTGGCGAGTCAGTTCAGAAGCCTTGGGAGTATTACGATAATAACATCACCGGAACACTCACTCTTGTTGATGTTATGAGAAAGCATGGATGCAAGAACATTATCTTCTCATCCTCTGCTACAGTTTATGGAAATCCTGCATTTATCCCGATTACAGAGGAATGCCCTAAGGGACAGTGCACTAACCCCTACGGATGGACCAAGTCAATGCTTGAGCAGGTTCTGACTGATATTCAGTTCGCTGATAAGGAATGGAATGTAGTACTTCTTAGATACTTCAATCCTATCGGTGCGCACAAGAGTGGAACCATCGGTGAGAACCCCAATGGTATTCCGAACAACCTGATGCCTTATATTACTCAGGTTGCAGTAGGAAGACTTCCTAAGCTCAACGTATTTGGTAATGACTACGATACCCCGGATGGAACAGGTGTCCGCGATTATATCCACGTAGTTGACCTTGCAGTTGGTCATGTTAAGGCTCTTAAGAAATTAGAGCCCGGCAGCGGTCTTTCAATATACAACCTTGGAACAGGCGTTGGTTACAGTGTTCTTGATATTGTTAAGAACTTCGAGGAAGCTAATGGTGTTAAGATTCCTTATGAGATTCAGCCTCGACGTGCAGGTGATATCGCAACATGCTACTCCAATGCAGATAAGGCTGAGAGAGAGCTTGGATGGAAGGCACAGAACGGTATTCGTGAGATGTGCGAGGATTCCTGGAGATGGCAGAGCAATAATCCTAACGGATACGATGACTGATGAGGCAACATGTTTAGACTTTGGGTAAGACTTGTAAATGATAATCATCTTTTGAAGGATATAACCATAGAAGATAATTCGATGGAGACCAGAACGCATAAGGTCATGAACGCTATTGAGAAAGCGTGCTATGAGCTTGATCTCAGCAAGCCTATCTGGCTTAAGTCCACGGTTCATGATTTCCAGCTCCATAATAAATGCCGCTTCACAAAGGATGCATTTATAGAAGAGATTCCATTTGAATATATGGAAATCCAGGTAATAGAAGAAGACGATTTTTACTACTGATTATGTATTTCCTAACTCTTTGAAACCATTTTTAGGTTGGTCTAAGGGTTAGGAAATATTTTTTTGATACTTTTATCACAATTTCGTCACAATCTCTTTCTATACTGAGAGCATGAAAAAAAGAAAAATATAATTTATCAAAGAAAAGAGGTAATAGTGATGTTTGATAATGAAAATAATGAACAAAACAAAGTAGATGTCGGGGGAAGAAGCGAAACACAAACCAATTCCGAAAACAACTACGGAAACGGCAACACATACGGAAACGGTAACACCTATGGTAGCGGTAATGCAAATAACACCGGCAACCGCAACGACTCATATGTTGGCTACAATCCGAATGGCAATGCCGGATCTTACGGTAACTATAACGGAATGAACAACGGATCAAATCAGAACCAGAACACCTATGGTAACTACAATTACGGTAATAACGGCAGCTACAACAATAACGGTAATTATGGCAACGGCACTTATGGTAATTACCAGTATTCAAATTATCAGCCCGGTATGAATGGAGGAAACGGACCTCATAAGAGAGGTACAGGTAAAAAGGTAGCAGCAGCTATAGCAATTGCCATGGTACTGTTCCTTGGACTTGGCGCAGGTTACTACAGTATGACCAAGATTTCTCAGATGCCCGGAGTAACAACTTCTGAGGATAAGGCAGAAGCAGGTAAGGAAGATAATGAGCAAGCTAAGGCTGACAGCAATGAAGCAGAATCTTCAGAGAGCGCAGATGAAGCTCAGGATTCAGCAGATGCTACCATAGCTGCTAATAATGCAGAATCAGGAATAGCTCAGACAGAGACTATCGAGGATTCCAGAACAGTTGTAACAGATGTAACTGAGGTTGTTGCAAAGGCAATGCCTGCAATGGTTTCAATAAACAACAACTATACACAGTCAGCTTCATACTTTGGACAGACCTACAGCCAGGAACTTACAGCTTCAGGTTCAGGTATCATTGTTGGAACAAATGAATCAGAGCTTCTGATTGCTACCAACTACCATGTTATTGAAGGTGCTGATTCTCTTGAGGTTCAGTTTGTAGATGAGAATACTGCAAAGGCTGAGGTTAAGGGTACAGACTCAAATATGGACCTTGCCGTTATCGCTGTTCAGCTTGGCGATCTCAGCGCAGATACTAAGAATGCAATCGCTATCGCAACTCTTGGTGATTCTGATTCACTTACGCTCGGCGAACCTGCAATTGCTATAGGTAATGCTCTTGGTTATGGACAGTCTGTTACAACAGGTGTTGTAAGTGCTGTAAACCGTGCAATCGATCTTGATGATAGCAGAAAAGGCACATTCGTACAGACAAGTGCAGCAATTAACCCCGGTAACTCAGGTGGTGCACTTCTTAACATAAGCGGTGAGGTTATTGGTATTAACTCCAATAAGATTGGTGGCGAAGCCATAGAGGGAATGGGATATGCTATTCCGATTTCAACAGCTAAGCCTATAATAGAGCAGCTGATGACTGAGAAGACTCGTTCAAAGGTAGCAGATGAACAGAGGGGTTATCTTGGCATTTCAGGAGTGAGCGTTACTTCAGATGTTTCACAGATGTACGGACTTCCTCTTGGTGTATATGTAGCAAGCGTTTCTGAGGACGGTGGTGCCAAGGCAGCAGGCGTTCAGGAAGGCGATATCATCACTAAATTTGACGGAAAAGAGATTTCATCTATGGATGATCTCCAGAACAGACTTGCATATTATGAAGCAGGCGAAACTGTAACTATCACAGTTCAGAGACAGGCTGAGGGCGGATATCAGGATCAGGAGATTCAGATAACACTTGGCACAAAGCCTTCTGTTCAGTCAGATAGTGATACTGATGGAAAGACCTATCATGGTGAGAAACAGCCTGATGCAAAGCAGGAAGACGGACAGGAAGAGCAGGAACAGCAGGGCGGAGAGCTTGATCCTTTCCAGAATCCCTTCGGATTTGGTTTTAACTTTGGAAACTGATCATCTTGCGACATAAAATTGTTTACGGCTAAGATTCCCCCTTTATCGGATGACGGTAAAGGGGGATTTTTTCTTATAAAAGCAAGTTCACAGTTTCTTAACTTGATGATGAGGATTGGCGCGCATATAATAAAGATTGTACGAAATTTACTAAGTTTGACTTCTTATGGGCAAAGAGCTAATTGCCTGCAAAAAGTCATACAATATGGAGAATATGTCTAATGGGATTTGGTTTTGAAAATAATAATGATGATACAGATTTCAGAGAGGTTATGGATTCTGAAATCAGCAGCA
This sequence comes from Butyrivibrio sp. NATIVEDY162, assembly GCF_045999815.1. Classification (GTDB taxonomy): domain Bacteria; phylum Bacillota; class Clostridia; order Lachnospirales; family Lachnospiraceae; genus Butyrivibrio. The sequence continues at coordinate 2,679,693 of NZ_CP172573.1, forward strand.
AAGAAACGTCAGGCAGTAAAGCTACAGATGTGGTAGATGCTACTGATGACAATAAATCTTCTTCAGATAATACAAATATAGAAAAAGGCTCCGTAGAAAATTCAAAAGATACAGATACCAATAAGGAGAGCGATTACGAGGATGTGTGCTTTGTATGCAGACGCCCTGAGAGTAAGGCAGGAAAAATGTTCCATCTGCCAAATGGTATCTGCGTCTGCGATGACTGTATGCAAAAGACAATGGATACAGTCAGCCAGTTTGATTACCAGAATCTTTTGAACAATCCTGATCTTATGAATCAGCTTAATAAGAATAACGGAATGCCGGGATTTAACTTCATGGATTTTGGAAGCTTCATGAATTCAGGTGGAATTCCCAATTCACAGAAGATTAAGAAGAAAAAGGAAGAGGATATTAAGGTAAAGCCTGAGTTTAGCATAGATAATATCCCTGCTCCCCACATAATAAAGGGCAAGCTTGATGACTATGTTATAGGACAGGAGCAGGCTAAGAAGATAATATCTGTTGCAGTATATAATCACTACAAACGTGTTAAGACTGGCACCATGGATGACATAGAGATTGAGAAGTCCAATATCCTCATGATAGGACCTACAGGAAGTGGTAAGACGTATCTTGTAAAAACGCTGGCTAAGCTTCTTGATGTGCCGCTTGCAATTACTGATGCAACTTCTCTTACAGAGGCAGGATATATCGGCGACGACATAGAGAGCGTAGTAAGTAAGCTTCTTGCTGCAGCAGGAAATGATATCGACAGGGCTCAGCAGGGCATCATCTTCATAGATGAGATTGATAAGATCGCCAAAAAGAAGAATACTACATCGAGAGATGTCAGCGGTGAGTCTGTTCAGCAGGGAATGTTAAAGCTCCTTGAGGGCTCAGATGTGGAGGTCCCTGTTGGCGCCAGCAGCAAAAATGCTATGGTGCCTATGGCAACTGTTAATACAAGAAATATTCTGTTTATATGTGGCGGAGCATTCCCGGATCTAGACGAAATCATAAAGCAGAGACTGAATAAGCAGACTTCCATCGGTTTTGATGCAGACCTAAAGGATAAGTGGGACAAGGATCCTGATCTTATTACCAAGGTTACTATTGATGATCTCAAAAAGTTCGGAATGATTCCTGAGTTTCTTGGAAGACTTCCTATCATCTGTACACTTAAGGGATTGTCCAAGGAGATGCTGGTAGAGATCCTTAAGGAGCCCAAGAACGCTATCCTAAAGCAGTATCAGAAGCTCCTTGCTCTTGATGAGGTCAATCTGGAATTCGATGATGATGCACTTGAAGCTATAGCAGAGAAGGCTATGGAGAAGGATACAGGTGCCAGAGCGCTTCGTGCTATCATAGAGGAATTCATGCTTGATATCATGTATGAGATTCCAAAGGATGACAATATCGGTAGCGTCACAATTACAGGAGATTACATCAGAGGTAAGGGCGGACCTAGAATAGAGCTAAGGACTACTGAGGTTCCTAAGGCAATTCCTGTGAAGACAGCGAAGGAGTCCTGATATATTGCAAAATAAAAACTCTCGTCACAGTGACGAGAGTTTTTTGCTACTCCGAAATACAAAAGCAATCGGGATTATGCTGTAATAAAGGTTCCTGCCTTGCCTTTAAGAGCGTCACCTACTTCTGCAAGTGAAGTAATAAGAACGCTTCCTGAAGGATTCTTTTTAAGGAATTCGATGGCTGCTTCAATCTTGGGAAGCATATCTGTAGCACCGAACTGACCGTCACGGATATACTGCTCAGCTGCAGATACGTTCATGCGCTCAATGGGAGCCTGAGTATCCTTTCCAAAATCTGTATAAACATATGGAACGGATGTAAGAATGATAAGTCTGTCTACACCGAGATCTGCTGCGAGTTTTCCTGCGATAGCATCTTTCTCGATAACAGCGGAAGCGCCTTTTAGTACGTGATTCTGCTGAATAACGGGGATTCCGCCGCCGCCGCAGGCGATGACGATCTGGCCTGCATCTGAGAGAGCGCGGATTGCGTCTATTTCTACGATATCAATCGGCTTGGGTGCAGCAACAATACGAAGATAGCCTTTTCCGGGTACTTCCTGGACGAAGTTACCTTTCTTTACTTCGTTGTCAGCGTCTTCCTTGGACATGTATCTGCCGATAACCTTGGTAGGTGCGTAGAAGGCTTCGTCATAAGGATCAACTGTTACCTGAGTGAGAATTGTGCTGACGGGAGTAGAAATACCGCGGCTTGTAAGTTCACTCTTAAGGGAGTTCTGCAGATCATAGCCAACATATCCCTGACTCATGGCACTACAAACGCTCATGGGAGCAGGAGTATAGTCGATATAAATTCTCCTGAGCTCAGTCATGGCTTTGTGGATCATGCTGACCTGTGGTCCGTTACTGTGAGTTATATTAAGCTGATAGCCTGCCTCTACAAGATCTGCCAGTGCTTTTGCTGTAACCTTGGTGGCTTTCATCTGTTCATTGGTGGTGTATCCGAGGGCCTCATGACCAAGAGATACAACGGCCTTCTTGTTTTCCATTGCGTTTCCTCCCGTAATTGCTAATAAAAAATATGTCTAATTTTACCATATATTGGATTGGTAAGATACCTAATCCAGTGCTATCCAATCCTATTCTGCCAATATAAATATTGAATCATCCCGGAATTTATCGGTTTTTGGAAGCCTGGCATTCATTCCACAGCGCTTCGCCGTTTTGAAGCAGGATAAAATAGGTTTCCTTAAATATCTCGTAGATGGGTTTCGATGCATCAAAAAGTTCATAGGAATCCGGAACTTCGAAGAGAGCGGTGTCAATATCAGCTGCAATTTTCATGGCAACATTCTTATCGGGCATAGGTATTATGCCAAGGAAGGCTGTGCCGTAGGTCTTGCTGGAAGTGCAGGATGTTATGTAGCAGGCTGCAAAGTCCTTCCACTCCTCGAGCTGGTAGGAATCTATCCGTTCGCTGTATGCTCCGAGAGAAGTAAGGTATTTCCTGATTTCTTTTTGTCTGCCGAAATTTAAAAATGGAATGGCAGAGGCTCTGTTTAAGGTCATGAGCATCAAAAATGCGCGCATGTAATTATCTGCCCATTGACCATCTCTAAAGGTGTATCTGCCATCAAGGAGCTCTAAATAGCGCATAGCAGCTTCCGGAGAGACATTGTCAACTATGTCAGAACCTGTATTTTGCGAGAGTCCTTCCAGTATTTTTCGCCTTTGAGAAATATCTGCTATCTCATGGAAGTTATTTACTTTCTGTGGCTTTTCGTAAATATTGTTATTTATCATCGTTTCATCTCTAATTTATTGAGTCTGCGGTCATAGGTAAGGATACCGTTTACTTCCTCTTCTACATCGGACAGCTGGGTGTAAACAGCGCCTGCAAGACCTTTCTTTTTCAGGTTTTCGATAGTTTCATCCATCAGTGTGCGGAAGGCCTTTTGGAAATCGGGAACAGTATCGAACTTTTTGTAGCCATATACTCTGTCAACGCTGCTGTGTCCCTTGATATAGCAGGTGTATCCGCCGTATTCCGAAATAACGAAGGCGCGACGCTTTTTATCTGCTACAACGCCAAGAGGTCTGAAGTAGTTATGTACACTTCTAAAGTCGCCGCCGTTTTCATCGAACCAGCCACTGGCCTGATCTATGAGTCTGTTATCTGCAAACTGTCTTGCAAGGATAGTAGCTGCGGATGCGTTGAACTGTCCCCATCCTTCGTTGAAGAGAACCCAGACGGATATACTGGGAACATTTATCAGAAGCTGGATGGTTTCTTTCATCTCCTGAGTCCATTCCTTTCTGCCGTCTGCAGAGTCACGTGAAAACATGTGGTAATTTATGGGGCCGTCTGGCATATGTCCGAAGACTCCGGGGAAAAGAGTAGGAAGATAGCTCACAACAGGCTTTGCGTAGGATGAACCTCCGCTTACCATATCCTGCCAGACTATCATACCCAGTCTGTCACAGTGGTAGTACCATCTTGCGGCTTCGACTTTTATATGTTTTCTCAGCATATTAAAGCCGAGTCTTTTCATCTCTGTTATATCAAAAATAAGTGCGTCATCACTCGGAGCGGTGTAGAGACCGTCGGGCCAATAGCCCTGATCCAGAATGCCGTTAAGGAAATATGGTTTTCCGTTTAAGAAAAACAGAGGACGACCTTCGTTATCGAATTGTCTTGTGAAGGAGCGCATGCCAAAATAAGTCCACGCTTCATCATCCCCGGCCTTTATGCACACCTGATAGAGATAAGGATCTTCAGGGGTCCAGAGATGGGGCTTTGGAATTGCTATTTTGCATGAATAAACGTTGGTGGAAGTGCCTTTTCCCTCTATGTCAGGGGAGAATTTGCTGTATTCATCGGAGGAGTGACTAAAGGAATCGTGAAAATCCTCTGATTCAAAGCGCTCACGACTTTTATCACTGCGAAGCGTGGTATTTCCTTCGTTTTCGGCGATAAGAATCTTCTTCTCCGAATCGAATACCCTGATGGTAACAGGGCAGTCATCTGTCGTATGGATCGTCATGTAGATGACGTCAAGGTCACGGTCGGGAATAATCCTATAGGCAGTGATATGCGATGAAGGTACAATCTCCATCCAGACAGTTTGCCATATACCGCTTTGTGCAGTGTAATACATTCCGCCGCGCTTTAGAGTTTGCTTGCCTCTGCTGTGGTATGAGGTATCGCTGTCATCCTGAACACATACTGTGAGCGTTCCTGAAAGACTCAGCTCATTACCGGTTTCATCAGGTTTTAGAGCATCTGTTATGTCGATAGTAAACGGAAGATATCCTCCGGTGTGAGCACCGACAGGAGTATTGTTTATGAAAACGATAGCCTTCTGATCAACTGCTCCAAAGTGCAAAAGAACGCGGGAATCCTTAGAAGGGAGCTCTATGGAAGAAAGCTCTTTTTTATACCATAAGTATTCATCAGGCTTTAGCTGTCTCTCGACACCTGACAGAATTGACTCGGGTGAAAAGGGAACGAGTATGGTTCCATCCATTTTATTAGGGTGAACGTTACTTTTGGAAAATGCGTATTCCCATTCACCATTCAGATTGATGTAGCTGTCACGGACAAACTGCGGACGAGGGTATTCCTTAAGAACATTATCCTTATCAAGCGAGTCACCCCATACGGTGGTTAATCTGTGAAGTACATCGTCTTCGTGCGATTTGTCTATTGCTTTTATAGCATCTATTAAATCCATTTGATTGTCCTTTTCATATTTAGGTGTTGTGTCGTGATGATCAGATACCGGAATTGTCAGCGGAAACAGATACCAGATCCTGATAAAAAGCAGCATCAGAAGTTACAAGGTAAGCAGTTACCCAGAAAAACGGAATAAAGCATGCAAGCATGCCTATAAGCCCCATGGGTATGAAGCTAAGATAAAGAAGGAAAAGCTTTCCCTTGTTGCCCTTCATGAGTCTGGCACTGGTTTTCAATATGGAAGTCGCTGATTTTTCAGGGAAGTCCTGAAGAATATAGTAGGATTGTGAAAACATCAGGCGAACATAAATGTTGAGAATAACTAAAACAGCAATAATACCAACTACTGTGAATGTAATCTGAGGGTTGATATTACCGGGAATTTTTGCATTTGTTGCAAGGATAACAGAGAGAACCTGAATAGGAATCATGGTCAGTGTATCCATGACTGCAATCGGAATCTGAAGGATAATTGCTTTATCCGGGTGATTCTGAAAACCGTGGAAGAGATCACCTACAGATGCAGACTGTCCATAAACGATATTCATGAAAAGATAGGCGATTCCGGACTCAAATACTCCGAAGAAAAGATTGACGAGAATGGTTGCGCCAAAGTATATCAGATATGTAATAAGGTTATTTGGAATTATTGCACCGACTATGATATTAACTATTAAAAATGAAATGAAACGATATAAGATAAGTGCGGAAATTGTTGTGCCGTAATGTCCAAGAAGTCTTTCTCTTGCGATTGCTTTTAGTGTTTTAGTGCTTTTTAACTTTTTCATAAAATCCTCTTGTTTTTAAATAATTTATGCTTTATATTTTGCCCTATTCCCCAAAAATAAGGCGAAGCACCGGGGCCTCACCTTATGTAATGATATGCACACTTAAGAAAATCTAAATCATACAGCTGCGTCGAAGCTTGATCCTACAATACCGCTTGCTGCATCAGCGGATTTTTTATTTTTTTGATAGGGGTTATTCTCGTTTTTATACATTATCTGAGTGGTGGTAAGTCCTCCGGACACGTAGGTGCGTCCGCACTCGGGACATACTGCGGTAGTAATTTTCACAGAAGCATTTATGACCTTGCCACCTTCCATAGCTGCCTTCTTGTAAGCGTTGGCAACGTGCTCCTGCTCATGACCGCGAACCCTTGAAGGTGCAGCTTCCGGTGAAATATGAGCAGCGCTCTTAAAGGATACGTTTTCATCAGAACCATCCTGATATTTGCGGTTCTTGCAGGTCTCACATTCCGCAGGTGAGGATCGCATACCGGGCTTCTTCTCAACAGATTCGCCGGGGTTGAGCGTGACTTTGCCATCGCCTATCACAGGTGCGGAGCCTTGTGCGGCATCGGATACTGTTCCGGAGCCGCCGTTATTAAAGGCAGGACCAAAAAATCCTGACGCATATGAACTATTAAATCCAATTCCACTGATACCACTCATAAGCACATCCCCTTTATTACTCTGTAGGAAGGTTAATGCTTACTCCGAGATTGTCAGTTATCTCTTTGAACATATCGTCAAAGCTCTGGCCGGTAATGGCTTCGGAATACTGATTAACCATCTTGTGCGCTTCGGGATCGGTGAACACCGTCACGAAGGATGATACAAGTAGTGCGTATCCCCCAAATAATCCGATGAGACCAAAGATGATTCCGCGTTTGGCCTGTGGAAACAGCATGCCGTTTTCATCTCTGGACAGAAGAGCAAGTGTGATAGCAATTCCTCCAAGTATTATGGAGAAATAAACGCTAAGCAGCAGTGCTATCGAAACCAGACCCAGGATAGAAGCTATGGTAGCCAGGGAAACCCTGGGATTAAGCGGGTTGTGAGCCCGATTGTATTCAAAACTTTCAGTCATTTTCAGTTTACAGTAATGTTGTATTAATATGCTCCCTGCATTACTAATACAATGATTACAATTACCTCCTCTGTCATCCGAAGATAACAATATTTCAATTTAAGTGTACCGCAAAAACAGGGGATTGTGTATTAAATTTTGATGAAAAAACAGATTAAGTCCGAGTGATTGAAAAAGGTGGGTTTTTCATAGTAAAATAGTGAATGTGCATGTTGCACCGTTATATGAAGGCTATAGAGGTCTTCCAGTCGATAAATTCAAGGAGTAATACAGTCAGAATGGATATTTTACAGAAGATTACAGAAGAACTTAGCGTACAAAAATGGCAGGTGGAGGCTGCAGTCAAGCTTATTGACGAGGGCAACACCATACCTTTTATTTCAAGATATCGTAAGGAAGTGACAGGCTCCCTTAACGATGAGCAGCTCAGAACTCTAGGTGAGAGACTTACTTACCTTAGAGGTCTTGAGGAGAAAAAGGAGCAGGTTCTTTCAAGTATAGAAGAGCAGGGCAAGCTCACAGACGAACTTAAGGCAAAGATTATCGCAGCTGAGACTATGGTTGCAGTTGAGGATCTTTACAGACCTTACAGACCTAAGAGAAAAACAAGAGCATCTGTTGCTAAGGAAAAGGGACTTGATGGTCTTGCAGACATTATCAGAGCTCAGGAGACCACAAAGAGTCTTGTGGAGGAAGCTACACCTTATGTAAGCGAAGAGAAGGGTGTTAAAAATATCCAGGAAGCTATTCAGGGAGCTATGGACATCATCGCCGAGGAAATCTCTGATAATGCCGACTACCGCACATATATCCGTGAGGAGACCTGGAATCAGGGATTTGTCACATCTGTTGCCAAGGACGAGAAGGCAGAGAGCGTTTATGAGATGTACTACAATTTCGAGGAGCCTGTAAACAAGATCCTCGGACACAGAGTTCTTGCTCTTAATCGTGGTGAAGCAGAAAAATTCCTTACAGTTAAGATTACAGCTCCCGAGGAGCAGATACTTCGTTTCCTTGAAAAGAAAACTATTGTAAAGGATAATCCGGAGACAAATCCTGTACTTGTGGCAGTTTGCAAGGATTCTTATGACAGACTTATAGCACCTGCAATTGAGCGTGATATCAGAAATGAACTCACAGAGAAGGCTGAAGACAGCGCTATAGGCGTATTTGGTAAGAACCTGGAGCAGCTCCTTATGCAGCCTCCTATCGCAGGCAAGACAGTACTTGGATGGGATCCTGCTTTCAGAACAGGTTGCAAGCTCGCAATTGTCGATGCTACAGGAAAAGTGCTTGATACTAAAGTTATCTATCCTACAGCTCCTCAGAACAAGGTAGAGGAAGCAAAGGCAGAACTCAAAAAGCTTATCAAAAAATATGATGTTGACCTTATTTCAGTAGGAAACGGAACGGCTTCAAGAGAATCCGAGCAGGTTATCGTGGAACTTATTAAGGAGCTTGATAAGCCTGTCCAGTATGTAATTGTTAATGAGGCAGGAGCTTCAGTTTACTCAGCAAGTAAGCTTGCTACTGAAGAATTCCCCCAGTTTGATGTTGGACAAAGAAGTGCGGCATCTATCGCAAGACGTCTTCAGGATCCTCTTGCAGAGCTTGTTAAGATTGATCCTCAGAGTATCGGTGTTGGTCAGTATCAGCACGATATGAACCAGAAGAAGCTTGGTGAAGCTCTTTCAGGTGTAGTAGAAGACTGTGTTAATAAGGTAGGTGTTGATCTTAATACAGCATCAGCACCACTACTTACATATATCTCAGGTATCAGCAAGGTAATTGCTAAAAATATTGTTGATTATAGAGAAGCTAATGGCAAGTTCCAGAGCAGAGATGAGCTCCTTAAGGTTCCAAAGCTCGGACCCAAGGCTTATGAGCAGTGTGCAGGATTCCTTAGAATCCATGATGGTAAGAATGCTCTTGATGATACAAGTGTGCATCCTGAGTCCTATGAAGCTGCAGAGAAGCTTATGGATAAGCTGGGGCTTACCATGGATGATGTAAGAGAAGCTCAGAAGAAGAGCGCTAAGGCTAAGGCAGATGCCAAGAAGGCAGAAGCTAAGGGTGCAGGTGATAGAAACAAAGGTAAGAACCTCAAGAAGGAAAAGACATTTGTTGTAAAGAATACCAGCACTGCAATGGGAGCAGCTCTTGCGGCAGCACTTAACGGAGCTAATTTTGTGGCCGCAAGCGCGGATGAACGGTCAGCTTCCGGTAAGGGCGCAGGTAAAGGCGGAGATTTCGGCAATAATGCAGGTGCCGGTAATGGTATGAATTCCGGTCTTGCAGGTGGAAGCCTTCTTAAGAAGGTTGGCGACAAGAAGAAGCTTGCTGAGGAGCTTGGAGTTGGTGAGATCACTCTTACAGATATTCTCTCAGAGCTTGAGAAGCCTTCACGTGACCCCAGAGAGAGCATGCCCGCTCCTATTCTTAGAAGCGATGTAATGGATATGAAGGACTTAAAGCCCGGAATGATCCTCAAGGGAACAGTCAGAAATATCGTTGACTTCGGAGCTTTCGTGGATATAGGTGTTCACCAGGACGGACTTGTTCACATCTCTCAGATAACAGACCGCTATATCAAGCATCCCCTCGATGCTGTAAGTGTAGGAGACATCGTGGATGTCCAGGTTATTGAAGTGGATGTGAAGAAGCAGAGAATCGGTCTTACAATGAAGATAAAGAAGTAAGAAGAACTATAAAAAACGAGCCATGTTGAAAAACATGGCTCGTTTAATATATATTAAGTAACCATATTAGTGATCTACCTCATGATCAAGAATCTTGCCATCGGACACTCTGATATCGTACTGATACTCTTTGCCATAAACGTAGAATTCCACTTCATAGATATTTTCGCCGTGATCATAGTCGTTTTTGACAGTGGAGCCGGAAGTCTCGGCAGCAGTGTAGCCTGCATGTTTTAGTGCAATCTCAAGAGCCTGATCCGGTGTTATTTCCGGAGTAGGTGGAGTTTCTGCGGAATCTTTTGCTTTGCGCTTTTCTTCATCATAGTACATATAGTAGAGTATTTTGCCGGTGGATGCCTCAATCTCGTAGTAATACTCATCAGGCTCTGCAATGAAACCTATATCATATTGGGCGATTCCGTTCTCAACCTCTCTCTCATTTTTTATGAAAGTGACGTCTTCTTCATTGACTCCTGCGTTATGAAGCGCTATCTGTTTGGCTTCTTCTATGGGAAGCTCAGAAGAAGACCTTGCACTTACAGATGAAAATAATAGAGTAATTCCCAGAAGTATGGCAGTAACAGGAAATGCGAAAAATATCTTTTTCATTTGGATATCCCCTTTTCGAAAAACAAACCAATTCAAATCAACGCCTGTTCCTATATGTAATTATAAGGTTTTATGAGAGCAGGAAGGATGAAAGGTTTATTAAATATGGATAAACTGTTTTTGAAAAAGAATCCAAAAATATTCCGGAAAAAGGCGGGGGATTTGACTACTTGCGCCCCTTACCGTATCTGAGCGGTCTTGCCACGTGCACATTGAAGAACTCGATAAGAGGTCCCATGAAAAAAGCGGTAATAATGGTACCGATTCCGGGAAGAACACCCATAACAAAGCCAAGTCCTGTGCAGATAAGATCGCAGGTTATCCGCACAAATTTAAAATCCCATTTTTTCTGTTCGGACAAGGAAAGAGCTATAGCATCATAGGTTGACACTCCAAGGTCACTTGTGAAGTATAGTGCAGAACCAAAGCATATGATTACAATCGCAATGAGAAGGAATATGATTCTTATCAGAAATGTTGGCGCAGGAATCAGTCTGATCCAGATGCTGTAAGAAAAATCAACCACGTAGCCAAGCAGAAACAGATTGATGAAGGTGGCAATTCCTATCTTCTTTTTGTCCAAAAAGAAATCAAACACAAGAAGTACGATATTGATTATCATATAGACGATTCCGTAGCCGATTACAGCGTTTGCGGGATCAAATTCTGTAAAGAATCTTGGGGATCCGCCTGTCATTATATGAAGAAGCTGCGTCCAGATTCCATGGGCAAATACCTGGAACGGATCCATGCCCATAAGAGAGAATTGGAACATTCCTACGGAAAAGCCGGATATCAGCACTCCGCCCAAAGTCATAGCGAGTCGACGTTTCATTTCATTATCAAGTTTTTTCAGCATAGATTAGTTCCTCCTGTGACTCTTTACCTTTCCACTTTAATTTATAATATAGGAGCTCTACAACGCAGCAGCACATCCAACCTACAGGGTAGCCAAAGCCAACCCATTTAGGATCATTTACAACATAGTGAGTCAGCACGAAGAGGTAAATCTGCCTTATCACAACAAAGGTAGCAATCATGATAAACATAGGACCTCTGGAGTCTCCACGGCCACGGAGGGCTGCAGCGAGAGTGTGATTTACACAGTTTGCAATGAGAAAGAATACGTTGGTCTGAATGAAAAGTGCACCAAATTCAATTACCGATTCATCAGATGAAAAGAGCCTTATGGCAGGTCTTGCAAATATATACAAAAGGAGCGCAATTACAAAGGTTATGCAGGTGGATAGAAGAATTGCGGTTCTCGTGCCATTTTCTGCTCTTTTTTCTTTGCCTGCACCGATGTTTTGGCTTACGAAGGTGGTTGCAGCCATGGCAACACTGGACATTGGCAGCATTATGAAGGTGTCCAGCTTATTGTAGCTACTCCAGCCGGCCATGCAGCTCGAACCGAAGTGATTTATATAAGACTGAACGAATATATTTGAAAATGCGGTGATAACTGACTGTATTCCGGCAGGAAGCCCAACCATAAATATGCTCTTAAGGATTGCCTTATCAAATGTCAGATCCTTCCAGACAAGCTTGTATATATCATTTGTTCTTGTAAGGAGCATCAGTGTGAGAATAGCAGAAATAAATTGAGAGATGATGGTTGCATAAGCGACACCTGCAATGCCTGCCTTTAGTCCGATTACGAAAACCAGGTCGAGAACGATATTCATAAGACTTGTAAGGATCAGGAACATAAGAGGTCTTGTGGTATCACCAACTGCTCTGAGGATTCCGCTTCCCATGTTATAAATGAGAAGTCCTGAAAAACCAAGAAAATATATCCTAAGGTAGGTTGTGGCTTCTGGCATTACATCCTCGGGAGTTGCCATGAATTTCAGCATAGGTACTACGCCTGCGCTTCCGATAACTGTAAATAGAATGCAGAATACAAGTGTTGTAGCGATGGTGGTTTCAATTGCGAGGTGAAGGCCTTTTAAATCTTTTCCTCCAAAATATCTGGAAATAAGGACGCCAGCTCCAATTGAGAATCCATTAAAAAAGAACACCAGCATATTTACGATCATTGTTGTGGAGCCGACAGCTGCGAGAGCTTCTTTTCCTACAAAGTTTCCCACCACGATGGAATCCACGGTGTTATATAACATTTGAAAAATATTGCCAAACATAAGCGGCAGAGAGAATGCAATAATCTGCATCAGTATAGAACCGCTTGTCATGTTTCTTGTTGTTGTTTTATGTGCCATTTTTGTATTCCTGATTTTCTATATTTGTTTTGTGGATATCATATAGTGTGACTTAGAAACTTGATGATATATGCACAATAAAAAGATTGCATGCTTTACTTCACGCAATTGTTTACAATGTTATCCACATATTAAGTTTAGCATAAAGGGATTAGGAATTGTCTTACCGAAATTTGTCATTTCATGTCCATTTTTTGACATATGAAAAGGAGCTGCCGAATTGACAGCTCCTTACCATAAACAGAATTCCCTATGAAAATGAGTCTTTGTTATAAGTTACTTAACTCTGATAGCCGGGAGTAAATTCTTAAGCTGATGCATCTTAGCTTCGGGATTTGCGCAATTATCATATACAGAACAGTGTATCTCTAACAGATCATCGCCACTCTGACAAATTAAAGTTTCATTGTTCTTTCCCCATCTTGGATCTGTTGCGTGAAGTACAGCATAGGTTTTTCCGTTGATTTTTCTGTTTGCCAAACGCTTGAATTTATGGGTGTGAAAATTCTCATTATCATTTTTGATGAACGAGGAAACTTTTTTATCAAAGCTTTTTCTTTTTAATTTTTCATAAGTTTCAATAGTACTTATATAAAAATATGCACGATCCCAAATACTGCGTTCTTTTGTGTGCAATGCTATATTGCAACCCCATTTAGCATCTGCTTCACCTGACTTCCATATAGAAGTATTCCAATTTATACTATACTTTCTGCAACTAAAATGTCCTTTTGACAGACCATATTCTGTCTTTGTTCTTTTTGCAGGACTTGAGGAGCTAAATGTATATTTTTTTCCATTCTTTATATAAGCTTTTATCTTAAGTTTATATTTGGTGCCACTTGTGAGCCCTTTAATCTTGTAGCTGGTTGTTGAAGGATCTTCAATCGTGGCTATACATTTATATTTTGCTTTGTTTTCTGAGGTATAGATTTTATAACCATCTACACCTTCTATTGAAGTCCAATTAACTGTTATGGAGTCATTGGCTTTTGTGATATCTGTAATTTGCGGCTTTTCTAAGTTCTTATTAGAGGCTGCGTATGAAGTAGTATTACAGAAGAATAACAGTAATAGCATCATAGGTAATATGATTAGTGTTCTTGAAAAATGATTTACTAACTTATTATTCATCTTTCTTGCTCCTTTGAATGAAGTTAGGTCATATGATTTTATGGAATCTATTGGAACCGGTAATGGCTAGCTTAACTGATTCTTTTTATATGGATTTTTTTTGCACCTGCTTTTTTGAACATTCTTTTTACTTTTGAAACCTGCTTATCGTCCATGCTGTCGGCGGTAAGTTTTATTTTGGAGCCAGAATTTGTGAAAGCATTTTTTCCAATATGTTTTAATTTATTACCGGTCAAAACAAAACTGTTTAATGAGCGACAACCGTAAAAGGCTCTAGCTTTGATTGTGGTGAGCTTCTGGCGGAAAGAACCAAACTTGCGAAGATTTGTGCATCCTTCAAATGCCCCTTTGCCTACATACTTAAAATAATAGGTAGGAAGCGTATGGAATTCACGTATATACTTATTGTCTTTAAATGCGTAGTCAGCAATCCCTACAACTTTATAGGGAGCTATATCTTCTAGAGCTTCTCCATCAACAGATAAAATCGTGTCACTCAAAGGATGGTAACTATTTTCGTTAACTCCTGCAATTTCGACCTCTATCAATGAATGTTTATTAGTCTTGGCTTTTACAACTCTATACGTTAATGGTTCATCGTCTTCTGCTACAGTAAAAACATCTCCTTTTTTTTATTGCTCAAAAGTAACATATTCACCTGAAGGATACAGGTATTCAGCGGATGCTTGAATTGAGTGCATATTTATAGCAGAAATAATTGATAATGTAGCGACTAAAGTGTAATGTATTTTTTTCATTTGAATGCTCCTTGTTATTATATATAGTTATTAAAATCTTCTAGTGTTATTTCATCGGCAGAATTTCGTTTGATATAATCTGCCTGAAAAACTGAACCACTTCGAATGTAGTTACTGATAAATTTCTTTGCACTTGCCCTACTGTATTTATATCTGTTAGGGAGAAATGAGGTGTTGTCTTCATATCGCATATTGTCACCGGAGTGAACCATAAAGGTTTATGCATCTAGTATAGACAGTGAGTAGCATAAAATCAATACAGATATCAAAAAATGATAATAATATTAAGGCCGATAATTACTAGGATTAGTCATTGATTCAATGAGGATCTATCCATTTGTGTTTTTGCCTGTCCCACCTTCTGTTCTGGCTTCTTCCGTGATACTTTCTGGCTTTAACAACAATGTCTTGGGTTCTTTTTGCTGAATCTATTGCTATTATTTTGGGCAAAATGAATTTGAAATTACGATTTGGCTTTGTCCTAGAAAAAGAAGAGATACTATTTGTCTGACTTTAATTCATCTATTATATTCTGAAGGTCGTCGATTAATTCTTTGCGTTCCTTCTTGTCCTTTGGAAGCTCATTCCCCATGAAAGCAAGCGCTATGCTGCTTAAGGATTTGATTCCCATTCCATCCTCTTTCATACGCTTGGCCAGGTATTCTTCTTTAGTCATAGCACATATGAATTTTCTTGCATACTGAGTGTTATACTGTTCAAATCCGTTTACCACAAGGAAATCCTTGCTGATAAGACTATTGATTGTTCTAAAAACAGTCAGCTTGGTCCACTTTTCAGGATCAAGCTGTTCCAGGATTTCTATACTGGTCATTGCATCCTGGCTTTTCCACAACAGATCCATGATTTCTTTTTCCCGAGGATTTAAGTCTTTGCTTTTCATATTTTCCTCCATTTCATATTTGATAGTTGACTTATTTGCTTACTATTATATACAAAAATAAAGTGATATGCCTTATGAATATATATTATCATTATGTGATATTAGGATAAGAATTTAACATTTTTTATGGATTTATTATAAAAAGACTATTGCCATATTTTAAATGTTATAGTATTGTAACTTCAGATATGACAATTCCATATTGTGACATTTCTCTTATTCAGAGTGGTGGAGATACATAGGATCTGTGAAGCCACGGCAACCCCGGACATCCGGAAGGTGCCAACCTGAGCGTAGTGAGTAAGTGATCGAATACCGCATTGCTTTTTATTTTGGCGGTAGGATCTGCGAGCAATAAGAGGATTTGATTATCTGATATCAGGTCCGCTTGGCGTCGCTAGGCGGATTTATTTTTGCTTTTTAAGCAAAAAGTTCATTAGTTTTGTTTTAGCGCCAAGAGCGCAGAAAGGATTTTTATAATGGCAGAAAAGTTTATTTTTACTTCCGAGTCAGTTACTGAGGGACATCCTGATAAAATTTGTGATAACATCTCTGATGCTATCCTTGATGCTTGCCTTGAGCAGGACCCTATGAGCCGTGTTGCTTGTGAGACAACAGCATGCACAGGTTTTGCACTTATCACAGGTGAGATCACAACCAAGGCTGTTGTTGATTACGCTAAGATAGCAAGACAGACTATCTGCGAGATCGGTTATGACAGCTCAGAAAAGGGCTTCGATGGCAATACATGTGCAGTTATGGTAGCTCTTGATCAGCAGTCAGCTGATATCGCAATGGGCGTTGACAAGGCTATCGAGGCTAGAGAGAACAAGATGACTGACGAGGAGATCGAGGCAATCGGTGCCGGCGATCAGGGTATGATGTTCGGTTATGCTACTAATGAGACAGAGGAGCTTATGCCTTACGCTATCTCTCTTGCTCACAAGCTCACAAAGAAGCTTACAGAGGTTCGTAAGAACGGAACTCTTCCTTATCTTAGAGCAGATGGTAAGAGCCAGGTTTCAGTTGAGTATGATGAGAATGGTAAGCCCATTAGACTTGAGGCTATCGTTGTTTCAACCCAGCATGATGACAAGGTTACTCAGGAGCAGATCCACGCTGACATCAGAAAGTACGTTATTGATGCAGTTGTAGATGCAGCTATGGTTGATGATAATACCAAGATTTATATCAATCCTACAGGTCGTTTCGTAATCGGTGGACCTCAGGGTGATGCCGGCCTTACAGGACGTAAGATCATCGTTGATACTTATGGTGGAGCTGCTCGTCACGGCGGCGGTGCTTTCTCCGGTAAGGACTGCACTAAGGTTGATCGTTCAGGTGCTTACGCAGCTCGTTACGTTGCAAAGAACATCGTAGCTGCAGGTCTTGCTGATAAGTGTGAGATTCAGCTTTCATATGCTATCGGTGTTGCACAGCCTACATCAATCCTTGTTGATACATTTGGCACAGGTAAGGTTTCTGATGAGAAGCTTACAGAGGCAGTTCGTAAGACTTTCGATCTTCGTCCTGCAGGAATTATCAAGATGCTTGACCTTCGCCGTCCTATCTACAAGCAGACAGCTGCTTATGGTCACTTTGGACGCAATGATCTTAACCTTCCTTGGGAGAAGACAGATAAGGTTGATGAGCTTAAGAAGATTGTAAACGCTTAAGCTTACGATATCGCATTTTTACTAAAATGGCAGAAATGTAAAACAATAGTATTATAATAGGCGCTGTACTGTTATCAGTATGGCGCTTTTTGTATCATAGACTTACTTGTATGGTTTGTGCTTTCGCGTGAATAAATAGTTATATTATGGTACTATGTTAATGTTTATAAAAAAATCGTGCTAAAGCAAGGAAAATATTATGTGTGGAATAGCAGGACTAATCAAGTACCGTAAGGATGCAAGGGCGAACATTCAGAAGATGAATGAGCGCATGCTTCACAGAGGACCTGATGATGAAGGAATATATATCAGCGACAATGGAGAGGTAGCGCTTGGACACAGGCGACTGTCCATTGTGGATCTGTCTAAGAATGGGGCGCAGCCTATGGTGAGCCACTCCGGACGGATGGTCATGGTTTATAATGGAGAGATTTATAATAATAAGGATGTAAAGAAGAAGCTCATTTCAGACGGTTTTGCTTCAGAGAGTGATTTTAGAGGAAGTTCAGATACTGAGGTTCTGCTTGAGGCCATAGAGTATTACGGAGCAAAAGAGGCACTTACTTTATGCAAGGGCATGTTTGGAATAGCGGTTTATGATAAAAAGGAAGACACTGTTATCCTTGCAAGAGACAGAGTTGGAGAAAAGCCGCTCTATTACGGAAATGTTGCAGGTTCCTTTGGCTTTGCTTCGGATCTTGGATGCCTTAGAGTAGTAGACGGTTTTGATAATGAGATAAATACTGATGTGCTGGACATATATTTTACTGAAGGATATATTCCTGCACCTTATACAATATATAAAGGAATAAACAAGCTTGAAGCGGGCACAATATTGACGATAGATGTTAAGAGTCTCAAAACTACAGAGACAATCTATTGGTCAATGAAAGAGACTGCAAAGAGAGGTCAGGATAATCTCTTTAAGGGAACAAGGCAGGAGGCTTCTCTGGAACTGGAGAGACTTTTAAAGGAGTCAATAAAGGGTCAGATGGTAGCTGATGTTCCTGTTGGCGCTTTTCTCTCAGCAGGAATAGACTCAAGTACAATAGTTGCGCTGATGCAGGAACTTCATCCGGGGAAGGTTAAGACCTTTACAATAGGAATGGAGGATAAGGCTTTCAATGAAGCGGTTTATGCTGCAGAGATAGCAAAGCATCTTGGAACAGAGCACACTGAATTATATATCACAGAAAAAGATGCCAAGGCAGTAATTCCGAAGCTGTCACGCATGTTTGCCGAGCCTTTTGCTGATTCATCCCAGATTCCCACATATCTTGTAAGCAAGATGACAAGGGATCATGTGACGGTATCACTTAGCGGAGATGGCGGTGATGAGCTGTTCTGCGGATATACTTCCTATGAGTCCATCAGCAGAATATGGGGAAAAATGCATGGCATACCGTATCCTATCAGAAAGGCGGCCAGCTCGCTTGTACTGGGTACACCTCTCTCCAATAAGGAGATTTACAGAATAAAGGGCACGCTTCTAGGCGCAAAGGGGCCTGTTGACCTTCACAGAATGGAGCATGAGACGGATCCGCTTACAAAAATGATCGCTCTTAAAAAGGGAAATCTTCCATATAAGTATACGGAGCTTTCAAATGGATATCTGAGTGAAGTGAATCATGAAACGATGCTCATGGACATGCTGGTATATCATCCGGATGACATTTTGGTCAAGGTGGACAGAACTGCCATGGCGGTTTCACTTGAGACACGTGTGCCGATGCTTGATAAGGATGTGGTGGAATTTGCGTGGACGCTTCCTGTTGAGTATCTGAGAGAAGGAAATGTGGGTAAGCAGGTTCTTAGGGATGTGCTTTATAGATATGTTCCAAGAGAAATGATGGAACGTCCCAAGAAGGGATTTTCCATACCGATAGAAAAATGGCTTCTTGACAGTGATTTGTGCGAATGGGCAGAGGGGCTTCTTAATAAGGATAAGATCAGGCAGCAGGGTATTCTTGATCCTGATGTGGTTGAGAGGATGTGGACTGATTTTACGGAGAAGGGAATTTACCGTATACAGATATGGTACATTCTGATGTTCCAGCAGTGGTATGAGGATGAATTTAAATTATGATAGGTGCTGAATTTATAAAGGGATACGGACTTGGCAATCAGCTGTTTTTCTATGTGGCTACAAGATGCCTTGCTGAGGAAAAGGGCGTGCCTTTCGGATTTGTAAATCCCGGACAGGTTGGAAATGTTTTCCATTCAAATAAGGGCATGTACTTTATGGATATAGATCTTGGGACTGAGATACCAAGAGAGGACATGGATAAGTTTACTATTTTCCATGAGCAGGATGACAGACTTTTCATGGGGAATTCCGTTCACGATATGACTAACGGATGCTATATTTCGGGAGCTGATCCTAAGTTTTTTGAGGTTGAGGATAATACTATCATATATGGTAATCTGCAGGATCAGTCCTATTTTGAGAAGTACAGACACAAGATAAAGGACTGGCTTCATGTAAAGGAAGAGGCAGAGTCCTATGAATATACAGCTGATGATCTTTGTATTATAAATATGCGAGGCGGCGAGTACACCAGCGCTCCTGAACTTTTCCTTGACAGGAGTTATTGGCTTAATGCCATCCGAAACATGAAAAAGATCAATCCGAATATGCGGTTTATGATAATAACTGAGGATGAAGAGGCTGCAAGGAAGGTACTTCCCGAGTATGAATGTCACCATTTTGATATGGGAAAAGACTATGTCACCATCAAAAATGCGAGATATCTTATTTTGTCCAATTCATCCTTTGCTATGATGCCTGTTATGTCGAGCACAGAGCTTAAGTATGCAATTGCTCCGAAGTATTGGGCAAGGCATAATATATCAGACGGGTTCTGGTCATCTGAGCAGAATATTTACAGTTTCCTGACTTATCAGGACAAAAAGGGAAGGTTGTTTACAGCTGATGAGTGCAGGGCAGAGCTTGAAGAATACAAGAAGAAGTCTGCACTATATGCAAAGAGGAATATCAGACCGGGTAAAACAGTGACCTTTTTCCAGAACATAAAGAGGAGACTATTGTATGGAAGATTTTTCTTCCTGAAGATTGTAAGATCTCTTGGAAGAAGGACCGGGATAATTAAGATGTACAGTGGACAATGATTATGAGTAATATCGAGAAAAAGATAAAACTTCCAAATGTCACCATCGCTGCTATGACGAGCGTTGATGTATATGAGACGGTTCAGGCTATGAAGTACAGCATGCGGGATATAGAATTTGGAGATGCAGTGCTTATTACTGATAAAAAGCCGTTTTACCTTCCAAAGAACATCAGGTTCAGCTATACGACTAAGCTTGATAATATAGATAAATTCAACTACAAGATGGTGTATGAGCTTGGAAGGCATATTAAGACTGATTATGTGCTGATAGTTCACGCAGATGGCTTTGTAATTCATCCGGAAAACTGGTCGGATGAGTTTCTTAAATATGATTATATAGGTTCACCCTGGCCTCTTCCAAAGAACGATTATGCCTATAGAGACAAGAACGGCGAAATATGCCGTGTGGGAAACAGCGTATCTATAAGGTCTAAAAGACTTCTTTCATATCCTGTTGAGCATAATCTTCCATGGGAGAAGGTTTATGACGGCTTTTACAATGAGGACATTTTTCTTTGCTGCTATTGTAAAAATGAGATGGAGGAACATGGCCTTAGATGGGCGCCGCTGGATGTTGCCGTAAGATTCGGAAGAGAACATCCGCTTCCTGAAAACCGTGGAATAGAGCCTTTTGTTTTTCATAAATGGTGGGGAGAGAACAGGAAATATCCCAGATTCTACAGCCCTAAGAAGAGATTTAAACGTGCGGTCAGACCTTTGTTATTCTGGCGAAGATCCGAGAAATGGAAGAGAGAACACAAGATTACATGAAATTTTCAGTAATAATTCCCGTTCATAATGCTGAAAAGTATATAAGAGAAGCGATGGATTCTGTCTTGGCTCAGGAGCTGCCTTCTGATGTGCAGATGGAAGTTCTGCTTATTGAGAATGGATCAGGTGACAGAAGCGCTGCAATTTGTGATGAGTATGCAGAAGCGGCTTCTGCCAGGAATGCTCAGATAAAGACTACTAAGATAAAGAATGCTCAAATAAAAAGTGATCAGATAAAAAGTGCTCAAATAAAGTCAGTTCATATGGGGAAGGCTTCCGCCTACGAAGCAAGGCAGGAGGGAGTCCGCATTTCCACTGGGGACTGGATTGTTTTCATGGATGCGGATGATAAAGTTGTGCCCTGTCTTATTGACACTCTTAATAATGAAATAAAGAAGTATTCTGCTGAAGGTAAAGCTGTTGATGTGATACTTTATAATGCGGCAGAGCTTGATACGCCTGATAAAAAGATGTTTGGTTTTCCGTTTGAAGAAGGTGTTGCTTACGGAAGGGATAACAGGCAGGATTTTCACAGGCTGATGTGCTGCGGAGATTCCTTGAATGCAATGTGGAATAAGTGCATAAAAAGGGATCTTTCCATGGAAAGCTGCGTTTTGGACGGAAGAAGATTAAATCATGGCGAGGACCTTTTACAGACAGCAGCAATAATTGATAGGGCAAAAGGTATTGCATATCTTGACCGCATACTGTATCTTTACAGGATAAATGAGGAAGGTCTCACAGGAAGCTATCACGAAGAGTTCATGGATAACCAGGCGGGAGCGTGGGAAGCCTTCGACAATTATGCCGGGAAGTGGTGCGGCGATAAATACAGCGATATTATCAGCAGGAGAAAGACACTGACCTGTACTATTGGAATGAAGAAGCTTATTTATTCAGGGCTTTCAATCCGGGAGATAAAGAAAAAGCTTCGGACCATGGTTTTGTCCGATTTTTATAAAAAATATGCTAAGGGTGAACTGCCGGACTGGGCGCCTGAGGAGGATGTGTTCGTGCACGGACTGCAGGTATCAGCCAATGCGGAAAAGAGCCTGATGCGTTCCTGTCTTAAGCATAAGCTTAAATCATATATTAAAGCGAGGATCAGAAAAAATGGTATATGATTGTATTCCGTTTTTTAACGAGGTCGATATATTAAAGCTAAGGCTTAATATACTTGGCCCCTACGTTGATAAATTTATAATCGAGGAAGCAACCATGACCTTTTCGGGAGAGGAAAAGGAGCTTTGCTTTGAAAAGAATAAAGAGCTCTACAAGGATTTCCTTGATCGCATTGAATATGTGGTTGTAACGGATACGCCAAAAGAAGCCCTGACTCATGAGAGGGACTATTTTCAGAAAAACTATCTGGAAGAAGGGCTTAAAAGAGTTGGAGCAACATCCGATGACATTATTTTATTCGGGGATGTTGACGAGATTCCAAATCCCGCGGTGCTTGAGAATATTATCAGGAATTTTGATAAGACGAAGGTTTATCATCTGGCCCAGAGAAATTTCTACGGCTTTTTTAATATGGAAGAAAAATCAGGAAAGCTGCTGTCAATCACAGGAGAATTCCCGGAGATTGCTGTATCTGACAGAAAGTGGCTTGGAACAAAGATCACGTCCATAGATAATATTCCCGGAGAGGGAATTGTGCGGCTAAGAGATCTGGTGCCACCGGAGGATGAGCGTTCTGTCAGAGTGACGGGAGGCGGATGGCACTTCGGATATATGGGCGGACATCACGAGACCAATCCTGCCAAGAGGATCGGAGTAAAGGTTAAGGCTGCCGCTCATCAGGAATATAATGACAGAGAAATCCTGGCAGAGACCATGGACAGACTGGTTCTTGGCCAGGATATATTCGGAAGAGATGCAAAATTCGAAAGAGTAGAGATAGATGAGACTTATCCGGCATATTTAAGAGAGCATATTGGGGAATATGACTTTCTGGTAATGCCTGAGATTACGCCATTTTCAAGGTTGTATCACAGAATTGACATTACAGCCGGAAGATTTTGCAGAAAGGCTTATCACAAGCTGAGGAGAATGATGCTTAAAAGGTTATGAAAAAAGTTACTAATGGCTATTAGTTTTTTACCGGAGGAGTACTATGAGCACAAATTTATCTGCCAGAATGGCGAATCTTCGAGTTTCGCCTACTACTGCGCTTTTTTCCAAAGTGGAAGAAATGAGGCGGCGCGGTGAAGAAATTATTTCATTGAATGTGGGAGAACCTGATTTTCCTACCCCTGATAATATTAAGGAGGCCGGAATAAAGGCAATCAGGGATGATCACACGAGGTATACGACCGGAAACGGAATTGCGCCTTTAAGAGAGGCGATAATAGAGAAGCTCCGAAGGGACAATGGCGTCACTTACGGAATGGATGAGGTTGCTGTCATGGTTGGCGCTAAGCAGGCGTTGTTTGCTGCGCTTTGTGCTATAGCGGGTGAGGGAGATGAAGTGATAATCCCTGTTCCGTGCTATGTCAGCTATCCTGATATGGTTCGCCTTGCGGGCGGAAGTCCCGTCATGGTTAACCGAAAAGATGATTTTTCACTTGATCTTGAGGCTATTGAGGCTGCTTGTAATGAGCATACCAAGGCTGTCATAATATGTACTCCCGACAATCCCACCGGTAAGGTATATTCCGAGGATGAGCTCAGGGGGCTTGCGGATATTGCAGTCCGTAAAGATATCTTTATTATTTCCGATGAAATCTATGAAAAAATAATATTTGAAGGAAACAGGCATTTCAGCATATCTTCAATAGAAGGACTGAAGGACAGAACCATTGTTGTGAACGGTTTTTCAAAGACTTATTCCATGACCGGATGGAGGCTTGGATATGTATGCGCAAGGCGTGATGTAATAGCCAACGCCATAAAGGTTCAGAGCCAGACTACAACAACTCCGCCCAGCATATCGCAGTATGCCGGAGTTGAGGCACTGACAGGACCTCAGGACTGTGTCACATATATGGCCGGTGAGTTCGAAAAGAGGAAAAACTATGTTGAGGAAAGGCTCTCAGGGATGGCAGGAGTTGTCTGCCATGAGATTCAGGGCGCTTTTTATGCATTCTTCGACATCAGGAGTTTTCTTGGAAAAGAGTATGAGGACTATGGTGTGATTGAAGATGATACGAAAATGTGCACCTATCTTTTGGAAAAACATCACGTGGCTACAATGCCCGGAAGTGCTTATTTTGCTCCAGGATTCTTGAGAATTTCATTTGCGTCATCCATGGAAGTGCTTAAAATGGCGCTTGACAGAATTGAAACAGGCTTAAAAGCGCATAAATGTTGACTTTTTATATGAACTGTACTACACTCAATATCGTAATGATAAATTTGCTAAAACGCATAGCGTGCGTTCCTTATGTGAAAGAGAGGGAGATATGGCTGACGACAAGTTGAGAGAAGCAGCTTTAAAGCCGATTGCAACTATCAAGAAACCGGTAATTGCTGCAGAAAAGAAAGAAGAAGCAAAGACTGTAGATGCGCCTGCTGCTAAGAAAGAAACACCTAAGGCAGCAAAGAAGACTACAGCCAAGAAGACAACAAAGAAGGCTACAGCTACTAAGACAGCAGCTAAGAAGACTGAGACCAAGGCTGCTGAGACAAAGGCACCTGCTAAGAAGCCTGCAGCAAAGAAGGCTACACCTGCCAAGACAACAGCTAAGGCAACAACCAAAGCAACTACAAAGAAGGCTGAGGGTAAGGTAGTAGCAAAGAAGGCAACTGCTGCAAAGAAGACTACAGCTACCAAGGAAGCTGCAACAAAGACAAATATTGTTCTTCAGTATTCAGACAAGAGTGTTACTTATGACACATTTATCGAGAATGCCAAGAATGTATGGCAGTATGATATGGGAAGAAAAGTTTCTGAGATCAAGACTCTTGAGCTTTATGTAAAGCCTGAAGAGCAGAGAGTATATTTCGTTGTTAACGGCGAAGTTCATTCTGATTTCGGAATGTAAGCTGAGATAGCTAATAAGTGAATTATTCAAACCCCGAGGATTTTTCCTCGGGGTTTTTGTATTGACATTAATAATTTATAGTGGTAACTTATTCTCAGAAGATGTTAGCACTCAACATCAATGAGTGCTAACACAATTAAAAAGGAGGTAGTCAGGTGCAACTGGATGACAGAAAAAAGAAAATACTGCATGCAATTGTTCGAAATTACCTCGAGACAGGAGAGCCTGTAGGCAGCAGAACTATTTCCAAGTACACGGATTTGAATCTTAGTTCAGCTACCATTAGGAATGAGATGGCGGATCTTGAGGAGATGGGGCTTATATTACAGCCGCACACATCTGCCGGACGAATTCCTTCAGACCAGGGCTATCGTGTCTATGTGGATGAGATGCTTGCTGAGAAGGAACAGGAAGTTGAGAACATGAAGGAGATGCTTCTTGATAAGGAAGAGAAGCTTGAGAAGCTCCTTAAGCAGGTTGCTAAGACACTTGCTGTTGACACAAACTATGCTTCAATGATTTCCGCTCCTGTCATACGAAGGAACAAACTTAAATTTGTTCAGCTTTCAAGAGTGGACAGCGAACATCTTCTTACTACCATCGTTATAGAAGGTAATGTGATCAAGAATCGCATGGTTGAGGTGGAACAGGAACTGACTGAGGCAGACATGCTTAAGCTCAACATCCTTCTTAATACCAGACTTGCAGGTCTTTCGGTTGAGGACATCAATCTGGGACTTATAACTGCCATGAAGCAGGAAGCAGGAATTCACAGCGAGATCATAGACAAGATACTGGATACAGCCGGTGAAGCTATTACAGAGGATGAGGATCTTCAGATTTACACCAGCGGTGCTAATAATATTTTCAGATATCCGGAGCTTGCTGATAAGGAGAGAGCGAGCGATCTTATTACTACTTTTGAGGATAAGAGTGATCTTACAAGTATCGTTGAGAATGCACTTCAGTCAACGACAGATGAGACCGGAATACAGGTTTATATAGGTAATGAATCTCCGGTTAAATCCATGAAGGATTGCAGCGTTGTAACTGCTACATACGATCTTGGAGAAGGAATGAGAGGAACGGTAGGCGTTATCGGTCCCAAGCGAATGGATTATGATAAGGTTGTCGGAGCGCTTAAGAACATGATGAGAGCGCTGGATGATTTATATAAAAAAGAGTAGAACCATAAGGAGTATTTGAATTGAGTAAGGATGTAAATAAGGACGTTACTACAGAGTCCGGTAAAAAAACTGCAAAGGAGCTTCAGCAGGAAGTTGCTGAGAAGGCAAAAAAAGTTGCAGATGCTGCAAACAAGGTTGCTGAAGCAGCTGAGGAAGAAGCCACTGAAGCTTTGAATGAGGCCGCTGAAGAAGTTTCGGAAGCTGAGGACGGAGCAAAGCCCGAAGGCGCTGAAAACAGTGATGGCGAAAAGAAAGGACTTTTCGGTAAGAAAGAGAAGAAGAATCCCTTCAAAGAAAAATTTGAGGAGATGCAGGATAAATATGTTCGTCAGGTTGCGGAGTTCGATAATTTCCGTAAGAGAACAGATAAAGAAAAGGCTCAGATGTTTGATCAGGGAGCTTCAAATGTACTTGAAAAGATTCTTCCTGTTGTTGATAACTTCGAAAGAGGACTTGCTGCTGTCCCTGAAGAAGAAAAGGGTTCCGCTTTTGCAGACGGAATGAACATGATATATAAGCAGCTTATGAAGCAGATGGAGGACCTTGGTGTAACTCCCATCGAGGCTGTAGGAAAGGAATTTGATCCTAATTTCCACAACGCTGTAATGCAGGTTGAAAGCGAAGATGTCGAGGAAGGTTTCGTGGCTCAGGAGCTTCAGAAGGGTTATATGTTCCACGACACAGTGCTCAGACACAGCATGGTTGCCGTTGCAAAGTAATCACTTAGCGAGGTTTTACCGAGCCTGGTGAACTACAGATTTTAATTGTTAATTATTCATTAGTATTATAAATGGAGGAAAATAAGATGAGTAAGATCATAGGTATCGATTTAGGAACAACTAACAGCTGTGTAGCTGTTATGGAAGGTGGTCAGCCCACCGTTATAGCTAACGCAGAAGGCGCAAGAACAACACCTTCTATCGTAGCTTTCACAAAAAATGGCGAGCGTCTCGTAGGTGAGCCCGCTAAGCGTCAGGCAGTAACAAATGCTGAGAACACAATCTCATCAATCAAGAGAGATATGGGTACAGACAATGGCCGTACAATTGATGGCAAGAAGTATTCACCTCAGCAGATTTCAGCTATGATCCTTCAGAAGCTGAAGGCTGATGCAGAACAGTATCTCGGCGAAAAAGTAACAGAGGCAGTAATCACAGTACCCGCATATTTCAATGATGCTCAGCGTCAGGCTACTAAGGATGCAGGTAAGATTGCAGGTCTTGAAGTAAAGCGTATCATCAACGAGCCTACAGCAGCTGCTCTTGCATATGGTCTTGATAATGAAAAAGAGCAGAAGATCATGGTTTATGACCTTGGTGGTGGTACTTTTGATGTATCTATCATCGATATAGGCGATGGTGTTATCGAAGTTCTTTCAACAAACGGTGATACACACCTTGGTGGTGATGACTTTGATCAGAAGATCATCGACTGGATGGTATCTGAGTTCAAGGCTAAGGAAGGTGTAGACCTTTCCGGCGATAAGATGGCTATGCAGAGACTTAAGGAAGCGGCTGAGAAGGCTAAGAAGGAACTTTCTTCTTCAACAACAACCAACATCAACCTTCCTTTCATCACAGCTACAGCAGAAGGTCCTAAGCACTTTGATATGGATCTTACAAGAGCTAAGTTTGAGGAACTCATTCACGATCTCGTAGAGAGAAGTGCTATTCCTGTACAGAACGCTATGAAGGATGCAGGCCTTAACTATTCAGACCTTGGTAAGGTTCTCCTTGTTGGTGGTTCAACTCGTGTTCCCTGCGTTGTTGAGAAGGTTAAGCAGCTCACAGGACATGAGCCTTCAAAGAACCTTAACCCTGATGAGTGCGTAGCAGTAGGTGCAGGTATCCAGGGTGGTAAGCTTGCCGGTGATGCAGGTGCAGGCGATATCCTTCTTCTTGATGTAACACCTCTTTCACTTTCAATCGAGACAATGGGTGGTGTTGCTACAAGACTTATCGAGCGTAATACAACAATTCCTACAAAGAAGAGCCAGGTATTCTCAACAGCAGCTGATAACCAGACAGCAGTTGATATCAACGTTCTTCAGGGTGAGAGACAGTTTGCTAAGGATAATAAGTCACTCGGACAGTTCCGTCTTGATGGAATCCCTCCGGCAATGAGAGGTGTTCCGCAGATCGAGGTTACTTTCGATATCGATGCTAACGGTATCGTTAACGTATCTGCTAAGGATCTTGGAACAGGTAAGGAGCAGCACATCACAATCACAGCAGGTTCTAACATGTCTGATGAGGATATCGACAAGGCTATTAAGGAAGCTGCAGAGTATGAAGCTCAGGATAAGAAGCGTAAGGAAGGCATCGATGCGAGAAACGAAGCTGATTCCTTTGTATTCCAGACAGAGAAGGCTATGCAGGAAGTTGGCGACAAGATCGATGCTTCACAGAAGCAGACAGTAGAGGATGACCTCAAGGCACTTAAGGATACTCTTGAGCAGACTAAGGATCGCGAGCTTACTGACAGTGAGATCGATACTATCAAGAGCCAGAAGGAGAAGCTTATGACAGATGCTCAGGCTCTCTTCGCTAAGGTTTATGAGAGCGCTCAGGGAGCAGCAGGTGCTCAGGGTGCAGGTCCTGACATGTCTGGCATGGGCGGTGCAGCTCAGAGCTCAGATGCAGGTAAAGCAGATGATGTTGTTGATGGTGATTACAGAGAGGTTTAATACTGATCACTTTGAGAGCAGAATCTCATTTAATAAAAGTTTAATAAATTAATAATTGCCTAATGCCCAATACTTCATATAAGATGTATTGGGCTTTAAGCAATCACAAAATAATAAACTAGGAGACATACATGGCAGATCAGAAGCGCGATTATTACGAGGTTCTTGGAGTAAGCAAGGGCGCAAGTGATGATGAGATAAAAAAAGCATACCGTGTACTTGCTAAAAAGTATCATCCGGACATGAACCCGGGAGATGCTGCAGCAGCTGATAAGTTTAAAGAAGCATCAGAGGCTTATGCAGTACTTAGTGATCCTGAGAAGAGACGTCAGTACGATCAGTTCGGACATGCTGCATTTGAAGGCGGTGCCGGTGGATACGGTGGATTCGACTTTGGCGGTGCTGATTTTGGTGATATATTTGGTGACATATTCGGAGATTTCTTTGGCGGTGGCAGAAGAAGTCAGGGAGCCAGGAGCGGTCCTGCAAAGGGTGCAAATATCCGTGCCAGTGTGCGTATTACCTTTGAGGAAGCTGTTTTTGGCTGCGAGAAGGAGCTTGAATTAAAGCTCAAGGATCCCTGCCCGACATGTAAGGGCACCGGTGCTAAGCCCGGAACTACAGCTCAGATGTGTCCTAAGTGTGGCGGTAAAGGTCAGGTTGTATTTACCCAGCAGTCATTCTTTGGAACTGTCAGAAATGTTCAGACATGTCCTGATTGTAATGGCAGTGGTAAGGTTATCAAGGATAAGTGTTCAGATTGTGGTGGTACAGGTTATGTATCAAGCACAAAGAGAATTCAGGTATCAATACCTGCAGGAATTGATAATGGACAGAGTGTAAGAATTCGTGAAAAGGGTGAGCCCGGAAGAAACGGTGGTCCAAGAGGAGATCTTCTTGTAGAAGTTATCGTTGCAGATCATCCTATTTTCCAGAGACAGGATTACGACATTTTCTCTACTGTTCCTATGTCATACGCAATTGCTGCACTTGGCGGAACTGTTGCTATTGATACAGTTGATGGTAAGGTTCTGTATGATGTTAAGGCAGGAACTCAGACAGATACAAGAGTAAGACTTCGCGGCAAGGGTGTACCTACACTTAGAAATAAGGATGTTCGTGGTGACCATTATGTTACACTTGTTGTACAGGTTCCGGACAAGCTGTCCAAGGAGGCAAAGGAACTCTTAAAGCAGTTTGATGAGAAGACCGGAGACAGCCTGCATGCAGCTGATGCATTATCCGGAGGCAAGGACGGTAATGATGATGGCAAGAAAAAGGGCGGATTTTTCGGTAAGAAAAAATAATATATGAATATGGAGCGGGGAGAAAAATCTCCCCGTTTTTCTTTAAATAATAGAATTTGAGATATTAACACTTCATGACAGAGAGGAACAATACAATATGAAATGGATGCGTTTTCGAATCAGAACCAATGAGGAATCGGAAGATATTATAGTAAGCAGTATGATGGACATAGGACTTGAAGGTGCACAGATAGAGGATAATGCACCGCTTACTGCTGCGGATAAAGAGCAGATGTTTACTGATGATCTTCAGGACGCTGATGATGAAGAGACAGGTGTGGACAGTTGTGCTGTTACAGCTCCCGGAGAAGAGGGAATTGCATACCTGAATTTCTTTGTTGAGGTAGATGACAATAATATTCTTACGATTCATGAGTATGACGAAAACGGCGAAGAGGTGGAGGTGAAAAAGACTCCCGATGAGATGAAAGCTGCCATAAAAGAGGTATTGGATGAATTAAGAGAGTTCTCCGATATCGGAGATGGCACAATCTCTGTTGATGTAACGGAAGATATAGATTGGATAAACAACTGGAAACAGTATTTCCACAAATTTTTCGTGGATGATGTTCTTGTTATTCCTTCATGGGAGACTCCCGATGAGGATGACAGGAAAAAGGCGAATATTACACTCCATATTGATCCCGGAACTGCCTTTGGAACCGGAATGCATGAGACAACACAGCTTTGCATACGTGCTCTTAGAAAATACATAAATCCCGGAGATAAGGTACTTGACGTAGGAACCGGAAGTGGGGTATTGTCTATACTTGCGATGAAGTTTGGTGCAGGGCATACTGTAGGAACTGATCTGGATCCCTGTGCTGAGTCTGCAGTTGCTGATAATAAGAAAGCAAACGGCGTTGCTGCCGAGGACTTTGATCTGATCATAGGTAACATTATTGATGATGATAAGGTTAAGGAAGAGGTTGGAACCGGCTACGATATAGTAGTTGCCAATATTCTTCCGTATGTGCTTGTTCCGCTGACACCTATTGTTCCGGGGCTTTTGAAGGACGGAGGAATATACATTACTTCCGGAATAATTGAAGCCAAGGAAGATGTAATAAGAAAAGCCCATGAAGAAGCAGGACTTAAGGTTATCGAAGTGTGCAAACAGGGCGAGTGGGTATCTGTTATATCCAGGAAGGCATAAAGGATATGTATCATTTTTTTGCTGAGAGCAGTCAGCTTATCGATGATGGAAAGAGAATAGTAATAACAGACTCTGACTATAACCATATGGTTAACGTTCTCAGGATGAAGGCCGGTGAAGAGTTTTCTGTAAGCTTCAAAGAAGAGGAGGATAAGGAGTATCGTTTTGGTATTGAATCCATCTCAGATAGTGAGCTTATCGGAGAACTGAGATTTGTAAAAGAATCAGGTGTAGAGCTTCCTGCAAAAATATATCTTTTTCAAGGTCTTCCCAAGGCAGATAAAATGGAGCTGATCATTCAAAAGGCCGTGGAGCTTGGAGTTTATAGGGTGATACCTGTTTCCATGAAGCGATCGGTTGTTAAACTGGATGAAAAGAGAGCTTCGAGTAAGATAAAACGCTGGCAGGCTATATCCGAGGCAGCAGCTAAGCAGAGCAAAAGGGCTTTTGTTCCTGAGATTGATATGCCTATGAGCTTTAAGGATGCGGTTAAATTTTGCGAAGCTATGGATGTTAAGCTGCTTCCTTATGAACAGGCGGAAGGAATGGCGAAGACCAGAGAACTGATAGAGGCGGTAAAGCCCGGGCAGAGCATAGCGGTATTTGTTGGACCGGAGGGCGGCTTTGCAGATGAAGAGGTCGCATTTGCCACAGATAGCGGATTTAATGCCATAACCATGGGAAAGAGAATATTGCGCACGGAGACAGCCGGATTTACGATGCTGTCTTGGCTGATGTATCATCTGGAACCATGAGCTGTTTTGCGAGATAAAAGATTTTGTAGTATTGTAGAGTCGTTGCAATTGTATTTTGAATAATATAGATTAGCTTGGAAAAAATAGGATAATTTAGGACGATTATGGAAATATATTTAGATAACTCGGCAACCACAAAGGTTTACCCTGACGTAGTAGATTTGTGCGTAAAGACAATGATGGAGGATTATGGCAATGCCTCCAGTATGCATCATAAGGGTGTTGTATCAGAAAATTATATAAAAACTGCAACAGAGCAGATAGCTAAGACTTTAAAAGCAAAGCCCAAGGAAATTCTGTTTACATCAGGCGGAACCGAGTCGGATAATATAGCAGTTATAGGCGGTGCCATGGCTCATCATAGAGAGGGCAAGCACCTTATCACGACTCAGATTGAGCATCCCGCAATTCTTAATTCGATGAAGTATCTGGAGAGTCAGGGATTTGAGGTGACCTATCTTGGAGTCTCGGAAGAAGGACTTATAGATTTAGAAGAGCTAAAAAGTGCCATCAGGGAGGATACAATCCTTGTCTCAATTATGGCTGTTAATAATGAAATCGGTGCCAAAATGCCCCTTGAAGAGGCAGGAAAGATTATCCACCAAACTAATCCAAGGACTATTTTCCATGTGGATGCGGTTCAGGGATATGGAAAAGAACAGCTGATTCCGAAACAGCTTGGAATAGATATGATGTCTGTAAGCGGACATAAGATCCATTCTCCCAAGGGAATCGGATTTTTATATATAAGAGACGGCGTAAGGATCGTGCCTATTACTTATGGCGGAGGACAGCAGGGCGGCTTTAGATCAGGTACCCTTAATGTACCGGGAATAGCCGGCCTTGGAAGGGCTTCTGAGGAGACCTATGAGGGGCTTTCCGAAAAGCTTGAAGGACTTTATGATCTTAAATTCAGACTGATAAAGGGACTTACAACGGAGCTTCCGGATATAAGAATTAACGGAATAGATACCTCGTACAGGAAAATAGCTGACTTGTCTGACGATGAACTTAGGGATGTAATAAACAACACCGCACCTCATATCATCAGTGTTGCGGTAAAGGGTGTGAGAGCTGAAGTACTGCTTCATGCGCTTGAGGACAGAGAGATTTATGTATCTGCAGGAAGTGCCTGCTCATCAAATCATCCTCAGGTGTCCGGTACGCTTAAGGCTATAAAGATTCCCAAGGAATTCTATGACAGTACCGTGAGAATAAGTATGTCGGAGTTTACTACATCAGAACAAATAGATGAGACAATAAAAGCATTTAAGGAAATTGTACCAAGACTTAGGGAATTTTCGAGACGCTAAGAAATGTGACTTCTTGAACGCAAATCGGAAAATGCGTTCAAGAATCTATGTAGATAAGGAGAAAATATGCAGTATCATGCATTTATAATAAAATATGCGGAAATAGGGATTAAGGGAAAGAACAGATATCTTTTTGAAGAGGCTCTGGTTAAACAGATGGAGCGTGTTCTTGCCAAGTGCGAAGGTGAGTTTAGCATTTTCAGAGTGTCCGGAAGAATATATTTAAATGCCAGTGGCTTTGATTTTGATGAAACAGTTGCTGCCCTTCAGACAGTATTCGGAATAACGGGAATATGTCCTGCAGTCTGCATCGAGAGGGATGGAGACGGCAAGCTTCCCGATATAAACGGATTATCTGCAGAAGTTATAAAGTTTCTTGACGGAGTTTATCCTGATAAGAATAAGACATTTAAAATAAAGTGCAGGCGAGTTGATAAGACATATCCTCTTGATTCTATGGAGGCTGCTGCAGAGATCGGTGCACAGGTTCTTGATGCTTATCCAGAGATGAAGGTTGACGTAAGAAATCCTCTGATCCAGGTTAGCGTTGAAATCCGCGAAAAGATAAATATTTATTCTGAAATAATACCCGGTCCCGGCGGAATGCCGATAGGAACAAGCGGAAAGGCATGCCTTCTTCTGTCAGGCGGTATAGACTCTCCTGTCGCAGGCTATATGATAGCTAAAAGAGGAGCTGAGATAGAGGCTGTATATTTCAATGCACCTCCGTATACTAGCGAGAGAGCTAAGCAGAAGGTAGTTGACCTTGCAAAGGTTATTGCCAGATTTACCGGGAAGGTAAGACTGCATGTGATAAACTTTACTGATATACAGATGTATATTTACAAGCAGTGTCCGCATGATGAGCTCACTATTATTATGCGCAGATATATGATGAGAATTGCTGATACTATTGCTGCTCAGAATAAATGCATGGGACTTGTAACGGGTGAAAGCATCGGTCAGGTAGCTTCTCAGACCATGGAAAGTCTTATGGCAACAAATGAGGTTGTTACGGATATGCCTGTATACAGACCGCTTATAGCTTTTGACAAGCAGGATATTGTTGATATTTCACTAAAAATAGATGCCTATGAGACTTCAATTCTTCCTTATGAGGATTGCTGCACTATATTCGTAGCCAAGCATCCTGTAACAAAGCCAAGACTTGAGGTTATTCGCTCACATGAGCACAGACTCGATGAGAAGATTGATGAACTTGTTCAGACAGCTCTGGACACCGATGAGATAATCACACTTGAGGCATAGTGTTTATACTAAAAAAACCTGCGATTTTATCGCAGGTTTCAGTAGTTTTTTTAATACAGATCTTGTTAGATCATGTAAGGCTTTAAGATTGAAAGCACTTCATCGGCGCCGTCTTCAGCATGGATGTTAAGATCGATCGGCTTTGAAAGATCGAGTGAGAAAATACCCATGATGGACTTTGCGTCAATTACATATCTACCTGATACAAGGTCAAAGTCATAATCGAATTTTGTAATATCGTTTACAAAAGACTTTACCTTATCGATAGAATTTAAAGAAATTTTTACGGTTTTCATTGCGCAAATACCTCCTTCTTTTCTTCATAATAAACGGAAGGACGTTAAAAGTCAATGTCGTATCCGTCAAAATTAGTGGAGGTTTAATATGAAAAGTGTCGCCCTACATAGTCTCGGATGCAAGGTAAACAGATACGAGACAGATGTCATGGGACAAAAGTTACAAGAATGTGGATATAAGATTGTGCCATTTGATGAAAAGGCCGATATTTACATCATAAATACATGTTCCGTAACTGCTATAGCAGACCACAAAAGCAGACAAATGCTTCACCGGGCAAAGAGAAAAAATCCGGAGTCTGTTGTTGTGGCTTGCGGCTGCTATGTGGAGACAGATAAGGAAGGCGTAACGCTGGATGATAGCATAGATCTCATAGTAGGAAATAATAAAAAGGCGGAGATTGTAAGCATCCTTGATGAGTATTTCAGAGAAAAGGAAGAAAGAAAAGGTGCTAACGAGGACAAGCTTCTGGGAGGAATGAGCGTTACTGAGATAAACGATCCTGAGCAGCGCTATGAGAGAATGGAGCTTTCAAGTATGCCGGGCCACACGAGAGCATATATCAAGATTCAGGACGGCTGTAATCAGTTTTGTACTTACTGCATTATTCCTTATGCAAGAGGAAGGATCAGAAGCAGAGAAGAGGCGGATATAATTGAAGAGGTGAAAAAGCTTGCGGCAGATGGCTGTAAAGAGATTGTGCTTACAGGTATTCACATAAGCTCCTATGGTGTGGATAAAGGAGAGTCTGCGCTGCTTCCTCTTTTACAGAAGCTTAATGAAATTGAGGGCATAGAGAGAATAAGACTCAGTTCACTTGAGCCAAGAATCATTACCAGAGAAGTTGCAGAAGGAATGGCAGCTCTTTCCAAGGTTTGCCCGCATTTTCATCTTTCACTTCAGAGCGGAAGTAATGATACATTAAAAAGAATGAACCGCCACTATTCGGCCGAGGAATATATGGACAGTGTAAGGATTCTCAGAGAGGCATATGAGAAACCTGCCATAACAACAGACATAATTGTCGGATTCCCCGGTGAAACAGAGGGAACCTTTGAAGAGAGCAGGAAGTTTGCAGAGGATATTGATTTTTATGAGATGCATGTTTTCAAGTATTCTCCGAGAAAAGGCACAGTGGCAGCAAAAATGGAGGATCAGCTTACTGATAAAGAGAAGACTGCAAGAAGTAATGTACTTCTAAACATGACAAAGAAGCAGTCGAAGAACTACAGGGAAGGCTTTATCGGGAAAAATGAAAAGGTTCTCTGGGAAGATGTTGAAGAAATAGGCGGCAAGAGATACCTTATAGGTCTCACTACAAGATATATTAGAGTTGCAGTACCTGAGGAAGAAGCGAAGACACTTAATATTTGTTCGGGAAGCATTAGTGAACACACGCTTAATAGTTTCTTAAGAGACGATACATTGCTTATTTAAGCGTAATGCGGTATTATTTTTTTAAGTAATCATTTAGCGAGGATGGCGATATGACAGATAATAATCTTGGCAACACACAATTTTTTAAAGTAGAGGTTGAGCCTGAGACAGGGGTAAAAAAAGTCCTTTCTATCGTGTATGAGGCACTTCTTGAGAAGGGATATAATCCTGTAAACCAGATTGTGGGTTATATTATGTCAGGAGATCCTACATATATCACCAGTCACATGGGTGCAAGAAGCCTTATTATGAAGGTTGAGCGCGATGAGCTGGTTGAAGAGATGCTCACAGAGTATATTAAGAATAATAACTGGTCCAGAAAATAATGAGAATTATGGGATTGGATTACGGATCAAAGACCGTCGGAGTTGCAATAAGCGATGAACTGCTTCTTACAGCTCAGGCTAAGGAAATAATCCGTAGAAAAGAAGAGAACAAACTTCGTAAAACACTGGCGCGTATTGAGGAGCTGATTCAGGAATATGGTGTGGAGCAGATTGTGTTGGGGCTACCGCTTAACATGGATCAGTCTGAGTCAGTGCGTTCTGTGCTCTCTGAAGAGTTTAAGGATAAGCTTGAGAGACGCACATCTATTCCTGTGATCATGTGGGATGAGCGCCTTACTACGGTTGAAGCTGATGCCATAATGGATGAAGTGGGGATTAAGAAGTCTGAACGCAAGGAATATGTAGACATGATAGCTGCACAGATTATTTTGCAGGACTATCTTGATAACCGGAAGGCGTAATTACCAGATTGGATTAAGGAGTAATGATGGAAAAAATAACATTCCGTCCTGAGGGCGAAGAACCCGTGGACTTTTTTGTGCTGGAACAGACAGTAATCGGAGCTAAATCGTACATTCTTGTAACAGATACAGAGGATGGCGATGGCGAGGCACTTATTCTTCGGGATGATTCGGAGGATGGAGATGCTGAGGCAAGCTATACGATAGTTGATGATGATAAGGAGCTTGAGGCAATTGCTGCCCTTTTCAGAAAGCTTCTTGAAGAGGATGATATAGGATTGGATTGACCTGGAGGATATTCCGTGGGAACGGTTTCAATCGATGAGTTTAAGGCATTACTTAAGGGAAAAGGTCTCAAGGTTACTAATCAGAGACTGATAATGCTTGATACACTTGGCAGTAATCCCGGAAAACATCTGACTGCCGAGGAAATTTACAATTTGATAAAAGCAGACCATCCTGATATTGGATTGGCTACTGTTTATAGAACTATACAAGTACTGATGGAGTTACATCTTATAGATCGGGTGAACTTTGATGATGGAGTAGAACGCTATGAGCTTTCTCATGATGCGAGAGAGGACGGCGGACATCACCATCATCATTTGATATGCGTTAAATGTGGGAAGGTCTTGGAATTTGAGGAAGACATGCTTGAAGGGCTTGAGCTCAAAATCGCCGAGAAGACCGGATTTAAAGTTACTGATCATGAGGTTAAACTCTACGGCTATTGCAATGAATGTGGAGGAAAAACTGATTGAATAAAAAGAAAAATAATAATTCTGCTTCAGGGCTTCAGGTTATACCGCTTGGAGGACTTGAGCAGATTGGTATGAACATTACTGCCTTCAGATACGAGGACAGTATTATTGTGGTGGATTGCGGTCTTTCATTCCCTGATGATGATATGTTGGGAATAGATCTGGTTATCCCTGACATCACATATTTAAAAAACAACATGGACAAGGTAAAGGGCTTTGTTATCACTCATGGACATGAGGATCATATCGGAGCACTTCCTTATGTTTTAAAGGAACTCAATGTTCCTATTTATGCAACCAGACTTACCATGGGAATCATTGAGCACAAGCTCGAAGAGCACGGCCTTTTGAAGAAGGTTAGAAGAAAGGTTGTCAAATTTGGACAGTCCATAAACCTTGGAGATTTCAGAGTGGAGTTTATAAGGACTAACCACTCCATAGTTGATGCTGCTGCTCTTGCTATTTATTCACCTGCAGGTATTGTGGTTCACACAGGTGACTTTAAGGTTGACTACACACCGGTTTACGGAGACCCTATAGATCTTCAGAGATTTGGAGAGATAGGTAAAAAGGGTGTTCTGGCACTTATGTGTGATTCAACAAATGCTGAGCGTCCCGGATTTACAGCTTCTGAGCGCACGGTTGGAAAGACCTTTGATTCATTATTTGAGGAGCACAGTGATTCCAGAATCATAGTAGCTACTTTTGCTTCCAACGTGGATCGTGTACAGCAGATTATAAATACTGCATACAAATTCGGAAGAAAGGTTGTGGTTGAGGGCAGAAGTATGGTCAATATCATAGATATTGCCCAAAAACTTGAGTGCATCCAGATTCCGGACAATACCCTCGTGGATATAGATCAGCTAAAGAATTATCCGGATGATAAGACTGTTATCATAACGACAGGAAGCCAGGGTGAGAGCATGGCTGCTCTTAGCAGAATGGCCAGTGGACAGCATAAGAAGATAAGCATTCGCCCCGGCGATACTATTATATTCTCATCTCATCCCATACCGGGTAATGAGAAAGCTGTAACAAATATCATAAATGATCTTCTCGTAAGAGGAGCTGACGTTATATTCCAGGATGTACATGTATCCGGACATGCCTGCCAGGAGGATATAAAGCTTATTTATACGCTGGTTCGTCCCAAGTATTCGATTCCTGTACATGGCGAGTACAAGCATCTGATAGCTCAGAAGAATATCGCTATGGGACTTGGAATGGATAAGGATAATATTTTTATTATCAGATCCGGTGATGTTCTTGAACTTAAGGAGGACAGCGCAAAGGTTGTGGGCAAAGTTCCCACAGGTGCCATTCTGGTAGACGGACTTGGAGTTGGTGATGTAGGAAATGTGGTTCTTCGTGACAGACAGAGACTTGCAGAGGATGGCATAGTTATAGTTGTGTTTGGAATAGACAGAGAGAATGCACAACTTGTGTCCGGTCCCAGTATAGTTTCAAGAGGATTCGTATATGTCCGGGAGTCTGATGAACTCATAGATGATGCTACAGATCTGGTGCTTGATGAAGTAACAGAGGCTCTTGATAAAAACATTACTGACTGGAATAAGCTTAAGAATATTGTAAAAGATGTTCTGTCAGACTTTATCTGGAAAAAGACTAAGAGAAGACCCATGATTCTGCCTATTATCATGGATTCAAATTATTGATATATCATTTATCAGATGATGTATTAGTAGTGAAAAGAGGAGTTATGAACGTAAAAAGCGTAGGATTAGGCGTGGTAGATACAATAGTTAAGGTTTTTCTTGTTATTGTAGCTATCATGCTTATAAGCAAGTATGCATCAGTTGCATATAATTATGGATATAACATATATAATCAGCTGCCTGCTTCTCAGTACGATACCAGAACAGTTACGGTATCAATTACCGATAGTATGTCGGTTGGAGATATTGCAGAATTGCTGGAAAATAGAGGGCTGGTTAAGGATAAAACTCTTTTTTGGATGCAGGAGCGCTTTTCTGAGTACCATGGAATGATCGCGCCCGGTACCTATGAGCTTAGCCCTTCAATGACGCCCGATGAGATAATAGGAATCATGTGTGCTTCTACTATTGAAGCAGACAAAGAGGAGAAGGCACAGTGATCAGTGACGAGAGAATAAGCACCTTTATTAATTCGCTCGATCAGGGAAATGAGCCGTTTTTGGATGAGCTTGAGAGAAAATCTCTTGCGGATGAGGTTCCGATCATCAGAAAGGATACGCAGAGCCTTATTCGATTTTTACTAAATATGAATCATCCTAAAAATATTTTGGAGGTTGGCTGTGCGGTTGGATTTTCAGCGCTTTTGATGGCAACCTATTCAGATCCGGATACGAAGATAACTACTATTGAGAAGTTTGAGAAGCGTATACCGGTGGCTCATGCAAATTTTGATAAGTACGATCTGAACAAAAAAATCACACTGCTTGAGGGGGACGCAGCAGATATTTTGGCGAAGCTTTCCGGGCAGTATGATTTTATTTTTATGGATGCTGCGAAAGGGCAGTATATCAATTTCCTGCCGGATTGCAAAAGGCTCCTTATCAAAGGTGGACTTCTTTTGTCAGATAATGTCCTTCAGGACGGAGATGTGATGGAATCAAGATTTGCTGTAACAAGAAGAAACCGCACCATACATGAGAGGATGAGGGAGTATCTTTTTGCGATTAAGCATGATGAAGAGCTTGAGAGTGTGATATTAAATGTTGGGGATGGAATGGCTATGTCACTGAAACTGTGACCATGGCAGAACTTCTTTTGAGATATGTATAAGTATGACATTGATTAAGATCAGGTTGTGCCTGGCCTTTTTAGAACATATAGTGTGTTTTGAGGTCAGACGCTATGTTAATAATTTAATGCCCTTACGGGCGATGAGGTAAGTAATGAGAGATAGACGTAAACCTGAGCTGCTTATACCGGCAAGCAGCCTTGAAGTATTAAAGACAGCAGTAATATTTGGAGCAGATGCCGTTTATATCGGCGGTAACTCCTTTGGACTTCGTGCAAAGGCCAAGAACTTCAGTCATGAAGATATGGCTGAGGGGATTAAATTTGCCCATGAGCACGGCGTTCATGTTCATGTAACAGCAAATATTCTCGCTCACAATGATGATCTTAAGGGTGCTGAGGAGTATTTTCATGAGCTTAAGGAACTGGGACCTGACGCACTTATAATAGCTGATCCCGGAATGTTTATGATGGCCAGAAGAATTTGCCCTGAGATAGATATTCACGTATCAACCCAGGCTAATAATACAAATTATGAGACTTATAAGTTCTGGGCCGATCTTGGTGCTAAGAGAGTTGTGGCTGCAAGAGAGCTTTCATTAAAAGAAATTAAGGAGATTCGCGAGAATATACCCGATGACCTTGAGGTTGAGAGCTTTATACACGGAGCTATGTGTATCAGCTATTCAGGCAGATGTCTGTTATCCAATTATTTCACCGGAAGAGATGCAAACCATGGCGAGTGCACTCATCCCTGCAGATGGAAATATGCGGTTGTTGAGGAGACAAGACCCGGTGAATATCTTCCCGTTTATGAGAATGAGCGTGGATCCTTTATTTTCAACTCAAAGGATCTGTGCATGATAGAACATATTCCGGAGCTTGTTGATGCAGGAGTAGACAGCTGCAAGATAGAGGGCCGCATGAAAACAGCACTCTATGTGGCTACTGTTGCGAGAACCTACCGCAAGGCTATCGACGATTTCTTCGAATCAGAGGAGAAGTACAGAGAGAACATGCCCTGGTACCTTGATGAAATATCAAGATGCACTTATAGACAGTTCACCACCGGATTCTATTTTGGAAAGCCCTCAGATGAAGCTCAGATTTATGATGCCAATACCTATGTGAACGAATACACATACCTCGGGATTGTCGGAGAAGTCACAGAGGATGGACTTGCTAAGATCGAGCAGAGAAATAAATTCTGTGTCGGAGATACCATAGAAATCATGAAGCCCGACGGAAGGGATATCGAGACAAAGGTTCTTGGAATAACCAACGAGGATGGAGAAGCGATGGATAGCTGCCCTCATCCCAAGCAGGTACTTTATATAAAGCTTGATAAAGAGACAGAGAAATACGATATTTTGAGAGTGCATACAGGTACTTCAGAGAAAATATCCTGCTAAAAATATAAAAAATCTCAGTAGGTAAATATTACCTGCTGAGTTTTTTTAGTTTGTGTAATTTGAACTAATATAGTACAATCATTGGCGAAATTACTTTTTTATATAAGAAAAAGAGGTGTATATGAGCGAGCAGGTCAAAGTTGAAGAATTATTTGGCAAAAATGTATTTACGCTTGAGAAGATGCGTGAGCGACTTCCCAAGAATGTATATAAGGAGGTCATCCAGGTCATGGAAAATGGCGGAGACCTCTCACTTACATCAGCGGATGCTGTTGCAAATGCCATGAAGAATTGGGCGATGGAGAATGGTGCAACACACTATACTCATTGGTTCCAGCCACTTACAGGTATTACAGCTGAAAAGCATGATGCTTTTATCACAAGTGCCCGTGGCGATGGACACATGATGACATCTTTTTCAGGCAAAGATCTGATAAAAGGTGAACCCGACGCATCATCTTTCCCTTCCGGAGGCCTGCGTGCCACATTCGAGGCAAGAGGATATACAGCCTGGGATATCACTTCTCCTGCTTTTCTTAAGGAGACAGGCGCAGGCGTTACTCTTTGTATTCCCACAGCATTTTGCTCTTATAACGGAGAAGCTCTTGATAAAAAGACTCCCCTTCTCAGATCAATGGAAGCTGTAAGTGGACAGGCTTTAAGAATAGTACATCTTTTTGGAAATAATGAAGCAAAGAAGGTAAATGTTTCAGTAGGACCTGAGCAGGAATATTTCCTTGTTGACTGGAAGAAGAGTCTGAAACGACCTGACCTTATCTTCACAGGACGCACACTTTTCGGTGCTCAGCCTCCAAAGGGTCAGGAGATGGAGGATCATTACTTTGGCGTAATCAGAGAGCGCGTCGGAGAATACATGAAGGATCTCAACAACGAACTCTGGAAACTCGGTGTTCCGGGTAAGACTCAGCACAACGAGGTTGCTCCAGGTCAGCATGAACTTGCTCCTATTTATGAAACTGCCAATATTGCAGTAGATCACAACCAGATCATAATGGAGACTATGAAGAGAGTGGCAGAGCATCACAACATGAGATGCCTTCTTCATGAAAAGCCATTCCAGGGCGTTAATGGTTCCGGTAAGCATGATAACTGGTCACTTTGTACTGATAACGGGGTTAACCTGCTTGATCCCGGTGATACACCTAATGAAAACATACAGTTTTTATTTGTCCTTGCCTGCATAGTTAAGGCTGTTGACAGACATGCAGATATTCTTAGACAAAGCGCATCAGATGTAGGAAATGATCACCGTCTTGGTGCTGATGAGGCACCGCCGGCAATCATCTCTATATTCCTTGGAGAGCAGCTTGAGGACGTGGTTCGCCAGCTTATAGAGACAGGTGAAGCCAAAAGATCCAAGCGTGGCGGAAAACTTAAGACAGGTGTTTCAACACTTCCTGAATTTGAAAAGGATGCTACAGACAGAAACCGTACATCACCCTTTGCCTTTACAGGTAATAAGTTTGAATTCCGTATGGTTGGTTCATCTGATTCAATGGCAAGCTCAAACACTGCACTTAATACTATTGTTGCAGAGGCATTCAGTGAGGCAGCAGACAGACTTGAGAAGGCAGAAGACTTCGACATGGAAGTTCATGATATCATCAAGGAATACCTGACTAAGCACCAGAGAATAATCTTCAATGGTGACGGATATTCAGAAGAGTGGAAGAAGGAAGCAACAAGAAGAGGTCTTCCCAATATTCCTTCAACAATTGAGGCTGCCGAGGTTCTCACAACCAAGAAGGCTGTAGATCTTTATAAAAAGTTTGGTGTATTTACAAAGACGGAGCTTGAGTCTCGTCAGGAGATCATTTTCGAGACCTACTCCAAGACTATAAATATTGAAGCGCTCACCATGATAGACATGGCAAGCAAACAGATTATTCCTGCAGTTATGAAATATGCAGGAGGACTTGCTGCAAACATCAATGAGGTTAAGGCAGCAGGCTGTGATGTTTCTGTAATGACAAGCGAGCTCTCAGCGGTTACCAAGGAGCTTGGTGCTATGAAGAAGGCACTTGATAAGCTTAATAAGGAAGAGGAGAAGGCCAGAACCATAACTGAGCCCAGAAAGAGAGCATATTTCTGCAAGGACACAGTGGTTCCTGCAATGACAGCTCTTAGAACTCCTGCAGATAAGCTTGAGATGCTTGTTGATAAGAATGATTGGCCGTTTCCGACTTATGCTGATCTTTTATTTGAGGGCTGATACGGGAATGATAAGTTCTGTTTAAAACCTACATCATTATAAGTAGTTTATGGCCGGTTATAAAAATATTGGCTTAATGAAAAGGCGTATGGAATCCTGATGGGATTCATATCGCCTTTTCATATTACATTTTTGAAAACACTTTTTTGTAAATAATGTGTTGAAATTGCTGAATAAAATACTATTCTTGGAAACTCCAAA
This sequence comes from Butyrivibrio sp. NATIVEDY162, assembly GCF_045999815.1. GTDB lineage: Bacteria > Bacillota > Clostridia > Lachnospirales > Lachnospiraceae > Butyrivibrio. The sequence continues at coordinate 2,724,190 of NZ_CP172573.1, forward strand.
AAAAATTATAAAAAAATAAAAAAAGTGCTTGCATTTTGGAAAAAACATCCGTATAATACAATCTTGTCGGTGGGCTATCGCCAAGCGGTAAGGCAACGGACTCTGACTCCGTCACTCCGTAGGTTCGAATCCTACTAGCCCAGCTACTTACTCCTCAGAAGTTTGTCTGAGGAGTATTTTTTTTCATTTGTTAATTGTTGTGCTATAATGAGTTGATGCTGATTAATCGAGCTTAGAGGTGGGTTGTGAAGTCTCAAATTAAGAATTTAGCCTTCCCTGTTGTGTGGGAGTTATTATTTATAGCATTTTGTATAATAAAGCCGTTTAAGACGCTTTATATATTCTTTGTGTTCTATCTTGTTCTTGCAGTATATTTTAGCAAGGATTTTTCATTTAAAGAGTATTCCCGTAATTTCAAGAGTATTAAGAAGTTTTGGCTGCCTGTTGTACTTACTGTTGCAGGCGCACAGATAGCTTATATGATCAAGATGAATGTCATACAGGCCAATTTTATCGGTATTCTTGATGGAACCTATGGAATTACGTGGGAAAACAGTTATATCGGAGAACTCCTCTATGCTATAACGATATTGTTCCTATGCCCGGTTTCAGAGGAACTGTTTTTCAGAAAAGCACTGATGTGCTTTGATTCTGCAGGATGCGCAATTATTACTTTCATATTGGGACTGGTTCTGTGCGGATTGAGCTATGCGTATCTTCCTCTTGGAATTGTTGAAGCTATGGTTCTTTCTATGCCATATGCTATTGCATTTTTCTGCACCAGAAATATATATGTTCCGATAACGGTGCACATGTTGTTCATGATGTATCAGCATATACCGTCAATCGTATATGATGTGGCACGTATCTCACTTAGATAAACAAAAATGATCTGTAAATGATCAGTATTTTTCTTCAAACTCATCAATAGGAATGGCATGTGAGAAGTAGTAGCCCTGGAAACGGTTACAACCGATGGATTTGAGATAATTGAACTGTTCCTCGGTTTCAACACCTTCTGCCACAACTTTCATTCCCAGCTTCTGTACAAGTTTTATGGAAGCCTCCAGTACGATTTTTGTTCTTTCATCGGAAATACCTGCAATAAAGGATTTATCAAATTTTACATAGTCTGTATGCAATTCTTTTAACATATGTAAAGAGAGATTTCCTTCGCCGAAGTTATCTATAGCAACGCGGAAGCCTTCCTTCTTAAAGCGGTCTATAATAGCAAGTTTGCCCTCTGTATCATTTAAAAGATCCACTTCTGAAAACTCCAAAATAAGCTTGTCAGCATCAATGTTATATTTCGCTACGAGCTCCTTTACCTTTTTTAAGGCATCCATATAGAACAAATCCTTGGGGGATACGTTTACTGATATTACCAGATTGTCCTTGGCTTTATTCTGCCAGGTGCTAAGCTGCTTCATGACCAGTTCCCAGTTCATGGTGTCGAGATCTGCTATAAATTCACTTTTTTCAAGAATTCGAATATATTTGTCAGATGAGATTACTGTACCGTCGGGCTTTATCCATCTTGTGAGAGCTTCTGCTCCGCTAACGTTCATATCTGCATCAAAAACAGGCTGAAGGTAAATATGGAACTGTCCATCAGCAAGTCTTTCTTTAAAGGTATTTAGAAATTCTGTCTCATTTTCTGCCTGCTTTAAAAGCTTATTGGTGTAGAAGGTCAGCACGTTTTCTCTGCGCTCGTGGAGGGTCTGGAGCGCGAGGTCAGCCCTTTCTATCATGAGTGTAACGGGAATGTCAGGGTCTTCGATTCTGTAGACACCAAGATGAAAATACAGATGATAGTTTTCTGTATCTATGAGTTTTCCGATTTCTTCTATAGCATCCATAAAAATACCCTCATTGAAGCGGGATTCCGGCATGCAAAGAACAAAGTGGTCGGCATGTGTGCGACCGTAAACGGTATCGGCGCCACAGCTTTTTCTGAGCATATCAGCGATGGCAATCAGAACTTCATTTCCGCGCTTTTGTCCATAGCGCTCATTAAGCGTGCGGAAATGCCGGATATCGCCGGTTATAAGGACACGTTCCACATCGGGATCATCTACAAGAAGTCGTCTTACTTCGCGGCATATGCCGTCGAGATTGTAGAGTCTGGTAAGTAGATCATGGGTAGCCAGATAATCGGCCTCAGTCATACCTTGTGACATTTGGCGGCCGTCTTCGCCACAAGAAACGGAGGGAGGAGATGTAATAACTTCGCCTTCTTTGTCATCAATGCTGATTAGCTCCATTACGCAGGAGAAATTATTCTTGTCAGGTAGTACGAGCCTTATGGGAACTGATTGTACGATGAATCTGTGTCCGCCAAATATTTCTTCTTTTGTTTGCCTTTGTCCGCTCATTACAGCACGATAACTGCTGCAGTTTGAACATCTGCTGGCTGCGTTCCAGGCTGCATGGCATTCTCTTTCATAATGAAGCTCACCGGAAGTATCTACTGATATCTCACGACATTCAACAGGATCCACTATACGAACAGTGTCGTACATGCGCTTCATGTAATCCATCATATGTTTCAGTTCCTGATAGGTGTACTCCTCAATATTCATAACTATTCCTCTTTGGGCGTATCATCCTGTGAAGCTAAAAGTGCTTCTTTTTTCTGAATCCATTCCTGATATGTAAAGTTGAAGATGGCAGCAAAAGGTATTGCAAGCATGATTCCTGCTATACCAAACATCCTTCCGCCAACAACCAATGTTACAAGAATCCAAACTGCTGAGACACCAAGGGTGTTGCCAAATAGTTTGGGCTTAATTACATATCCGTCCACGGTCTGTAGTACTATGGTGAAAATAAGGAAAATAAGCGCATGGAGCGGATTAACGAGTACTAATATAAAGGATCCTATGATAGCACCTACGATGGGACCAAAGGTAGGCGCAAGGTTTGTCACACCTACAAAAAGTGATATTAGTACGGAGTAGGACATGCCGGTAATAAGCATGAAAATCCAGTTGACTACTCCGACGATAAGTCCGTCGATAATATCGCCTGCGATATATCTTTTAAGGATATCGTTGCATGTACTCCAGAAGGTTCGAATCCTATCATAAATATCTGCAGGAACTAAGAGCTTCATAAGTCTTGTTGTACCAAACTGGAGCTTTTCCTTGCCTGCAAGGAAATATATGGCAAGGATGGAACCGAGTATGAAATTAAAGAATCCGTTACCGATACCGGCTGATACATTGATGATCTGGGATACGGCAGCAGGGAGTTTTTGTGCAAATTGTGACAGGAAGGAATTGATTCTGCTTATGATGCCTGATACATCAATATTATACTTTGCAGCCAAAGCACTGAAGTTATTTAGCAGTGACTCCAATGATGAAGCATAACTATCGAGGTTATTGACAAATGCGGAGATACTGTCCACGAGCTGAGGAATCAGTGCAACCATCAGGATAACTATAAACAGAATAATTGCCAAAAAGGACAGCAGAATGGCAATGGATCTTTTTATCGCGAGTTGTTTTATGCGGGACAGAATCGTTTTTTCAAAAAAGGCTACAAGCGGATGAATAACGTAAGCCAGAATAAGTCCTGTTATTACAGGGGCGAAATATTTGCCCAAAACGCCTATACCGTGGAAAAGCAGATTGATGTTTGATAAACCCAGGAAAACTACAACTGCCGCACAAGATGCCACGGTATAAGGAAACCATTTTTGATTAACACATTTTTTTAAAAAATTCATACTGTTATTCGTGCGTAAATTGCACAAACCCCCAATCTTTGATATTTTATATTAGAACCTGCCTAAAATAGTGAGGCCAGGATTCGCCATACTTAAATATAATTTTAGTATCAGAGGGATAGTCTTTCAATTAAAAAAATATTAAGTTTCGTTTAATTATATACGTATAGGAGTAAAATATGCTGAATCATATGGATCGGGTCAAAATGATCGAGTTTAAAGACATGGGAGATGAGAGGGGACAGCTTGTAATTGTAGAAGGCGGAATGGATATTCCATTTGAAATAAGAAGAGCTTTTTATATGTATGGCAGTGATGCCACTGTAGTCAGAGGACAACATGCAAATAAGAAGACGGAATTTGTGCTTATAAATGTCGCAGGAACAAGCAAGGTGAAGGTGATGGATGGAGCAGGAAACGAGACTATTTTCTGCCTCAACAGACCAAACACCGGAATCTATCTTCCCAACATGGTATGGAAAGAAATGTATGATTTTAGCGCGGATTCAGTGCTGCTTGTTCTTGCAAGCGAGCATTATGATGCGAGCGAATATATCAGAGATTATGATGAGTATGTAAGAGAAATATCATCTTTTACGAACAGCTCTGATAATTGAGATTAAAAGTATAGAGATCATACCTGCCCATAAACCACAGGAAACAATGCTCCGTATGTATTCCATATGCGGAGCTTTTTTCTTGAAAACATACATCGTGGGATCTTCGGGGGAGTAGCCTTCCACAAGGTCTCCTGCAACCAGGGCTGTCTCAATGTCAGCTGTGGTCATCTGTATGTTTTTATGATCAAAATACGGATCTGCAATTTTGGTATTTACATATAGAACCTGTGGCTCGGTTGTGATTTTTTCATAGGCTACTGAGCCAAGCATGCAAACTGTAGCAAAAATAAGGGTGTATCTCAGGGTATGAGAAGCGATTTCATAAAGGGAAGACCTGTAAAAATCTCTGAGCTTTTCAGGAACTATGGACTTAATGGTAATATCCTTTTCACCAAAAGGAAGAAGTAGAAATTCCTTTTTGAGAATTTCCGGATATGCATGGGCGTGTTTTTCCAGGGAATCGAATAGCCATTTTCCAAGGAAAATAAAGGTCAGATTCTTATAGCTGAGATTGAACAGGAAAGGATCGCTCATTCCTATAAAGCAAAAGGTTATCATGATGGAAAGCTCCCCGGTCTTATTTTGAGCCACAAGATTTTTTATCCACATGAGGCATATAAGGGTGATTACTGCAAAGGGGATGATCCCAAGCTGTAAAAAAAGATACAGGAAGGAATTATCCAGCATATACCAATTGGTCGGCGGTTTCTGAAAATAAGAGCCGAATAAAGTAACCTTTTCATTTGTAAGAAAATAAAGAGCGTATTCATAGCGCTTGTGAAGGAGCTTATTTAAAAAGGTAAAAAGGCTGCCTGTTGCAAGAAGCGGACCTGCGATTGAAAAAATGACAACCACGGGAAACAGAATACTGATAATAACATTTTCTGCCTTTGTCCTGTTTTTTCTTATTTGCAAATACAAATTTACAAGAAGGTAAATTGTGATGGATATAAGGCCTGTGAGACTTACTGTATAAAGGTAGACATACAGGTTTATGAGCATTGCAATCACAGAGGCTCTAAGGAGTTTTTTCAGATCAGATGCCTCATACAGATAGAAAAAGAGAATCATAAGTATAAGCAAGGTTGTGTGGGCTGTGTTTGGATATGGGTAACCAAGAGAATGACGAAGGAGGTAGCCATAGCCTGATCGCCTGTTTATGTGATTCAGTTCTGTAATAATACCAGTGATTGAGAGAATATAGAGTATGAAATAGGCTGCGCCAAGAACGTAAAGACCGAGGCGGAAGACCTTCTTTTCATTAATTCCCTTCATGCCGAGCATCATGGTGAAATACAAAAGAAGCCCCTTTTCTCCGGAGCAGATATAGGAGAGTGCACCTACGGACAATAAGGAAAAAGCGGTGAGATACTCTGCAACAGAGTGCCGTGTTGTTAGAAGCTTAAAGCCAAAGGCAATAACTCCCAGAACAAGGCATATGTTATAGAGAGTCTGTCCGTCATAGAGACCTACCGCTCTTGCTCCAAAAAGAATGAGGAAATATATATAGTAAATTAGTTCATATATTTTTATACTGTTTGTTGAGGGATTAACTTTTTCCATGAGATAACGTGCTTCCTCCGCTAATATTTCTAAAAGGATTATATCAGATATGTTTGTATTGGCTACAAAAGAATTAAAGAGCATTTTGACTGCGTTTATATGTACATGGGGGCTGCAGCTCCTGTTTGGAATGTCTGTAAGAAACCCGTTAACGCTGGTTTTCTTTGCTGTGTTTTATTATATTGGAAAAAGAACAGGCGCCTTCCGCCCGGACAGATTAAGTTTGGCGGCTTTGGCAATGGCTGCCGCACTGTCAGCATGTCTTACATATCTGCTTGGGAAAAGAGCAGTGGCAGGGTTTGACAGCTCTATGTTTAAGCTCCTTGGCAATCTCATTATATTTGTGGGGCTTTTTGTTGCGGTGCTTGAGGTTTTGCTATGCTTTATAAACTTAAATAAGGCGGATGGCAAAAATACTGAAAGCGAGAAGTATATAAAGATTAAAGCTCTTGATATGTCAGACGGAGTGGTCTTTGTGGCATCAACAGTAATCTGCTTTTTGTGCTGGCTCCCATATTTTTTATATGAGTATCCGGGAATAATGACTGCGGATTCCATTGTTCAGTACGAGCAGATAATAGGCATAAATCCGCTTTCAAATCACCATCCTGTTATTCATACGATTGCGATTGGGTTTTTTTATAATATCGGATTGAAGCTGACGGGGGATGTAAACAGAGCTATCGGGTTTTACACAGTTGCACAGATGGTCTTTCTCTCTGTATGCTGTGGAAGAGTGACTGTTCAGGTAAAGAGAGTGCTTAAAAATAATCCGGCATTTCTTTTTGCAACTGTATTTTTTGCACTTGTTCCATTTAATGCCGTGTTTGCGGTGACTATATGGAAGGATGTTCCTTTTGCGGGAATTATGATGCTGATGGGCTGCAGATTATGTGAGATGCTTGGAAAAAAGCGTGTGGCAGGAACTGATTATATAATTCTGACGATTTTATCAGTTCTTATGTCACTTTTCAGATCAAACGGATGGTATGCTTTTTTGCTGTGTGCACCGTTTTTAATATGGGCTTTTGGAAAGGATACTGTGAAAATACTACTGTCAGTTGCAGGTGCGATAATTGTTACAGTTATCGTTAAGGGGCCTGTTATGAATGCGGCAGGAATAATACAGCCTGATTTTACCGAGTCATTGTCACTTCCGGTGCAGCAGGTGGCACGAGTACTTGTTGATGATAAAGAAGTGGCAGAGAATGATATGGAGCTGATAAAATCTGCAATAGACACTACCTATATTCATGAACTGTATGCGGCGGATTTTGCTGATAACATTAAGGAGCTTGTAAGGGCGGGGCATCCTGAGATAATTGAGAATAACAAGGGGACATACCTTGGATTGTGGATGAGGCTTGGGGCAAAATATCCACTGGAATATCTGAAAGCATGGTTTGACTTGGAAGGCGGTTATGTGTATCCTGATATTTCCTATGAAGTTGGTAATATTGACGGGATCATGGGGAATGATTACGGCCTTGTTTCAACACCTCGCATCGGAGGAGTGGCAGTTGTTAAAGGGAAAGAAATTTTGATAAAGCTGGGAAGCTTTGTTCCGCTATACGGTATGTTGTGGTGCGCAGGAGCGTATACCTGGATAGCAGTAGCAGCTATGGTCCTTATAATATGCAAGGACAGGAAATGGCTGCCTTTTGCCATTTTGCAGGCAGCGCTTATTTGCACGCTTCTCATAGCGGCACCGGTGGTGGATTTTAGATATGAATATGGGATTACAATGTTAATGCCACTAACGGTTTCTATTTGTGTTATGATTATGATGCACGACACACAAAAAAATGCATGATAATTTCGGAGCTTATATGTATACTTTTGATTCCAGAATTAGATATACGGAAACAGATCTCGAACAGTATCTGACAATTGAATCACTGATAGATTATTTTCAGGACTGTTCAACTTTTCAGACACAGGCAGGACCTGCAACAATGGAATATATGGAGGAGCGGGGGCTGGCCTGGGTTATAAACAGCTGGCAGGTCATTATAAACAGACTGCCAAAGCTAGGCGAGAAGGTCACTATAGGCACGGTTCCGTACGAACTTAAAGGGTTTATCGGAAAGCGAAACTTTTTCATGGATACTGACGATGGTGAGAGGGTTGCAATAGCAAATTCCATTTGGTCACTGATAAACCTTAAGGAGGGAAGCCCTTCAAGGATAGATGATGCAGTGGTAACCACATATCCGCTTGATGAAAAGCTGCCGATGGTCTACGAGCCAAGGAAGATAGGCAATCCGGACACTTCCAAATGCTATGAAGCTGATATGAAAAAAGTGGGAATACATCATCTGGATTCCAACCATCATGTTAATAACGGACAGTATATCAGAATAGCTCTCGGGGCATTTGATTCTGTGGCAAAGAGAGAGAATCTGGAGGAGCTGCATGAATTGTCCTGCAGCAGAAGTAAGATACAGATCAGAGCTGAGTACAGGCAGCAGGCGCATCTGGGAGATGATATAAGTCCTGTTGTTTATGCAAAGGATGATGTATATACGGCATTTTTAAATGACACAGAAGGAAAACCGTATTCAATAGTAGAAATAAAAAGGATAGAGAAATGTTGAAAATTGGAGAAAAACAGGAACTGATAATAATAAAACAGGTCGACTTCGGAGTATACCTTGCAGAGAAGGAAGGGAGCGATGATAAGGTGCTTCTTCCCAAGAAGCAGGTGCCGGAGGATGCAAAGCTTGGAGACAGACTCAGCGTATTTTTATATAAAGACTCTGATGACAGGCTTATAGCAACAACAAGAACTCCAAAGCTTATGCTTGGTCAGGTGAATATGCTGACAGTAAATGATGTTGGCAAAATTGGAGCATTCATGGATTGGGGACTTGAAAAGGATGTACTTCTTCCTTTCAGAGAGCAGACTCGCAAGGTTAAAAAGGGTGAGAGCGTACTTTGCGCTTTGTATGTGGATAAATCGGGACGTCTTGCCGTAACTATGAATGTATATGAATTCTTAAGGACGGACAGCCCTTATCACAAAGAGGACAGGGTGAGAGGAACTGTGTATGAGACCAGCAGCAATTTCGGAGTATTTGTTGCGGTTGATGATATCTTCTCAGCGCTTATTCCCAAGAAGGAGCTCTATGGGGATATTAAGATAGGTGATGAGATAACTGCCAGAGTAATAGATGTCCGCGAGGATGGAAAGCTTACCTTAAGTGTTCGTGAGAAGGCATATCTTCAGATCGATACTGATGCTCAGATAATCTTTGAAAAGATGGAGAAAAACGGAGGTGTTCTTCCATTTACGGACAAAGCATCACCTGAGCGTATCCGCGAAGAGATGAATATGAGCAAAAATGAATTCAAGCGTGCAGTTGGACACCTCTTGAAAGAGGGTAAGATTGAAATCGGTGAGAGCGAGATAAAACTGATCTGAGAAACCAAATATTAAGAAGAAGCGGCAAGAAGCCCTGCATTTGCAGGGCTTCTTGCCGCTTAGGCATTACAACCTAATGTCGATGTTCCCACCCAGGTTGGGATTTACAGATCTCTCGAGGGCGGACACATCCAACATTTCGTCAATGGTATTTCCGACTTCCGCAAGGGCATCGAGATTTTTGGAGAGCATAGCTGTTCCCCAATCCGATTGAACTTTGCTTGCCGATAACGCCATGGATAATTCGGGTATGTCCATAGGCACCTCCTTTTGCGCATGGAATACGCATCTACTACTCTGTATCTTTTATCGGATATAACCTCTAAAAATATTATTATGGAAAATCAACAAAAATAAAGAAAAAATTTGTGGATTTTTATGCATTTATCGAGTAGAATGTAATAAGAACAATGAAAATTTAATCGTGGGAGATTATCAATGATTTCAAATCAAATCCTTCAAAACACCATAGATGGGCTTAAAGGCATTGCTCATGTTGATTTAAGCGTACTCGATGTGGATGGCAATGAAGTGGCTGCTACAAAGCCTGACTTTGCAAATATGGGAGAGTCTGTAAGGGATTTTGTCAGATCACCTGCTGATTCACAGGAGATTCAGGGGCACCAGTTTTTCAAGGTGTATGATGAGCAGCAGCTGGAGTATATTCTGATTGCTGCGGGAAGCGGTGAAAGTACTTACACTATAGGTAAGATGATAGCGTACCAGATTCAGGGACTTTTAGTTGCTTATAAGGAACGCTTTGATAAAGATAACTTTATCAAGAACCTGCTTCTTGACAACCTTCTTTTGGTGGATATATATAGTAGAGCGAAGAAACTTCATATTCCTGCTGATTCCAAGCGAGTTACCATGATCATTTCTGCTGATAAGGTGAGAGAGAATAATGTTCTTGAGCTTGTAAGAACGCACACTACGGGAAATGGCGGAGACTTTGTCACAGAGGTTGACGAGGACAATGTTATAGTAGTTAAGGATGTGTCTGAGTTTTCAAAAAACGATGATATATCAAAGTCTGCTTCGGAGATTCAGGAATACCTGGAAGCGCAGGGAATTACCGGAGTTCATATTGCTATAGGTACTGTTGTCGGAGAAATAAAGGAAGTCAGCCGATCATACAAAGAGGCCAAGATGGCGCTTGATGTAGGAAGAATTTTCTTCGATGAGCGCAAGGTGATAAGCTATGGGGAACTAGGCATAGGACGTCTTATTTATCAGCTTCCTATACCGCTTTGCAAGATGTTTATCCGTGAGATTTTCGGTGGTAAAAATCCGGATGGCTTCGATCAGGAGACACTTGCGACTATTGACAAGTTCTTTGAAAACAACCTGAATGTATCTGAGACGTCAAGACAGCTTTTTATTCACAGAAACACTCTTGTGTACAGACTTGATAAGCTGCAGAAGAGTACTGGGCTTGATCTCAGGGTTTTTGATGATGCGATTACATTTAAGATTGCACTGATGGTTGTAAGATATATGAAATACATGGAGCGATACTAAATTTACCGAGGGATGAAGAAATCCCTGTATCGTTTAGATTTATAAGAGGAAGTTAGGTATGGAAAAAGTAAACAGAAGAAGGCGCTCAGTTAGTGCAGATCTGGCTGATGATATTATCACGCTGGATAACGTGACCAAATCGTATTCTACGGGCGCACCAGCTTTAAATGGAGTCACCCTTCATATCAAGAAGGGTGAATTTGTTTTTATAGTTGGAGACAGCGGATCCGGCAAATCCACACTGATCAAGCTCCTTTTGAGAGAGCTTGTTCCTTCAGATGGTATTATTACTGTAATGGGACAGGATCTTGGGAGAATGCGTCACAGAAATATTCCCAAATTCAGAAGAAAGCTCGGAATTGTATTCCAGGATTTCCGTCTGTTAAAGGATAGGAATGTCTATGAAAATGTTGCATTTGCTCAGAGAATAATACAAAAATCCACAAGAGATATTAAAAAGAATGTGCCCTCTGTGCTGGCTATGGTTGGACTTGCGGGAAAATATAAAAGCAAGGTAACGCAGCTGGCAGGTGGTGAACAGCAGAGAGTAGCGCTTGCAAGAGCTATCGTAAATAAGCCTGAGATTCTGCTTGCGGACGAGCCCACAGGTAACCTTGATCCCAATAATACATGGGAAATCATGAAGCTGATGGAGCAGATTAATGCAAACGGCACAACTGTTATAGTTGTTACTCATAACAGGGAGATTGTTAATGCGATGCATAAGCGCGTTATTACTATGAAAAAAGGCGTCGTGATTCACGACGAAGAAGAGGGTGAGTATCGCGATGAGGATGAGTAGTTTATTCTATACGCTGGGACAGGGGTTTAAAAATCTTAGTCGAAACAGATGGTATACACTTGCGTCAATAGCGACCATAAGTGCGTGTCTGTTCCTGTTCGGTGTGTTTTATTCAATAGTTACCAATTTTCAGCATGTTGTTCAGACGGCTGAGGAGGGCGTGTCAGTTACGGTATTTTTCAATGAAGGGATTGGCGAGGATGTGATTCTTGCTACAAAATCTCTTATTGAGAAACGGCCTGAGGTGAGCAGGGTAGAGTACATTTCTGCGCAGGATGCGTGGGAAGGCTTTAAAACGGATTATCTTGGTGAGTATGCAGATGGATTTACGGAAAATCCACTGGAGGATTCAGCCAATCTGCAGATTTATCTGAACGATGTTTCGATGCAGCCTGCTCTGGTTACTTATCTGGAGTCGATTGATGGCGTGAGAATGGTTAACCGTTCTGAGGTTACAGCATCAACGCTTAGCGGAATCAACAGCCTTATAGCATATGTGTCTCTAGGCATTATCGGTATATTGCTGTTGGTTTCAATTTTCCTTATAAGCAATACGGTTACAATCGGTATTTCAGTAAGAAAAGAAGAAATCAACATTATGAAGTACATAGGTGCTACAGACTTTTTTGTAAGAGCACCGTTTGTAATAGAGGGAATAATAATTGGTCTTATAGGCTCGCTCATTCCGCTTGTTATTATCTATTTTGTTTATAACAAGGCCGCTGAGTTTATGGCTGTAAGATTTTCAATGCTGAATTCCATACTGGATATTCTTCCGGTTGGAAAGATTTTTGAAGCGCTTACACCAATTTCAGTTTTGATGGGCGTAGGAATCGGTTTTCTTGGAAGTGTGACAACGGTTCGCAAGCATTTGCATGTTTAAGAACAGGTGGACTGACACGCTGATAAGTTGACTGATTGAGAACTTCTTTTGAAGATCAACGTATCAGTTTGCCGGATATGAGGAGGCTGCTGTATTTTGATAAGCAGAGGAATGGGAAAAAGAATATTTGGGGTAATGATGGTTCTGTGTCTGCTTGCAGGCACAGTTTCTTTTGACTGTACAGGGAATACTGTCCATGCTGCTGTAACATCTGAAAGTATCAAGCAGAAGGAGGGGCAGATTTCCAGTGCAAAGAAGGAAAGAGACTCGATGAAGAGCTCTCTTACAAATCTTCAGAGTGTGAAAAAATCTCTGGAAAAAGAGAAATCGGATTTGAATAAATACATCACTCAGCTGGATGCGAATCTTGAAGATATTCAGAAAAAGATAGATGATCTCACACAGAAGATTGCAGAAAAAGAGCAGAGTATCGAGGAGACGACAGCTGAGCTTGAGGAGGCTGTCAGGGTTCAGAACGAGCAATATGAAGCAATGAAGAAAAGAATACGCTTCATGTATGAAAAGGGAAATGCACTTTATTTCCAGTTTTTCATAGAGGCGGGAAGCTTTTCGGAAATGCTCAACAAGGCTGAATATATTGAAGAGCTGTCCGCATATGACAGGGCAAAGCTGGAGGAGTACATCGCTCATACGGAGCTAACCACTTTGACCAAGCAGGCTCTGGAGGAAGAGAAAAAGACTCTGGATGAAGCTAAGGCTGATGTTGTAATTGAAGAAGAGAATCTTCAGAACCTGATTGTAGAGAAAAACAAAGAGGTCAACAGCTTAACAGGTGATATCAAGGACAAAGAGGCGGCTATTGCCGAGTATGAGAAGCAGATAGCAGAAGAAAATGCTACGATAGCTGCGCTGGAGAAGGCTGTTGAAGCAGAGCGTGCTCAGCTTGAAGCTCAGAATGCCAAAAAATATGATGGGGGCATATTTGCCATGCCGTGTCCGTCCTATTCGAGAATATCGGATAATTTTGGTATGAGAATGCATCCTACATTGGGCATTCAAAAAATGCACAACGGTGTTGATTTTGCAGCACCGAGTGGATCAGCTATTTTGGCTGCATATGATGGAACAGTTGTTGCTGCTGCTTATAATTCCACCATGGGCAATTATGTTATGATATCTCATGGAAGTGGTCTCTATACAATTTATATGCATGCTTCATCACTTAGTGTTTCGACCGGAACAGAGGTGACTAAGGGACAGAGGATTGCTTCGGTTGGAACAACCGGAAGGTCTACAGGACCGCACCTCCACTTTGGAGTCAGGCTTAACGGAAGCTATGTGAGTCCATGGAATTATTTGAAATAAGGCCTTATCAGGCGAAAGGAAGTATTACAGATGAATCAAAAAGACAATAGGGTGGGAATGCTTTTTACTGGAATGATAATGGGCTTTTTCTGTACTATTCTTCTGGCAGGACTTGCTTTTCTGGTATTTAAGATAAAGGGCACTGCTTTAGGAGCGCTTAAGAGTAATGAAACATCTACAGCTACTGAGAGTGTTTTAACTGCCGAGACTATAGAAAAGGTGAAAGTAATAGAGGAAGCGATAGGGACTTACTATTACAAGACTGAGATTGACAGAAATGAAGAGGCTAACGCGATTTACAAAGGCGTAGTTTCCTCTCTTGGAGATCCCTATTCAGAGTATTACACAACTGCTGAGTATGAAGATCTTATGTCTGATACTCAGGGTATTTATTATGGTATCGGTGCCTATGTAAGTATGGATAAAAAGACCAATCTCCCGAGAATCACAGGAACTATCAAGGATTCTCCCGCTGAAAAGATAGGTCTTAAGGCAAATGATGTTATTTATGAAGTTGCAGACAAAGATATTCAGGGAATGACTCTATCAGAGGTTGTGGGCCTGATAAGAGGAGAAATCGGAACAACCGTAAAGATCACGGTCTACCGTGAAGGAGAACCGGATTATCTTGATTTTGAGGTTACACGTGACAAAGTTGAGGCCCAGACTGTAAACACCACAATGCTTGAAGACAACATCGGATATCTTGGAATCACTGAGTTTGATTCTGTAACAACGGAGCAGTTTAAAGAGGGTATGCAGGAACTTAGATCTAAGGATATGAAAGCACTTATAATTGATCTTAGATCCAATCCCGGCGGAAGCCTCTCTGCCGTCTGCGATATAGCAAGAGAAATCCTCCCCAAGGGAGACATAGTGTACACAGTAGATAGAGATGGAAATCGTGAAGACTACGAGTGCGATGGAGAAAAAGAGATTGATATTCCTCTGGTGGTCCTGGTGAACGGATACTCAGCCAGTGCTTCAGAGATTCTCTCCGGTGCCATACAGGATTATGAAGTGGGAATGATCGTGGGTGAGACAACCTACGGAAAGGGCGTTGTTCAGAGAATATTCCCTTTTACAGACGGAACTGCAGTTAAGCTTACAATAAGTAACTACTTTACACCAAACGGTAATGATATTAATGGTGTGGGAATAACTCCTGATGTGCAGATTGCACTTGATTATGAAAAGTACAATGCCGACGGGACCGATAATCAGCTTAACAAGGCTATTGAAATTTTGAAAAGAAAAGTGAAAAATTCAGACTCTAAGCTTGATGATGCGGCATAAATGCCATTGGCATTTAATATAGTTTGACTGGTAAGAGATAAGCGCCTTTGCGGATGGAAGCAGGGGCGCTTTACAAATTTATTTTTCTGATATATATTCTTCTATGTTTTAATTCTGTATAGTAATCCGGAGTCGCCGGATATGCACATCCCATGAAAATAATAATGAGCGCACAGGAAGGAAGTGGAGATAATGGAATATTATGCGGCCACTTTGCGTGAGCCGGGTAAAAAACTTAATAATGATGGTCTGATGATAAAAGGAATTCGCAAAAGGGAGAATCAGGATACTGTTGTAATGGTGCTTAGCTCGGATAAAAAGGATGCGAAGCTAAACGATAGAATAATAAGAGCTGCTGAAAAGATGGTATATAAGGCGCAGAGAAAAGAGTGTCACAGAGCTCTTGAACAACAGCTTCATAAGCTGTTTTGTGGATTTGGAGGCGGAAGGCTCCTGTTTATAAAGAAATGGCCGGATATCATGGTTATTGTGATAAATGGAATGAATTATCATATTATGAACAATGGAGAAAACAGGGTTGTTAAAGTTGATAGATTTGATGCAGAAGAAATAGTCTGTGAAAAAGTAAGCAGTGTAAAAGGAGCCCTCAAAAGAGGAGGCTTTTGTTATATAAAGGGAAGCCTTCATGAAGGCAGTACCATAATAGCAGCCACGCCTTCATTTTTTGAGAGACAGCTTAGAAGTGATATTCATAAAAGACTGTGCCCGCAGATGTGTATTGACAGCGAAACCATGCAGGAAAATATTGAAGCACTGAAAGAACTGCTAAAAGGCAGGGGAGAGGAGAGGCCGGTGACGGCCTGCGCATTATGCATGAAGTGATTCTTGGTGCTTGCATAGGACGAGGCGGAAACGGTGAAATCCACAGGGGATATTTTAAGGAAACTAATAAAAAATGCATCATTAAAAAAGTGGGGAAAGGCAGAATGGCATACTCTCAGCTTAAGAATGAAGGCAGGATACTGAAATTTCTTGGCGAAGCAGGATTTAATGGGGCTCCTGCCCTTTATGGAGAGTGTGATGATGCTCTTATCATGGAGGAGATTTATGGAGAGGCCCTGGATCAATTAGCTGTTTACAGGATGTCTGAGTCTGAATTAAAAGCGCTTTTCATTAATATGACAAAAATAGTATCAGGACTCCATGGGATTAAGCCACCGGTTATTCATAGAGATATTAAGCCATCGAATATTATGATGGATAAGAGCGGAAGGCTTATTTTTATAGACTTTGGGACAGCTAAGATACTATATGGATTTGGGCAGGAGAATAAGGATATTAAGAGTGGTATTATGGCAGCAGGCACAAAGGGCTATGCTGCTCCTGAGCAATATGGAGGCCTTGGAAGTGAGAGTTTTCAGGCTGATATTTATCAGCTTGGAAAAACCATGGAGAAGCTTTTGGATAAGTCCTGCGTATCAGGTAGATTTGAACTTGATATGCGTAATGTGATAAGACGCTGCTGCAGACCGGATGCTTTGGAACGTTATATTAGCGCTGATGATGTAAGAAAGGATTTGCTTGGGGTCCGCACACATAAAAATTATAAAATTTTAAGAAATGTTTTTTGGATTATAAGGACAGGAGTTTTTCGTAGAAGAAGAGAAATAGCGCATGATGGCGATATTTTCATTGATATAGTCAGAACCTACGATACGATTGAGTTTTTATAGAGCATATGATAGAATTAAGAGATATCGAAAATATGTTCGGATTAAATAAGAGGAAAACTCATGGATCATTTTGAACTTAAGTCAGAATATAAGCCAACAGGTGACCAGCCGCAGGCGATTGAGAAACTGGTTAATGGATTTAAGAGCGGCAATCAGTTTGAGACGCTGCAAGGTGTAACCGGATCGGGAAAAACATTTGCCATGGCAAATGTGATACAGGCACTTAATAAGCCCACACTTGTAATTAGTCACAACAAAACTCTTGCGGGGCAGCTTTATGGGGAATTTAAGGAGTTTTTCCCTAATAATGCGGTGGAATACTTCGTATCCTATTATGATTATTATCAGCCCGAAGCGTATGTTCCTCAGACGGATACTTATATAGCCAAGGACTCAGCCATAAATGATGAGATAGATAAGCTTCGTCTTTCTGCTACCGCGTCTCTGACTGAGAGGAAGGATGTCATTGTTGTTGCGAGCGTTTCCTGTATATACGGCCTTGGCAGTCCTGATGAATTTAAAGGGATGTCAATATCATTAAGACCCGGAATGGAACGAAGCAGGGATCAGATACTTAAGGATCTGGTGGCAATTCAGTATACGAGAAATGACCTGGATATCAACAGATGTAACTTCCGTGTGCGGGGAGATACCATAGAGATTTTTCCTGCTCAGGCAGATGATTATCTTATCAGAATAGAGCTGTTTGGAGATGAGATAGACAGGATATGCGAAGTTGAGCCTGTGACAGGGACGATAAAAAATGAACTCTCTCATGTGATGATATATCCTGCATCCCATTACGTTGTGCCTCAGGAGAAGATAAATCTTGCATGCCGGAATATAGAGGCTGAGCTTGATGAACAGGTGAAGTTTTTTAAGGGAGAGGATAAGCTGATTGAAGCTCAGAGAATTGCGGAGCGCACCAATTTTGATGTGGAGATGATGCGTGAAACCGGCTTCTGCTCTGGAATTGAAAACTATTCGAGGCATCTTAATTTTGCCAAGCCCGGGGAACCGCCGCTTACACTTATGGATTTCTTTGACGGAGAGTTCCTTATAATAGTTGATGAGTCACATATGACTATTCCGCAGATAGGTGCCATGTACCATGGGGACAGATCCCGTAAGATGACACTGGTGGATTATGGATTCAGACTTCCATCTGCTCTTGATAACAGGCCGCTTAATTTTGAGGAGTTTGAGACACATATTGATCAGATGCTGTTTTGTTCTGCCACTCCCGGACCATATGAAGCAGAGCATGAGCTTTTGCGTGCAGAGCAGATAATAAGACCGACAGGACTTCTTGATCCTGAGATATCGGTAAGACCGGTTGAGGGTCAGATAGATGATCTCATCACAGAAATTAATAAAGAGACTGCTAAGAAAAGCAAGGTTCTTGTTACCACTCTCACCAAGAAAATGGCAGAAGATCTGACTGAATATCTTGCGGAGACAGGTATCAGAGTCAAGTATATGCACTCGGACATTGATACCCTTGAGAGAGCCCAGATCATTCGTGATATGAGACTTGACGTATTTGATGTTCTTGTAGGAATTAACCTGCTAAGAGAGGGACTGGATATACCGGAGATATCTCTTGTTGCCATAATTGATGCTGATAAAGAGGGATTTCTGAGGTCTGAAACATCGCTGATACAGACAATCGGAAGAGCGGCGAGAAACGCTGACGGACATGTTATCATGTATGCTGATAATATGACGGACTCCATGAAAAACGCCATAGAGATTACAGAGAGAAGAAGGAAAATACAGCAGGCATATAATGAGGAGCACGGTATTACTCCCCAGACTATCCGTAAGGCTGTAAGAGATCTGATTAGTGTTACCAAAGCTGTTGCCAAGCAGGAGGTTCAGTTTGAAAAGGATCCTGAGTCTATGGATAAGAAGGAACTCGAGAAAGTAATAGCCGATGTAGAGAAGCGTATGAAGCGCGCTGCAACGGAGCTTGACTTTGAAACTGCTGCGATGCTGAGAGATCAGATGATTGATTTAAAAAAGCACTTGCTTGAGGTTACCGGAGGAAAATAATAATGACAGATAATACACACATGACTAAAATCAATACTACGGCGAAACGCATTCTGTCTGATGATATTCATGACTATATACGTGTACGCGGTGCGAATGAGCACAACCTTAAACATATTAAGGTTGATATCCCCAGAGACACTCTCACTGTGTTTACCGGGCTCTCCGGTTCAGGAAAATCGTCTCTTGCATTTGATACGATTTTTGCAGAGGGACAAAGAAGATATATGGAATCTTTGTCTTCATACGCGAGAATGTTTCTGGGACAGATGGATAAGCCGGATGTTGAAAAGATAGAGGGACTCTCGCCCACTATTTCAATAGATCAGAAATCAACAAACAGAAATCCCAGATCAACAGTAGGAACAGTAACTGAGATATATGATCATTTCAGACTTCTGTATGCACGAATCGGTATTCCGCACTGCCCAAATTGCGGACGTGAGATTAGAAGACAGACTGTGGACGAGATGGCAGAACAGATTTTGTCTCTTCCCGTTGGTACAAGATTCCAGATTCTTTCACCGGTTGTCAGAGGTAGAAAGGGAGAGCATGCCAAGGTGCTGGACAGAGCAAAGAGAGCAGGCTTTGTTCGTGTCAGAATTGACGATAGCCAGTATGATCTTTCAGAGGAAATTAAACTGGATAAAAACATAAAGCACAATATAGAGATCATTGTGGACAGACTTGTGATAAGAGAGGACACAGAGGAGCTTAGGGGACGCCTTACCGATTCTATTGAGAGCGCTCTAAATCTTGCGGAGGGCCTTCTTACGGTTGATGTTATTGATGGTGAACCCATGAATTTCAGCCAGAACTTTGCCTGCCCTGATTGTGGAATAAGCATATCTGAGATTGAGCCCAGAAGCTTTTCGTTTAATAATCCCTTCGGCGCCTGCCCTGAGTGTACAGGTCTTGGTTATAAGATGGAGTTTGACGAGGATCTTATGATACCTGATAAATCTCTTTCTATTAATGAAGGATGTTTCCAGGTAATGGGTTGGCAGTCTTCAAGTAAAGAAGGAAGTTTTTCAAATGCGGTGCTGCGAGCTCTGTCCAAAGAATATAAATTCAGTCTGGATACACCTTTTGAAAAGCTGACACCTAAGGTCAGGGATATGCTGGTCCACGGTGCAGACAGAGAGGTTATAGTTGAATACTCCGGACAGCGCGGAGAGGGAAGATATCCCATTAAATTCGATGGCCTAATTAAAAATGTGGAGCAAAGGTACAGAGAGACCTTCTCTGAAAATCAGAAGGCTGAATATGAGCAGTATATGAGAATAACTCCTTGTCCTGCCTGCAAAGGACAAAGACTTAAGGCAGATTCACTGGCTGTTACCATCGATGATAAGAATATTTTCGAGATAACCTCCATGTCCATAGGAGAACTTCATGAATACCTCGAAGGGCTAAAGCTCACTAAACAGCAGGAATTGATTGGAGCACAGGTTCTAAAGGAAATCAGGGCAAGAGTCGGCTTCCTTATAGACGTTGGTCTGGACTATCTGTCCTTGTCAAGAGCCACAGGAACATTGTCCGGAGGAGAGGCTCAGCGAATCAGACTGGCGACTCAGATAGGTTCTGGACTTTGTGGAGTTTGCTACATACTTGATGAGCCAAGTATTGGACTTCATCAGAGAGACAATGATAAGCTTTTGAATACTCTTAAGAATCTGAGAGATTTAGGAAATACTCTCATTGTGGTTGAACATGATGAGGACACTATGAGAGCTGCGGATTATATAGTAGATGTGGGACCGGGAGCAGGTGCTCATGGTGGAGAGATTGTTGCTGCAGGTACTGCCGAAGAGATAATGAAGGTTAAGGAATCAATTACCGGGCAGTATCTTTCAGGTAAGCTCAAAATAGAGGTTCCGGACCACAGAAGAAAGCCCACCGGATGGATCAAGGTAAAGGGCGCTGAGGAGAACAATCTTAAGAATATTGATGTTAAATTTCCTCTTGGAGTACTGACGATAGTGACAGGTGTCTCAGGATCCGGAAAGAGCTCGCTTGTAAATGAAATTCTTTACAAACATCTTGAAAGAGACCTGAATAGAGCCAGGTGCATACCCGGAAAGCATAAAGGAATTGAGGGCATAGAGCAGCTTGATAAGGTAATAGCAATCGATCAGTCTCCTATAGGCAGGACTCCCAGGTCAAATCCTGCGACCTATACAGGGGTCTTTGACATGATCAGAGATTTATTTGCAGGAACGCCAGATGCCAAAACAAGAGGATATAAAAAGGGAAGATTTTCATTTAATGTAAAGGGCGGAAGATGTGAAGCCTGCGGCGGTGACGGAATTATCAAGATAGAGATGCATTTCCTTCCTGATGTATATGTTCCCTGCGAAGTGTGCGGAGGAAAGAGATATAACAGAGAAACCCTGGAGGTACATTATAAAGGCAAAAATATATATGATGTACTTGATATGACGGTTGAGGAGGCATTGCCTTTCTTTGAGAATATCAAGACAATAAAGAGAAAGATAAAGACCTTATATGATGTTGGCCTTGGGTATGTAAAGCTCGGACAGCCCTCTACGGAGCTTTCAGGAGGAGAGGCGCAGAGAATTAAGCTTGCGACTGAGCTATCAAGAGCAAGTACCGGAAAGACAATTTATATCCTGGATGAACCTACAACAGGTCTTCATTTTGCAGATGTTCAAAAGCTTGTAAAGATTCTGCATGAGCTGGTGGATGCCGGAAATACCGTGGTTGTAATTGAGCATAATCTGGACGTTATAAAGACAGGCGACTACATCATAGACATGGGACCTGAAGGCGGTTCCGGAGGCGGAACCGTAGTTGCTCAGGGAACACCGGAGCAGGTTGCAAAGTGTAAGGAATCATACACCGGAGCATATATAAAAAAGATGCTTGAGAAAAAATAAAAATTTTTTGCAAAAAAGTATAAAGTTTTTATAAAGTAGTGCCGATATATCTTATGACATGAATGTGGCATCAGAAAAATTTATTATTTGATGTTTCAAATATTGCCCTATTGGTTTATAATGCTTTATGAATTATATCTTTTAATAGTTAATGTGAGCGACTATGCGCTCTGAGCCTTATTTCCAGAAAGGGGTAATAGATTTCATGCAGTATACAGATATAGGTATTGATTTAGGAACAGCAAGTATCCTTGTTTACATCCGTGGAAAGGGTGTAGTTTTAAAGGAGCCCTCCGTGGTTGCTTACGACAGGGATACGGAGAAAATCAAGGCTATTGGTGAAGATGCAAGACTTATGCTTGGCCGTACTCCCGGCAATATTGTAGCGGTTAGACCATTGAGACAGGGAGTTATATCCGATTACAAGGTAACCGAGCAGATGATGAAGTATTTCATAACAAAAGCTATCGGACACAGAACTTTCCGTAAACCGCTCATAGCTGTATGTGTACCCAGCGGAGTAACGGAGGTAGAGCGTAAGGCGGTTGAAGATGCAACTCTTATGGCAGGTGCAAGAGACGTAAAAATTATCGAGGAGCCCATTGCAGCAGCTATCGGAGCAGGAATAGATATTACAAAGCCATGCGGTAACATGATTGTTGATATAGGCGGTGGTACTTCGGATATTGCCGTTATCTCTCTTGGAGGAACCGTTGTCAGCACATCAGTTAAAATCGCAGGCGATGATTTTGATGAAGCTATAGTCAGATATATGCGTAAAAAGCACAATCTTCTTATCGGTGAGAGAACAGCCGAGGATATCAAGATCAAGATTGGTGCTGCATATCCCAGGGCTGAGGCTGATTATATGGATGTTAGAGGACGTAACCTTGTTACAGGTCTTCCTAAGACCGTTAAGGTGTCCTCAGAGGAAACTGAAGAAGCTTTGCGCGAGACAACTGCGCAGATAGTTGAGGCTATTCACGGCGTACTTGAGAAGACCCCTCCGGAACTTGCTGCTGATATTGCAGACAGAGGAATTGTCCTTACAGGTGGTGGAAGCCTTCTTCGCGGACTTGATGACCTGATCGCTTCCAAGACAGGTATCAATACCGTAACTGCTGAGGATCCTATGACAGCGGTTGCTATCGGAACAGGTCGCTATGTAGAGTTCCTTGCTGGTTACAAGGAAATTTAATTAGCGAGGTTTCGGCGAGCTTAACACAAAACAACATAGGGGACATAATATGGTTAAAGGTCTATACACTGCGTACACAGGCATGATAAACGAACAGAAGCGCATGGATATCGAGACTAATAATCTCGCCAATGTGAATTCTACCGGTTTCAAGGAGGAACGTTCGGTCAGTCAGTCTTTTCGTGATCTTCTGGGACTGAAGATCAAGGACTATTCTGATGCGCCCTGGACAGCGAGGAGACTTGGACTCATAAATCCCGGAGTTAAGCTTGCAGGATCATATACTAATTTCGAACAGGGAGGGCTCAGACAGACAGGTCAGACCTATGACCTTGCTCTGAACAACGGACTTCCCAATGTCGACGACCAGTCAGTAAATGACAATATGGGCGCCGGCGGCAATGCTTTTTTTGCTACCTCATTCGCTTCAGATGATCCTGATGGCGGAGGACAGCTTATCAAATATACCAGAGACGGAAACTTTACCCTTACGCAGGATGGCTACCTGGTCACCAGCGAGGGTAATAATGTTCTGGATATCAATAATAATCCCATTCAGTTAGATCCAAATTCGGATTCCACAATTTTGCAGGATGGCAGAATTGTACAAAATCAAAATGTTGTAACGACGATACAGGTAGCAAGATTTGATTCTCCGCAGTTTTTGCAAAGGTATCAGGATAATGCCTTTATCATAGGAGATGGTGGCGCACAGGTGATATCTACTACTGCTGCTGAAGCTAATGCGACAGTTAATCAGGGATATTTGGAAGCCTCAAATGTAAGCGTTGTGGATGAAATGGTCAATATCATTTCTATCCAAAGAAATTATGAGACAAATTCCAAAGCTATGCAGGCAGAAGATGATACACTTGATATAGCAGTTAATCAGCTTGGAAAGATTCAGTAAGTACGGGACTTATTTTTTATGGATTATTTGCCGATATATTGATTGGCAAAGTATTGCTTTTACTTATTATGTCACTACAAAGTTGTCACGCTTATCGAGGGATTTTGCAAACTAAGTTCTGTCGAAAATCGCTAGGAGGTATTTTATGGTAAGAAGCTTATGGACAGCAGCATCAGGAATGAATGCGCAACAGACAAATGTAGACACCATAGCGAATAACCTTGCTAATGTCAATTCAGCAGGTTATAAGGCACAGAGTGCAAAATTTAAGTCTCTTTTATACCAGGAGCTTAAGACCAAGACAGTGCAGACAACAGGCTCACCGGTAAATTCGGACGTGGGACTTGGAGTAAGGGTGTCATCCATCAACCAGTTTTTTACTCAGGGTAATCTTCAGGATAATGACTCGAGCTCAGCTTTTGCTATACAGGGTGATGGATTCTTTGCGTATTCAACAGATGCCCAGGATTTAAACCAGAATAATATCAGATATACCAGAAACGGTAATTTTGTATGGGCTCTTACAGAGCAGAATACTTTGGAACTTACAACATCAGAGGGTAATCCTGTTTTAGGAATTGACGGTAACCCTCTCGTGGTAAATGATGAGACTGTGAAGGCAACAGATATTACCTGTGATGCAGAGGGTAATTTGTATTATCTTGATGCTAACCAGAACAGGGTGGATATAGGAACAATAGCTCTCTTCCAGTTCAGAAATGCTGAGGGCCTTGAGAGAGTTGGGGATACTAGCTTTATGCAGACAATGGCCAGCGGTGAGGCACTTCCGGAAGCTACAACAGTAGGTATCAGACGAAGCACTGTTGTTCAGGGGTATCTGGAGGGATCAAATGTTAATGTTGCAACCGAGATGGTTAACCTTATTGTTGCACAGAGAGCATATGAGATGAACTCAACAGCTATCACAACTACCGATGAGATGATGCAGACAGCTAATGGACTTAAGAGATAAGTGAGGATATAAAATATGGCAGTTGATATGAATTCCATAAACAGTTTATCGGGGATTTCGCAATATGCCAGCAGCCAGGCTGCTTCTGACAGGATTAATTCTGCTGCGTCAAAAGTCAGAAAAATTGAGACTGAGGAAGATAAGGCACAGGTTGATAAGGAGCTTATGGACGCCTGCAAGCAGTTTGAGGCGTACTTTATGGAGCAGATTTATAAAGGCTACGAGAATACTGCGAAGGTTTTCAGTAAAGATGAGTCAGGTTCTATGAGCAAGATGGTAGATTATTTTAAGGACTTAACCATTCAGGATATTGCATCTACAGGAGCAGATACCCAGAGCACGGGGCTTGCTCAGATGTTATATGAGAACATGAAAAGGAATTACAATTTGTAATAATCCTTGGCGGAGCTTGATGCTCAAAAAACAGATATTTAATGCGAATACAGATATCGGCTTATCTGATATCTGTATTTTTTTGAGGATAATGATGGAAGTAAAGGGATATATAGATCATTTCATATACAGAAGCCCGGATAAAGCTTACGGAGTTATGGTCCTGGTAGCAGATGGCGAGGAGATAACCTGTGTAGGAAGCTTTATCGATGTTGACGAAGGGGATACCCTTATAGTCGAAGGAGAGATGACGGAGCATCCGGTATATGGGGAACAGATTAAGGTTAAAGGGTATCAGATTTCTGTGCCTGATGATACGGAATCAATGGAGAGATACCTTGGCTCAGGTGCTATTAAGGGCATCGGAGAGACCATGGCCAGGAGGATTGTAAAGAAATTCGGAGCGGAGACCTTCAGAATAATAGAGGACGAGCCGGAAAGGCTGGCGGAAATAAAAGGAATAAGTGAAAAGAAGGCTAGAGATATAGCAATTCAGCTTGCGGACAAGAGAGAAATGCGAGATGCATTTGTGTTCATGTCCGGATATGGTATTACCGGCAATATGTCCGTAAGGATATATGAAAAATACGGTGCACAGGTGTATAAGATCTTAAAGGAAAATCCGTACAAGCTTGCAGACGATATAGAGGGCATCGGATTTAAGACAGCGGATGAGATTGCTTCACGTGTTGGAATCAG
Source organism: Butyrivibrio sp. NATIVEDY162 (assembly GCF_045999815.1). Classification (GTDB taxonomy): domain Bacteria; phylum Bacillota; class Clostridia; order Lachnospirales; family Lachnospiraceae; genus Butyrivibrio. Next base: position 2,750,180 of record NZ_CP172573.1, read on the forward strand.
TGTGGATTCTGATTACAGAATACGAAGCGGTATTTTGTATGTGTTGGTGGAAGCATCAGCTGATGGTCACAGCTTTTTACCAAAAGAAGAGTTGCTACAAAAATGCACACAGCTTCTTGGGGTAGAGGCTGAGCATATCGCTCTTATGATGGATAATCTTATGGTGGAGAGGAAGCTTATCTATCGCGGAGATAACGAAGTTTATGCTTCATCATTTTTTTATGTGGAACAGGCAATAGCAGTAATGTTAAAAGAGCTTAACCTACAGGTGTCTGCAACTCCTGAGGAGGCGCTTCTTGATAGAATAAAGGGAATAGAAAAAAGGCGTGGGATTGAGCTTGATGACCTGCAGAGAAAGGCAGCCGCTGCAAGTGCAAAGAATGGTGTAGTAATAATAACAGGTGGTCCGGGAACAGGAAAAACAACAACCATTAATACCATAATAGAGTATTACGCTGAAGAACAGATGGAAATAGTGTTGGCTGCTCCCACGGGAAGAGCTGCCAAGAGAATGAAGGAAGCAACAGGATACGAGGCATATACGATACACAGACTTCTGGGAGTGGGAGGCGGAGGTCTATCAGATGATAAAAGTGACAGAAGCAGAATACATTTTGAGAAAAATTCGGATAACCCTCTGGAAGCTGATGCAATAATTATTGATGAGATGTCCATGGTGGATATGCATTTATTTTCAGCTCTTTTAAAGGCTGTTATCCCCGGAACTCATCTCATACTTGTGGGTGACAGCTCTCAGCTTCCAAGTGTGGGACCCGGGCAGGTTCTGCATGATCTGATTGGAAGCGGGCAATTTACTACGATCACTCTTCAGAAGATTTTCAGGCAGGCAAAACAGAGTGACATTGTTATGAATGCCCATAAAATCAAGGATGGCAATCCGATTAAAATGGATAATAAGAGCAAAGATTTCTTTTTCCTTAAAAGAGATAATTCAGATGTCATCTATAAGCATATGATAGAACTCATAAGGGACAAGCTGCCGGGATATGTAAAGGCTTCCAGCAGTGATATTCAGGTTCTTACACCTATGAAAAGAGGACCTTTGGGCGCGCAGACCCTGAATGCCATATTGCAGCGATATTTAAATCCTGCGGAAGAGCACAAAAAGGAATATGTTCACGGCGAGAGAGTCATCAGGGTTGGTGACAGGGTCATGCAAATTCACAACAATTATCAGGCTGAGTGGGAGATCTGTGGAAAGTATGGCATAGTGACGGAAAAAGGTCTGGGAATTTTTAATGGTGACATGGGGGTTGTCGCGGACATAAATACCGCTATGAAGGAACTTATAGTGGAGTTTGATGAGGGAAGGCGCGTAACATATCCGTTTTCGGAGCTTGATGACCTTGAACATGCTTATGCCATAACCATACATAAGTCACAGGGATCTGAGTACCCTGCTGTTATATTGCCTCTTCTTGGAGGACCGCGGATGCTTCTTAACAGAAATCTGTTGTACACTGCCGTGACCAGAGCGCAAAGATGCGTTGTGATATTAGGTAATGAAGAAACCGTCAATACCATGATAGAAAATGAGGAGCAGCTTAAAAGATATACAGGCCTTAAGGACAGAATAATGGAGGTAATGAGTGCAGATTGAGGAATTAAGAGAGGGGGTTATTTCGATTCTCTATCCTCGAAGATGCCCTGTCTGTGATGACATAGTAGGGCGCGGGAAAGGACTTGTTCATCCTGAATGTAAAAAGATAATAAAACCTGCGGGGAGAATCATCTGTATGAAGTGCGGAAAGCCTCTTGCTGATGCGGAGAAAGAGTACTGTCCTGATTGTGAAAAGATAAGCCATGACTATGACAGAGGCTTTGGTATTTTCAGATACAGAACTATTTCCGGTTCCATATACAGATTTAAATATTCAGGGAGACGTGAATATGCAGATTTCTATGCTGAGAGTGCAAAGCGTTATCTTGGAGAGGCTATAAAAAGTATGGGAGCTGATGCGATAATCCCGGTTCCCATGTATAAGAAAAAGCAGAGAAAACGCGGATATAATCAGGCAGAAGAATTTGCCCTTGCGCTGGGAAAAGCAGTTGGCATACCTGTCAGAAATGATATTGTTTACAGAACAAGAGATACGGTTCCAATGAAGCTTCTTGATGTATCACAAAGGCGCTCAAATTTGAAAAAGGCTTTTAATATATATGAAAATGATGTAGAATTTAAGTGTATTATCCTTGTTGATGACATTTACACGACCGGCAGTACTATTGATGAGCTAGCCAGGGAATTTCGAAGACATGGAGTGAAAAGGATATTCTTTGTAACGCTTGCAATAGGCCAGGTGGTGTGAAAATAACCACTGCAAAATAGGAGGATATCATGAGTAATATTCGTAATTGTTCCAGATGTGGTAAGATGTTCAATTATGTCGTAGGTGAGGTTATCTGCGACAATTGCAAGAAGGAGATTGAGGAGAAATTCCAGCAGGTCAAGAAGTATATTGAAGAGAACCCTGGAAGCCGCCTCAAACAAATATCAGAGCAATGCGAGGTTTCCACTAAGCAGCTCAAGAAGTGGATTTTGGAGGAGAGGCTTATTTTTGCCGAGAATTCACCTATCCAGATTACTTGTGAGAATTGCGGAACCCGTATAGCTACAGGAAGACTTTGCGCTAAATGCAAAGCAACGGTTACTAATGCACTAAGTAATACAGTTAAGGAACGCCAGCAGGCTCTTGCTGCTGAGATTGCCAAGAAGCAGACTCCAAAGAAGCCGGATGCAGGTATGAAATTCCTTAAGACCTGAGGATGCTATGTTAAACGAGGAGAGAGTTATCCTGATGACCAGGATGGCTGCTTACGAGCAGCATGAGGGGAAAAAGAATAACGCTATAAATTCGTACTTTCGCAGCGACTATGTCGGATTCCAGGTACTGAAGTCCATTATCAGTGCCACAGTGGTTTATCTGATACTGGTCGCTGCATATGTGATGTATCATTTTTCTGATGTACTTCAGGATATTTACAACACGGATATTGCGTGGGCAGCCAGAAAATATCTGGCTTATTATGTTGCGCTTGTAGTCGTGTACTCAGTAATATCATACATCATTTATTCCATACGTTACGGAAAAATGCGTAAGAATATGAGAGCATATTTTTCCTGCCTTAAGAAGCTGGGAAGAATGTATGAAAAGGAATAGGGGAAATGACATCTTTACTGGAAATACGAGAATATATTAAGAATTTTTATGTTAAATACGAATTGTACATTACGTACGTTTGGAAGTTTTTGCTTTCTTTGATAGCACTTACAATGATTAGCAATAAGATCGGGTATCAGACCAATCTGACAAAACTGCCTATATTGCTGATGGCTTCACTTCTGTGTTCAATAATGCCACAGAACTTTATGGTACTTGTTTCTGCAGGATTTATTCTTGCACATCTATACAAGCTCTCCATTTTTTGTGCGGCAATAGCACTTATTGTTTTTCTTTTGATGTTTCTGCTTTACTTCAGATTTTCACCGAAGGATACAATCGCAGTAATGCTGACGCCCATGTGCTTTTATATCGGCGTACCTTATGTGATGCCTATTGCACTGGGACTTATGGGAACCCCCACATCCATCATTTCGATGGCATGCGGAATCATAGTTGCCTTTTTTGTAAACTATATTTCAGGCAGTGCCACGACACTTACGGATGGGAAGATGGAAGAGGCAGCTGCACAGTTCCAGACAATTATCTCAGAGCTGTTAAACAACAAGAGTATGTGGGTGTTTGTGGGCGCATTTTCAATTACGCTTGCAATAGTTTATTTCATCAGAAGGATGTCCATTGATCATGCCTGGACAATTGCAATAGTATCGGGTGCTCTTGCAGATATCGTATGTCTGCTTATCGGAGATATGATATATACTACAGAGCTTTCATTTGTAGGGGTTATTTTTCAGACATTCATTTCGATAGTATTACTCCTGATTCTTCAATTCTTTGCGTTTAATCTTGATTACTCGAGAATTGAGAAGGTACAGTTCGAGGATGATGAATACTACTATTATGTAAAGGCAGTTCCGAAGGTTACGGTTTCCACTCCTTCACCGAAGGTAAAGAGAATCAGCGGACAAAGTGCCGGAAAAGATTACAGAGGCAAAGATAGAGGCGAGTAATTTTAAATGCAACATATCGGATTTTTTCTTGAAAACAATCTGACAAACCTGCATATGCCTACGGTCAGGGCTCTCGATGTTGTGGAGATGCTGATAATAGCATTCCTGATCTATCATATTCTGGTTTGGGCTAAAACGACGAGACTATGGTCCCTTCTAAAAGGGGTCGTAGTTATTGTTGTCTTTATAGTTATTGCTGCTGCATTCAATATGTCTACAATTTTGTGGATAGTACAGAATGTATTCGGTATCGCAGTAACTGCAATGGTTGTCATCCTGCAGCCGGAGCTGAGGAAGGCACTTGAAGGTATCGGACGAAGAAACTTCCTTCACGGATTATTTAATTTTACTGAAGCAACCGAAGAGGGAAGATTTTCGGATAAGACCATAAACGAGATAATAAGAGCCTGTGTAGAGATGGCGAAGGTTAGAACAGGAGCTCTTATTGTAATTGAGCAGCTCTCATCTTTAAGTGAGTATGAGAGAACAGGTATTGATATAGATGGCATTATCACAAGTCAGCTGCTTATCAATATTTTTGAGCATAATACACCTCTTCATGACGGAGCGGTTATAGTAAGGGGAGACAGAATCACTTCCGCAACATGCTATCTGCCTCTTTCTGACAATATGGAACTTGGTAAAGAGCTTGGAACAAGACACCGTGCAGGTGTCGGAGTATCTGAGGTTACGGATTCTCTTACTATAATAGTCTCAGAAGAGACAGGAAAAATAAGTGTGGCATACATGGGCGAGCTTGAGAGAGGCGTGGACAGTGAAAGATTAAGAGAAAGACTGCGCCAGATCCAGAACAAGAGCCCTGAGGATAAAAAGAAAAAGAATAAAATAATAGGAAACAAAAAAGGGAAAGGAATTGCAAAATGAAGAAGCTTAATTTGACTGCCAACCTTGGGCTGAAGATTGCTTCACTTTTATTTGCAGCACTTCTTTGGTTCCTGGTTACGAATATAAGTGATCCGGTAGATTCGGTGAGATTCAGCAATGTGCCGGTTACTTTGAGAAATACTAACAGCATAACGGATAACAATCAGGTTTATCAGGTTCTTGATGACAGTGATGTTATTTCCACAGTATCTGTTTATGCGCCGAGATCAATTGTTGATTCTTTGAGTAAGGATAATATCGTTGCGATAGCAGACCTTGAAAATACAACCAACATAAACGGTACATATTTTGTTGCCATTACCCTGCAGACTAACAAGTATTACAATCAGATACAGAGTATTTCAGGAAGTATAGATGCCGTCCAGCTCAGTATTGAGAACAGAGCTTCAAAGACTCTGGCTATTTCAGCCACTACAACGGGTACCTTGACGGATGGGTATATAATAGGTGATGTTGTTACTGATCAGAACCAGATAAGAATCACGGGTCCTGAATCCGTAGTTGAAAGCGTTAAGGATGCACAGGTTAATGTCGAGGTAACAGGCTATACCACTAATATTGGAACTAATGCTGAGATACATCTCTATAATGAAGATGGTGACGAGGTGTCTAAGGACAGCCTGAAGCTCAGCAGTTCTTCTGTGGGAGTTTCTGTTAATATCCTTGCTACCAAGAGAGTTCCGATAACTTATCAGATATCAGGAATTCCTGCTGAAGGTTATGTGGCTACCGGTGTAATAGAATCAAATCCCGAGGACGTGCTTCTTGCAGGAAGAATGTCGGTCCTTAATAAGATTGATTCCATATCAGTATCTGATGCATCACTTGATATAACAGGACTTACAGGCAATCTTACAAAGACTATAGACCTGTCAGGATATCTGCCGGGGAATGTAAGCTTTGGTGATCCGGATTTTAACGGAATAGCAACTGTGGTTGCTTATATTGATAAGAAGAATGACAAGACAGTCAGTGTGCCGTACAGCCAGATAGAATTTACAAATGTTCCTGAGGGCTATGAGGCAGAGCTTGTCAGTGATGACAAGGCATTTGATTTGCTTGTCAGTGGCCTTTCTGATAAAGTAAACAGAATTGATCCTGATGATGTATCAGGTGTTGCGGATCTTTCTCAGATAGAAGCTGAGGGCGATGATTTGTCAGGCGATTATACTGTTAATGTATCATTGCTTTTACCCGGCGGAGTTACTACTAGTGACATGATCAGTGTTACTGTAAAGCTGACGAAGACAGAGTAAATTTTGGAGGATAGATAATAATGTCTAGATTATTTGGAACAGATGGAGTAAGAGGCGTAGCCAATGATGAGCTGACACCGCTTCTTGCCATGCAGCTCGGACAGGCAGGAGCATATGTACTGTCAAAGGAGAATAAGCATAAACCCACCATTATGGTAGGATGCGATACAAGACTTTCAGGAGATATGCTTGCTTCAGCACTCATGGCAGGAGCCTGCTCAGTAGGTGCTAATGTTGTTAATGTGGGGGTTCTTCCTACACCTGCAGTTGCGTTCCTTACCAGAAAATATCGAGTTGATGCGGGAGTAGTCATTTCAGCTTCTCACAACCCTATGGAGTTTAATGGAATAAAGTTCTTTGATGGTAACGGGTTCAAGCTTCCTGATGCTATGGAAGATGAAATCGAAGATCTCATACGACACAATCTTGAAGGCGTAAAAATGCCTACAGGTGCCGGTGTCGGTAAGATAAAGAACCGCACAGATGCGCGTGAAGAGTATATCAATCACAATCTTACATGTGTTGATGTAAGGCTTGATGGATTTAAGATAGTTATGGATTGTGCGGAGGGAGCAAGCTCATATACATCTGTTGAAACTATAAGACAGACAGGTGCGCAGGTTATAGCAATTCACACCAATCCTGATGGCACAAACATCAATGCCAACTGCGGCTCAACACATATGGAAGAGCTGATGGGACGAGTTGTTACCGAAAAAGCGGATATCGGACTTGCCTTTGACGGTGATGCAGACAGATTCCTTGCAGTAGACGAGAAAGGTAAGCTCGTTGACGGCGACGAGATAATGGCAATTATCGGTAAGCACATGAAGGATAATGGTGACCTTAAGGGTGATACCATAGTTGCTACTGTAATGAGTAACCTCGGATTCTTCAAAATGGGAGAGCGTGAGGGAATAAAAATCGAGAAGACTAAGGTTGGAGACAGATATGTGCTGGAGCGCATGAAAGAAATAGGCGCAAACCTTGGCGGCGAGCAATCAGGACACATTATTTTCCTTGATGATAATACAACCGGAGACGGACTTTTATCAGCACTCCATCTTCTTAAGGTTATGAAGGACACAGGCAAGAAGCTTTCAGAGCTGTCCGGGGTTATGGAGGTTATGCCTCAGGCTCTGTACAATGCAACAGTGCCTACTCATAAGAAGGACCATTATATGGAGTACCCTGAGATTGCAAAAGCAATTGAGGAGCTTGAAAAGAAATTCGCCGGAGATGGAAGGGTACTTATCAGACCTTCAGGGACTGAACCCCTTGTTCGTGTAATGATAGAGGGAAAAGATCAGAAGGTTATAGATGAAGAAGCGAAAAAACTTGCAGAGTTGATACAGGATGTAATGCTTTAATAGAGGAAATATGTATGATTACACAGAAAGTGGTTATTAAAAACCCAACAGGGCTTCACTTGCGCCCTGCCGGAAATTTATGTAAGGTTGCGATGAACTATAAATCGCATATCACATTTATGTATGGAGATAATTCAGCGAATGCTAAAAGCGTGCTAAGTGTTCTGGGAGCGTGCATCAAATGTGGAGATGAACTTGAGTTTAAGTGCGAGGGGCCTGATGAGAATGAGGCTATGGAGGCACTTATTAAAGCTATAGAGAATGGGCTTGGTGAATAAAATACTGAAAAAAGGGCGGACGGCATTTTTGTCGTCCGTATGCTTGTTTCATAGGGAATATATTTTTTAGCTGATATATCGTTAATAAATACTGTTTTACAGGATAATTCAATATATAAGAAAGGCAAAGTCTTATGAAAAAAATTATTGTAACTGGATGTAATGGACAGCTGGGAAGAGCGGTAAATCTGGAACTTGGAAAAACCGGAGAGTATGAGCTTGTAAATACAGATGTTTTTCAGGGAGAAGGCATTACGCCCCTTGATATTACCAATGTTGATGCGGTTACTACTCTTGCAAGAGAGGTAAAGCCATACGCCATTATTAACTGTGCTGCTTATACCGCAGTGGATGCACAGGAGAGCGATGTGGATCTTGCTTATAAAATAAATGCAATAGGACCTAGAAACCTGTCAATTGCAGCTACTGACACAGGAGCAAAGCTTGTTCACATTTCAACAGACTATGTTTTTGCAGGCGACGGAAACAGACCATATACTGAGTTTGATAAAACAGGTCCTGTGAGTAAGTACGGAATAACAAAGCTTGCCGGCGAACAGTTTGTTGAGAAATTTGCAAAGAACTATTTTACTATCAGAACAGCCTGGCTATACGGAGATGGTAAGAATTTTGTTAAAACCATGCTCGGCCTTTCCGAGAAACATGATGAGGTCAGCGTTGTGTGCGATCAGCTTGGTACCCCTACAAGTACTTACGAGCTTGCAAGAGCTATTCATTATCTTCTTGAAACAGAGAATTATGGCCTGTTCCACGGAACCTGTGAAGGCGATACCAACTGGGCTGACTTTACTGAGGAGATATTCAGACTGGCAGGAAAATCAACAAAGGTTAATCACGTTACAAGCGCAGAGTATTCAGCAAAGAATCCGCAGGCTGCACCAAGACCTGCTTATTCTATACTTGAGAACTATATGTTCAAACTTACATCTGACTTCATGTTTGCAGATTGGCACGAAGCTATCGAGAGATATCTTAAAGAGCTGCTTGGTTAAAAGGTAAAACTCTAAATGCTGGCTGTAATCGCTAATTGGATATATGTAATAATAACTACATACATAATTGGGTTTGCTGTGCTTGAGGGAATTGCATCCATAAGCTGTATGCATGTTTCCAAGGGACAAAAAAGATTTGTCTATTCATTTAAGTATAATGAGAGCTATCTTGTTGCAGGCATTCTGGTGGTAAATGTATACGCTGAGCTCTTTAGTCTGATAAGCAGGGTATCGCTGGCTGCCAATCTTGTGCTGATTCTGGCTTGTGCACTGTTATATTATGAGTACAGAGAGGCCATGAATGAGAGATTGATAAATGGGATTGGCAGAGTTATCAGTACCGGAAGTGCATGGCTCTATCTGGCGATTTTTCTGCTCATGGCTTATGGTACATCCCATGGCTTAATGCATTATGATACTGATCTATATCATGCACAGGCTATCAGGTGGATAGAAGAGTTTGGAACAATAAAGGGACTTGGAAATCTACATCTTAGACTTGGCTATAACAGCGCTTCCTTTGCGCTTTCTGCTCTTTACAGCGGATCATTTTGGGGAAAACAGATGCATGCCATGGCAGGTTATTTTGCTTTGCTGCTGGCTTGGCTATGTGCTGATCTAAAGAGTATCGAAAGAAGAGGGCATGTGATACTATCGGATTTTGTAAGAGTAACAGCTATTTATTATCTGTTTACAATATTTGATGAGATGGTATCGCCTGCTTCTGATTACTTCATGGCGACTATGGTATTTTACATAGTCATTCAGTGGCTGGATTTGAATTCTTCCAGGGAAAGGGCCTTTTTGCCTTATGCTCTTTTGAGTATTTGCGCTGTTTATGTTACAACCATAAAGCTATCAGCAGCACCTCTGTTACTCCTTTCACTGCACCCTATTATTCGTATATCGAAAAAAGAAAAGAAAAAAGGTTTGACACCAATAATGCTGAGTGTGCTATTTTGCCTTATTATAGCTGCTCCGTATTTTGTAAGGAATGTAATACAGACTGGATGGCTGATATATCCTTTTACCGGAATTGACCTCTTTAATTTTTCGTGGAAGATACCGTTTGCAACTGCTCTTAGTGATGCGAATGAGATAACTGTGTATGGCAGAGGCTTTACTGATCCCTCTAAGATAAGTGAGCCATTAAGAGACTGGTTTCCGGAATGGTATACAGGGCTTTCGAAGGTTAATAAAGGAATGCTTATTCTTGATGCTTTGAGTATTCCTGTCTATATCGGATGTGCAGGCTACTACATAGTCAGAAGGATTTTCAGGAAAAAGAAAAAAGCTTTTCCCGGGGATGAGACTATTTCAAAAATATTTCATCTTAGCCGCAGAAGGACTGTTTCTCTCTCGGATTTTCTGTTCATTGAAGGCGTTACCTATATTTGCCTTGTGTACTTTTTGCTGACATCACCACTTATCCGATACGGATGTGTGTATTTGTGGCTTCCTACGGTGATCATGATGGGACGCTTTGTGATTCTTTTTGATAATCGCTTTGATGAAAATATTAAGAGATATATTTACAGGATTGCAGTAGCTTTGTTTGCTGTTTTTATGATGTTTAAATTCGGAGTTCTTATAAGAGACGATTATCCGAGATTTAAGCCATCTTATCTTGTAGCACAACAGCCTTACAACAGCTATGTATTAAAGGAAAAGCAAATTAACGGAAATGTATTCTATTACCCAGAGGAAGGAGACAGAACAGGATACGAGCTGTTTCCCTCAACACCCAATCCCGACGGATTCAACATGGGAGGGGATAAGATAACGGATGGCTTTTTGCCTAACTTCGAGTAAATTGGAAAAAACCGCTAAAATAGAGTAAAATAAAGTATTGTAGTTTGGAATGGAGATATAGTTATGGAAAAAAATGCAAAGATATATGTAGCCGGTCATCGCGGAATGGTTGGATCAGCAATTGTAAGAGAGCTGGAAAGACAGGGCTATACAAATATAATTACCCGTACACACAAGGAACTTGACCTCACAAGGCAGGATGCTGTTGAGGAATTTTTTTCTAAGGAAAAGCCTGAATATGTTTTCCTTGCAGCTGCAAAAGTTGGCGGAATTGAAGCTAACCAGAGTGCACTTGCTGATTTTATGTACGAAAACATGATACTTGAGATGAATGTTATCAACTCAGCATGGAGGAATGGCTGTAAGAAGCTTGAATTCCTTGGATCATCCTGTATTTATCCCAGAATGGCACCTCAGCCTATGAAGGAAAGTTGCCTTCTTACAAGTGAACTGGAGAAGACAAATGAGGCATATGCCCTTGCTAAGATTTCAGGACTTAAGTATTGTGAGTTTTTGAACAGACAGTATGGAACAGATTATATTTCTGTTATGCCTACAAATCTGTACGGACCTAATGATAATTATCATCCCACACATTCACATGTTCTTCCTGCGATGCTCAGAAGATTCCATGAGGCTAAGGAAGCAGGACTTAAGAAGGTGACATGTTGGGGAGACGGATCACCCCTTCGTGAGTTTTTGTATGTTGATGATCTTGCTAACCTGTGTGTATTCCTTATGAATAATTATAGCGGCAACGAGACAGTTAATGCCGGAACAGGTAAGGAGCTTACAATAAAAGAGCTTGCTGAGACAATCGCCAGAGTAGTCGGTTATGAAGGAGAAATTGAGTGGGATACAACAAAGCCCAACGGAACACCCAGAAAGCTTCTTGATGTGTCTAAGGCTGCCGGACTCGGATGGACTTACAAGACAGAGCTTGAGGATGGAATCAGGCTTGCCTATGAAGACTTTTTGAACAACCCTATGAGAGCGGAGAGATAAAGACAATGCAGCTTATTAGTATAATCGTTCCTTGCTATAACGAAGAGGAAAACATAAAAGATTTCTATGATGAATTGATGAAGACAGAGGCCTTTTTCAAGGAGCATGAAGTTGAGTTTGAGATAATATATGTTAATGATGGCTCTAAAGACGGTACTGTAGCAGAGGTTAAGAAACTTCATGAGATGGACGAAAGAGTTCATCTTATAAACTTCTCAAGAAATTTTGGCAAAGAATCAGCTATATATGCAGGATTACAGAAATCAAAGGGCGATTATGTCGTTATGCTTGACTGTGACCTTCAGGATCCGCCGGCGATGCTTCCGGAGATGTATGGGTATATTGTAAATGAAGGCTATGATTCCGTAGCAACAAGACGTGTTACCAGAAAGGGAGAGCCTCCCATAAGATCTTTTTTTGCACGCAGATTCTACAGCCTTATAAATAAGATGTCCAAGACTGAGATTGTCGACGGAGCCAGGGATTACAGACTTATGACCAGACAGTTTGTTGATGCAATACTGTCTATGGAAGAATATAACCGATTTTCAAAGGGTATTTTCGGTTGGGTTGGATTTACAACCAAATGGCTGGAGTTTGAAAATATTGAGCGCAAAAAGGGAGAGACCAAGTGGTCCTTCTGGAAGCTGTTTTTATATGCACTTGATGGAATTATGGCATTTTCAACGGTGCCACTTGCTTTTTCATCCATTCTTGGTGTGATATTCTGCTTCCTTGCTCTGATATTAATTATTGTAACTATCATCAGGAAGGTCGCTTTCGGAGACCCTACCAGCGGATGGCCGTCACTTGTGTGCATCATATCTCTGGTAAGCGGTGTTCAGCTGTTCTGCCTTGGAATTGTGGGTCAGTACCTCAGTAAGACCTATCTTGAGGTAAAAAAGAGACCTATTTACATTGTTAAGGAAGAGCTTTGATGAAAAGTGACAGAAGCCTGGGTAATCGAATCAGTATCGTTGTTCCCGTATTCAACGCACAGGACTATATTCTCGATACCATAAGAATGGTCCAGCGTCAGACATATGAGAATTTCGAACTTATATTGGTTGATGATGCATCTTCAGACAGGAGCACAGAGATAATTAATGCAGTGCTTGGCGAGGGCGATAACAGGATTAAGCTGATACGAACAACTGTTAACAAGGGAGCTGCTTCTGCAAGAAACGCCGGGATAAGCGCTGCCACAGGAAGATATCTGGCATTCCTCGACGCTGATGATGTATGGATGGAGGACAAGCTTGAAAAAGAGCTGGCTTTTCTCAGAGATAAGGATGCTGCCTTTGTTTTTACAGCATATGAATTTGGCGATGAAAATGCCAAGCCTACCGGTCGGGTAGTTCATGTACCGGAAAGTCTTTCTTTTAGAGAGGCACTTTCAAGAACGGTTATCTTCACTACAACCGTTATGATAGATATGGATAAGCTCTCTAAGGATACGATTTACATGCCGCTTATAGAGAGCGAGGATACTGCCACCTGGTGGTCGATTTTAAAGAGGGGAACAGTTGCATACGGACTTGATGAAGTTCTTGCAATTTACAGACGTCCTCACAAATCGCTATCATCAAATAAGTTTGCGGCAATCCGAAGAATTTGGGGACTGTATAGAAAAATAGCCGGATTATCGGTGATCTCAAGCCTCTTCTATTTTATGGGATGGGCTGTAAGAGCGACTCTTCGAAGGCTATAAGGGTAATTGTATGAAACAGGTTGAATCTATAAAAAGAGTATTTGTATTATGCCTTGGACTTATAGGTCTTTTGATTCAGACCGCCGTTTATGGCTATTTTTGGTTTAAAATATATTATCCGGTTTTATCTGCACCGCGAATCAGTGTGGACGGATATATGCTGGGAAACGGACTTAAGCTGTATTTTAGGGGACACTTACTGGTTATTGCCATTTATTTTGTCCTTATGCTCTTTTTCTCGAATACATATGGCGGATTGAAGATAGGATATCTCAAGTCTATGGATATCTTTCTTTCACAGATATTCGCCCTCTTTATGGTGAATGTTATCTCCTATTTTCAAATATCACTGATGAGAAACTGGCTGGTGCCGATATATCCCATGCTGGAGATACTTGCAATTCAGATGGTTCTCTCGTTCTTGTGGGCGGTATGCACCAACTGGCTGTACAGGAAGATCTTCCCTGCGAGGCAGATGCTTCTCGTAAGCGGAGAATATCCGGTTGATGATATCTTACGTAAATTTAATTCCAGACAGGATAAATATAATATTGTAAAGTGTATGAATATCAGTGAAGGCCTGATGTCCATCGAAAGAGAATGCCTTGAGCGATACGATGCAGTTGTTATCTGGGATATTCCTACCAAGGAAAGAAATAAACTTCTGAAGTTTTTGTATTCAAATTCTATAAGAGTTTATATGATGCCCAAGATTACAGACGTTCTGGTCAAGGGCTCGGAACAGCTTCATATTTTCGACACTCCGGTTTTACTTTTAAGGGAATATTACCTCAAGGTAGAGCAGCGTGCGATAAAACGAATCATAGATGTGATCGGTTCACTTATTTTAATAATCCTTACATCATGGATAATGCTCATTACTGCAATTATTGTAAAGCTCTATGATGGCGGACCGGTGCTTTATAAGCAGATTCGATGCACGGAAAATCAGAAAGAGTTCAAAATCATGAAGTTCAGAAGCATGAGGGTGGATGCCGAGAAAGATGGCGTTGCAAGACTTGCCACCAAGCATGATTCCAGAATTACTCCTATTGGAAGATTTATCAGAGCATGCAGAATAGATGAGCTTCCGCAGCTTTTCAACATCTTAAAAGGTGAGATGTCCTTTATAGGACCAAGACCCGAGAGACCTGAGATCATAGCTCAGTACATGGAGACTATGCCTGAATTTGCTTTCAGAATGAAGGTTAAGGCAGGACTTGCAGGTTATGCTCAGGTTTATGGTAAGTACAATACTACTCCATATGATAAGCTGAAGCTTGACCTTGCATATATCGAGAACTATTCTGTATGGCTTGATATTAAATTGATGCTGTTAACACTCAAGATACTCTTTACTCCTGATGCGACTGAGGGAGTAGAGGAAACTCAGACTACGGCACTTAAAAACTCCGGTGAAAATTAAATGGCTACTAAAAGAGAAAACTACGACAACGAAATACTGAATCTCAGAGCTTTTTATCTGGTGCTTTTAAAAAAGTTGTGGATACTTCCCATAGCTGCGGCTACGGGCGCCATAATAGCGGGAATCATTTATTTTTTGGCGAATGTAGTTTATGCTCCTGCCAGAAATTATGTTACTGAATCAACTCTGTACATTTATTTTGCATATGATGAGAACAAAAAGGCAGAAGTTGATTTCTATAATGCATATACCTGGAACATTCTGGTTAAGGCAGAGGATAGTAATCTTGAGATAAAAACTGATTACAATATTCTTGATAAAATAATGGAGAACCTTGAAGATGCCGGTTATAAGGAAGGAGTCAACATCACAAGAGAAGAGGTTGTGTCCTCGGTTAATGCTGATATTCCTTCAGATGTCAGGGTAATGATCTTCAAGGTATCCAATCCTGACAGAGAAAAATCCGGAGCAATTGCTGATGCTGCAAATGATGCACTTGTGGAGTATGGCAAGGCAAATTATGCATTCACAAGTATCGAGATTCTTGGAAGATCAGATACAAAGCTGGAGCTTATCCCTGACAGAATGGGTGTAGCTGTGATATTTGGTGCGGTTTTAGGATTTGTTTTGTCAGTGCTTACGCTGATTTTTTCCAAGGCCATGGATGATGCAATATATGTCCCTGAGGATGCAGAGAAAAGATATAATCTTCCTGTGCTTGGTGTTCTTAGCGGAGAGGGTGCAGAGGAGCCTTCATTTTTTAGAAATGAACTTCTTCTTTCTGTTAAGTCTCAGCTAAAAGCAGAGAAGAGCCTTGTACTTATAAGCGCAGATGATAAGACCGGCTCGGAAAAAGCAGAGATAATTGCCAAGAGGCTTAAGGAAGTGGTAGGAAACGGATTACCGGATGGAATGCCCACGATACAGCCTATGAGTCTTCCGGGGAATGACAATGATTCAGCGCAGCAGCTTTCAAATGTTGATGGTGCGATAATTGCAATCAGTATGGGCACACACAACGGAGCTATGACAGAGCATCTGATATCACTTTTAAAGAAGCTTGGATGCAAGGTTTGCGGAATAGTTGTTACGGACGCTGATATGAAGCTTTTAAACAGATATCTGGGGCTTTAATATGTCTAGAATTCAAATACTGGTATCCGGTGTTAATCAGGATACGGCTAAATTGCCAGAAAAAATGAATATTCAGTCAGATGCTGTCATCGTAAACCAATGCGATGAGAATCTGACTTTTGAAAATAAGTATACAGACAGACAAGGATGTGTCTGCAATATAAAATGTCTTCACAGAAATGAAAGAGGAGTTGGCTTATCGAGGAATCTTGCTCTTGATAATGCCGACCATGAACTGCTTCAGTTTGCTGATGAGGACATTGTTTATGATGATGGATATGCAGCACTTGTGGAAAAAGAGTTTGATGCTCACCTTGAAGCGGATATGATCATGTTCAATGTAAAGGCTTCAGAAGGAAGACAGACCTACTGCAATACCGATTTTAACAAAGTGTCATGGAAAAATTACGGAAGATATCCCGCTTATGCCATAGTGGCACGGACGTCTGCTCTAAAAAAGGCAGGGGTCAGATTCTCCGTTCTTTTTGGAGGGGGGGCAAAATACAGTAATGGTGAAGACTCGCTTTTTTTACATGACTGTTTAAAGAAGGGAATAAGGATATATCGCACAAGTGTCCACATAGGACATGAGGAGGCAGACAGGCCTTCTACATGGTTTAATGGATATAACGATAAGTTCTTCTTTGACAGAGGAGTGCTGTACCATTTTTTGTATGGAATCATGGCTAAGCCAATGAGTCTTAGGTTCCTGTTGGCCAAGAGACATGAGATGTGCAGGGAAAAGCCCGTACTTGAATGTTACAGGCTTATGAAAAATGGGATAAAGCAGGGAATAATTGAGCAGAGAAATGCGTGAAAGGTTATCGTATGCTTGTTTACTTAGCACTAACAGTTATTAGCCTTACAATTGCATATCATATAAAGAGTAAAGATACTGCTCCAATAATTAAAACCGGAGAATATCGCGGGATTCATCGCGGAATAAGCAGGATTCAGGTGAGGAATGCTACGGGACTGCTTTTTTTATTTGTGATTCTCACAGGGGTATCTGCTCTGCGCTTAAATGTGGGTAATGATTATGGCAAGTATGTGGAATTTATGCATAGAACATATAGTGATGCCATAGTTCCGACAGAGGTTGGATTTAATTATCTTACGAAGCTTATTTATTATATCTTTGGATTTGAGAATTATGTTGCAGTGTTTGCTGTATTTGCAGCTGCAACGGTTTTCTTCTTCCTGATGGGAATATTCAGGCAGACTGAGAATTTCTTTATGTCCTTTGCGATGTTCATGCTACTGGGTTATTATTTTCAGTCACTAAATACCGTAAGAAATTATCTGGCACTTGGAATAGCATTCTATTCAATAACCTATTGCATAAAAAGAGACTGGCCAAGATTTGTTCTTTTAATACTTTTTGGAAGTCTTTTCCATAAATCACTATTAGTGGTACTGGTTCTTTATCCGCTTGCGCAGATGAAATGGAAGAGATGGATGCACGGCGTACTTGCGCTTTTATGCATTTCCTGCCTGTTTTTGAAGGATCTTTATCTGGAAATAGCGGTAAAGCTCTATCCTTCCTATGAGGGAACCGAGTTTCTCACAGGCGGGACAAGTAAGATAGGAATAGCAAGGTGCGTGGCTGTCTTGATACTTGCTTTTTTTGTACTTGGAAAGGATGTTATATCCGATCGCAGGATGAGCTTTTATTTCTATGCTAATTACGGAGCGCTGATGATGTATATCTTCTGCTCCTTTTTGCCTACGATTTCAAGAATAGCATATTATTTTACCGTAACTCAGATATTATATGTTCCCGCGCTTCTTGTAAGACTTCTGGGGGACAGGGATACTTCCAGATATAAGGCGGGACAATTATTCAGAGCGCTGACAATTGCTGGCTGTGTCATATATTTTGTCATGTTTATGAGAAGAGCAGGCGACGATGGAATGCTGATCCTGCCTTATGAGACGTTTTTATTTCATGAGCTGCCGGCGACATTATCGGAGAGAGGATTTGGCTAAAAGAGGTTTGATATGAAAAGACCATTTTTTACAATTATTGTAGTTTCATATAATGCCGGGGAGGATCTTATAAATACCCTGGAGAGCATAAAGATGCAAACCTTTAAGGATATAGCGATTATCATAAAGGATGGAGGCTCAACTGACGGCTCCTTGGAGAAGGCTGTTAAATGCCTTGGTATAGAGCAGTCCGAGAATGAACAAACAGAGGGAAGGCGCCGCTTAAGTGCAGGAAAAATGTCTTCAGGAGGCTCCTTCGATATCAGGTACATGGACGGAAGGATCAGGGTCATAAGAAGCAGGGACCATGGAATCTACGATGCCATGAATATGGCAGTTGACGCCATGAGAAGCGAGGAGAGCAGGCATGTATCGGATACAGCTCCGGGATATGTATATTTCCTTAATTGCGGCGATGTTTTTTCCGATAATCAGGTTTTAAAAAAGGTACACGATAAGATTTTCCTGGATTCAAAGAACTCCGGTACGATTGTTCCAACAATTTATTATGGAGATATTTACGAGATGAAGACAGGACAGAGAGTGGCATCGAATCCGAAGATAAACGACTTTGCCTGCTACAGAAATGTTCCGTCACATCAGGCGTGCTTTTATGATGAGAGACTTGTTCTCAGATATCCATTTGATACGGTTTGGAAGGTGAGGGCAGATTATGAGCATTTCCTTCGCTGTTTTTATGTGGAAAAGGCAGAGACCAAATATCTGAACATGCAGATAGCAGATTATGAGGGTGGCGGATTCTCGGAGACAAAGGAGAACCGTAAAATATCAGAGACTGAGAGGCAGCAGATCATACATTTGTATCTGTCTAAGGACAAAATAAAGCGATTTGATATGATACGAATTCTGTCTCTTGCTCCGCTTCGCACAAAGATAGCAGAAAATCCTAAAACCGCGGGCTTGTACAACGAAATAAAACGACTGATTTATAAGCATCGCTGAGAGGTTTTTGTATGAGAGTTTTGTGGGTATGTAATATAATGCTCCCTGCATTTGCAAGGGCAAACAATCTGCCGTGGTCAGATAGGGAAGGATGGCTTTCCGGAGCCTATGACAGAATATCTTCCGGAAAAAAGTCAGGAAATATAACTCTTGGGGTCGCATTTCCTTCCGAAAGTATGGGTGAAGAACCAAGAGAGATAGACGGAGTTAATTTTTATGGTTTCTCTGAAAATTTAAATGCAGCGGAAATATATGATGAGAAGCTGGAATCAAGATTTAAAAAGATATTTGAAGATTTTAAACCGGATCTTATTCATGTTTTCGGAACAGAGTTTCCACATTGCCTTGCTGCTATAAAAGCCTTTAATAATCCGGAATGTACTCTTCTTGGAATTCAGGGTATATGTAGTGAAATAAGTAAGGTGTATATGGCAAACCTTCCGGAGAATGTGTATACGGATACTACTTTCCGTGACAGATATAAGAACGATTCCCTTGTGCAACAGAAAGAGAAGTTTGAAAAGCGCGGAGAGAATGAGAAGGAAGCCATAAGGCTTGCAGGAAATATTACAGGAAGAACAGACTTTGACAGGGAAATCACAGCCGGAATTAATCCAAAGGCTAAGTATTATAAAATGAATGAGACCATGAGACCAACTTTTTATAAGGGTGCATGGAGATCTGTTAACACTGTTCCTCACAGCATTTTCCTGTCACAGGGAGATTATCCGCTGAAGGGATTTCATTTCATGCTTGAGGCCATGCCTGAGATATTGAAGGAATTCCCGGATACAAGGCTTTATGTTGCAGGAAACAGTGTAATAGGCAGAATCAAAAGAAAGACTGTAACTATTCCCGATGAGCAGAAAAATGCTTCGGGGAAAAGCAGATATCCTCTTGCTATAAGGATATCCGCTTATGGTAAGTATCTTAAAAAACTGATAAGAAGAGGGCGACTTGGCGGTAAGGTTGTAATGCTGGGAAAACTTTCAGCAGAGCAGATGAAGGAGCAGCTTCTTAAGTGCAATGTTTTCGTATGCCCTTCAATTCTTGAGAATTCACCAAATACCATGGCGGAGGCCATGCTTTTGGGAGTTCCCACAATTGCAGCAAATACCGGAGGAATACCCAGTATGCTTGAAAAGAATGTTGACGGACTTCTTTTTGAAGCCGGGAACGTTGAGGAACTTACCAAATGCGTTAAGCAGATGTTCAGAGAGCCTGTTATAGCAGCTGTGTATGGTGATAATGCTAGAAAACATGCAATGATAATTCATGATGCAGGTGAGAATTATAAACGACTTGTGGAAATCTACAAGGATATCGTAAATAACAGGATGGGGGGAGCATTATAAAGATCACTTTCATTTCAAACTTCATAAACCACCATCAGATTCCTTTTTGCGATGAACTTTTTGCAAGACTCGGAGAGGATTTTTCGTTTATTGAAGCACAGCCCATGGAGGATCAGAGAAAAAGTATGGGCTGGGATTCCGATACGGGGAGGCTTCCTTATGTGAACAGACTCTATGAGGATGAGAGCAGATGTATCAGGCTTATAGAGACGTCGGATGTACTTATTCTTGGCTGGACAGGCTTAAGCAAAGAAGCGCCTGCAATGCAGAAGATAAGAGAGAGACTTGCCGGGAAAAGACCTGTTATAAGGGTAAGTGAGAGGATTTACCGTGAAGGGAGATGGAAAATGATATCTCCCAAAGGACTTATGGCAAAGTATGATGAGCACATTAAGTACAGAAATGACCCTGTTTATATGCTATGTGCAGGTGCGTATGTGTCCGGAGATTATAAGCTGATAGGTGCTTATCCCGGAAAAATGTTTAAGTGGGGATATTTTCCGCCATATAGAAAATATGATGAGGAGAAACTGACTAAGCTATTATATAAAGACGGCGAGCAGTTGAGGATATGCTTTGCAGCAAGGCTTATAAAACTAAAGCATCCTGAACTGGCCGTTAAGGCTGCAGAATATCTGAGAGATAAAAATGTGGATTTTCACCTGGATATTGTAGGGGATGGTCCAATGTTTTCAGCCATATCGGGACTTATAGAGGAAAAAGGGTTAACTGAGAATATTTCACTTCGCGGCTTTATGAAGCCGGATGAAGTGAGGGATATAATGGAAAAGAGCCATGTATTTCTCTTTGCCAGCAATTATCTCGAGGGCTGGGGCGCAGTTGTAAATGAAGCCATGAACAGTGCCAGCGCAGTTATAGCTTCTTCAGAGGCGGGGGCTGTTCCGTATCTTATAAGGGACGGTGAAAATGGTCTTACTTTTAGCTCCTGTGATGAAAAGGAGCTGAGGAAGAAAATAGATACTATTTTAATTCCTGCAGGTAAAGGGGATAATCTCAAGGCAGCTGTAGATAGAGATATTTCAGAGGCATCTGCAAGTGGAGATACTTCGGAGACATTAGTAAATGGAGAAATGCTGCGAGGGCTTCAGGTGTCTGCATATAAGACTATAGCCGGGGAATGGAATGCACAGGCAGCAGCGCAAAGGCTACTTACTTTTTGCGAAAAGCTTGTAAATAAAGAAAACTATGATCCGCCAAAGAGCGGACCAATGAGCATAGCTGATGTAATAAAGGCTCCGGGAATCATCAGAACACTTCAGGAGGACAATCATTTAGAGTGATGACTTTTCAAAAGAAAATAAGTGTAATAATACCTGCTTATAATATTGAGGATCTGGTTGTCCGCTGCCTTAAATCCGTATGCGAGCAGACATACCCTGCGGAGCTTATGGAAATTATAGTAGTTGATGATGGTTCTACAGATGGGACATACGCACGGATTGAGGATTTTGTTGAAAAAGAGGTAAGTAACCCTGAAAAAGGGTATCCTAAAATAACCCTGCTTCATCAGGAAAATGGTGGAAGCAGTAAGGCAAGAAACCTGGGATTGTCAGCGGCCACAGGAGAATATATCGGCTTTGTGGATTCCGATGACTACATAGATCCGCATATGTATGAGGACCTTATGCTGGAAATAGAAAAAAACAGCACTGAGGATTCCAAAGTGCTGATGGCACAAGCTTCAAGAGACGAGATAGCTGAGAATGGAGACAGACTTCCCGATGTTTGTATTCCGCCAAAAGCAGTTAAGGTGATAAGTGGAAAAGAGCACTTTAAAACACTTCTTATGCATACGGGTGATGCATCCTTTTGTACTAAGCTTACAAGCAGAGAACTGTTTAAGGGAGAGTGCAGGGGCTTTCCTGAAAATGAGCTGAATGAAGATTTTTATCTTATGATACACATGCTGAAAAGTGTGGATAAGCTTGTAATATTGCCAAATCAGTACTATCACGTTTTTTACAGAAGCGGTAGTAATTCAAGGAAAAAGGCGGAGCAGAAGGAATATTTTCCTCCTGTCTTTACTGATATTGTCAGAAATTCAGATGTGGCTTATCGTCTTGTGAAAAAGGATTTTCCGGAGCTTAGAGAGGTTGCAATGAGATTTTGTCTGATACAAAGGCTGGATTATCTTTTGCATATTCCGATTAGCAGAATGAATCATGGGAATAAGTTTTACAGAAAAGATGTTGTCCGGTTTTTGAGAAATCATATGAAGGACATTTTTTCAAACAGATATCTTACAGGTAAGAACAGAGCATACTTAATAATGCTTGGTCTGGCTCCAAAGGCGGTCAGGAGCACACATGCAAGATTACGGGGGATCAAATAAGGTAGGAGCAGTTTTACATGAAGACTAAGAGTAAACGATATAGCTTAATATTGCTTCTTTTGCTGATCATTCAAGTAAGCTTTATCTGCCTGCACGGGGTACAAAAAGCCGGATTTCATCAGGATGAATACTACTCATATTTTTCATCCAACAGGAGTCTTGGGTTTTACTATCCTGACAGAGAATGGGTGGATACAGATACGATAAGGGATGAATTTGTGGTTAAAAAGGGAGAGGGCTTTAACTATGGGCTTGTACATCAGGTGCAGTCATGGGACGTACATCCTCCGTTTTTTTACGACCTTCTCCACACGGCATGTTCACTGACTCCCGGAGTTTTCAGTAAGTGGCAGGGGCTTATTATAAATCTTATAGGCTTCATCATTAGCTTTGTTATTTTATATAAACTTGCAAAGGCTCTCGGAATGACCAGGAGTGTGAGACTCATTGTAATGTTTGTATACGGATTTAATCCTATGACAATCTCCTGCGTACTCTTTATACGAATGTATATGTGGCTGACAGTATTTGTGCTGGCTTCGGCATACCTTCATATGAAGCTCATAAGTCTTATCAAAAAGTATTATTCCGGAAATGAGCTTAAGGGATTTGTTCTTTCAAAGCCCTTTGATGCTAAATTCAAAAAAGGGTTTACATACTATGTGGCAGCAATTGCACTGGTGAGCATTCTTGGATTTTTGACACAGTACTACTATCTGATATACATGTGTGTCATGGGAGCTGCATTTGGAATATGGTTTCTGTTCCTCATGCCAAAGAACAGGAAAAAGAAAGAGAGTGCCGATTCTCAGGGGAAAACAATACTTGGTAATGATGAACTAGCTGAAAAAGCAGCTTCAATGGCAGAGAGGTTTAAATATATCTGCGGCTATGCCTTTGGGTGCGCTATTGCACTGGGATTATCCGTGCTGATATATCCTTATGCTCTTTCGCATATCTTTAGAGGATACAGAGGCCGCGAGGCACAGGATGCTTTTGTGGATATGTCCAATTTGGGAGACAGAATTACGTTCTTTTTCGG